>NZ_CP071615.1 GCF_017357245.1 Rhizobium bangladeshense | reverse complement strand
GAGGAACGCAAGCTGGTTCAAGAGTCACGGAAGATCTTCGGTATGCCTCATCTGCAGTTAGCCGCCACCTGCGTCAGAGTGCCGGTAAAGACGGGTCATTCCGAGGCGGTATACGTCGAGTTTGACGAACATGTTCGACTAGAACAGGTCCATGAGCTCCTGGCAAATGAACCAGGTGTTCGACTTTATGCTGACGGATATCCAACGCCGCGCTATCTGGGAGATCCTGCAGATGTTCACGTCGGACGGGTCCGAGTTAATCCAGAGAACCCGCGCGGGCTGTGGATGTGGGTTGTAGCCGACAACGTTCAGGTTGGGGCCGCACTCAACGCACTCCTCATCGCACAGCTTGCGATCGCCAAAATTTGATCGGTGAATCATGAAGACGACTATTGTCAAATTCGGGGCTCGAGTTTTCGAGACCCTTGCCATTATGCCCGAGTTGCTCGGTATTTAGCTGAGCTGCGAGCTGAAGGAGGAAGCAAGATAGTTGCCGTGGTCAGCGCAATGTCTGGAATGACCGACGAGCTGAAATCAACCGTGCTTGGCGTCAATAGGGAAGCAACGCCATCGAATCTCGATGCGACGCTTGCTATCGGCGAGATGCTGAGTGCGTGCCTGTTGGAAGCTGCGGTCAGTCGCCTTGGGATTCCCGTAACGTCGTTGAACGGCTATGTCCTAGGGATACGCACAAATTCGGACTTCGGTCGCGCCTCAGTTGAAAGCGTCGATCCTCAGCCAATCAGGGCTGCACTTCAGGAGCATGACATTGTCGTTGTCGCGGGTGGTCAGGCAGTTGATCAGTCGGGCAGACTAACGTTTCTCGGCAGAAACAGCTCCGATCTGACAGCGGTCGTGATCGCGGCTATGTTGGGAGGGCAAGTGTGCGAAATATATTCAGATGTTAAGGGCGTCTACACGGCAGATCCTCATCTTGTACCAGGGGCACGATTAATCCCGAAGATTGGGTATGGGACAATCGCGCAGATGTCGCGACAGGGCGCAAAGGTGCTGCACCACAGGGCAGTGGATTATGCTAATAAGCACGCAGTCACCATAGTGTGCAAAGCACTGACTAATAACGGAGCGGCGACGGGCACAGTCATCACAGGCCACGAATACTCCAGATCCGTGACAGTAGCACGCGACACAGCAGTATTAGCTGTCGCGAGTGTTGCAGAACGCGATGCTCTCTGTGTCTTTCTTGATCAACACGATATTAGCTCGATATGCTTTGAAGAGGACGGCAGGCCCTGCCTTTGCATCATAACCGACATCGATTTCGCGATGCGCCTCGTCGAAACGGGAGGCACGCGCGCCGTCGCCATCGGATCAAAGGTCGTGGTGACCGAGCTTAATGGCGCGATGTCGCGCGTCCACCTTCACGTTGACTACGAGAGCGCCATGGCACATGCGCAAAACATCCACGAACAAATGCATCCTGCAGCCATTGGCGATCTTGTGATAGAGAACGACTAAACAGCGCCACAAGCGACGCCCGAATGGAGGCGGCGGCGAAATCGCTTGATCTGGCCATCGGCCCAGGGACGCGTCGACTTGGTAGCCATTTGATCGCTGGCGGCGATCGCCTGTTCCACCGCTCTGATAACCCAGCACATCGTCGAGTTCAACATGCAGTCTTCATCGCACGGACAGGGCGCGGACAGACCCGACCGGTGAATACGGATAGGGTTGTAGGTTCCGGATCGGCGCTTTCCCGTTATTGAAGACGAGGCAGTCCAATGCGGCTGACGTTGATAGCCTTCGACTCCGGTGCGCCAGCATATCGTTGTCTGACTCAGGCTCGATCATGAAGTGCTTGCTGGTCGCCAGAACCCATCGCAAGGTATTGAGCTCGCATTCGCGGTCATTGATGCGGCTGGCGGCAGTCCGCGCCGCGGTGGCATATGACTAGCGCCTCCATTTGATGGCATTGCGGTTGGTCTTCGGCGCAACTTCCAGCCGCCGGACGACTCGCGCAGCCCTGTACGACGAGAGGAGAACGCTCCCTGCGGAACGCTCTGATCGAATCGGAGACTTCCACCTATCTTGGCGAACCAGGTGTTGGCGGCCCCCTTTTTGACCAGACAACCAACATAGAGAGGAACAATAATGCCGCTCACCCGTAGCGGCGTTTCTGACACGATCGAGCGAAGCGCGCAGCTTGCTTCCAATCGGCTCGTGTTTCATTGATTATACGCCGGGCTTGCACGCCGTCGACAAGTTGCCGCTCGAAACATGTATCCCAGCCGATGTTAGCAACGATTTCCTAAGCCCTCCTTCTGGACATCTCACCTCAAGGGTGCAGCGCCCTAAATTCGGCGTTTCCTACGGCATGTCGGCCAAAAACATAATTTTTCTTCCGGCCACCTTCCTCAGGTTGATCCTATAGCGCGTCAGCAAACTCTGACATTGTTTGATGGGCTGCATCTGTCGTCGTGCGCTCGTCTATAACACCTGGCCCATCACGCGTTCCGCCAATCCGGGAGAACTGATCCACCACAAAAACGTGATCTAACACACCCAGCGTGATGTCAGGACAGTTGCAATGTGCCGAACGACTAAACGACCCATTGTATTATAATCGTAGCGCAGTCCCGTTTTCCCGACCTCTCGTTGACGCAGATCAAGGCGCAATTCGCGGCTTCATGACAGTCCTGGCGAGAAAGACGGCCGCGACGCGGTCGTCGGCGTACTGGGGACGACATCATGAATTACACAACGGAAACGATGGTGATCGCGGTCGCGGCGTTTCTAGCGCTGCTACTAGCCGCATTCGCGCATGATCATCTCTTTGCGGTTCATATGGGCATACTTTGCCTCTGCCTCGTTATGGGGGCTGTGCTGATGGTCAGCAAGGTTGAATTTTCGCCGGCAGGCCAACAGCGCAACGTCGATAAGTCCGGCTATTTCGACGAGGTGATACGGTATGGCTTGATTGCCACGGTATTTTGGGGCGTGGTTGGCTTCCTGGTTGGCGTGATCATCGCGCTTCAACTGGCCTTGCCTGACCTCAACATCGCCCCTTATCTCAATTTCGGAAGGCTGCGGCCGGTTCACACGTCGGCAGTCATCTTCGCCTTTGGCGGCAACGCGCTGATCATGACCTCCTTTTATGTGGTGCAACGCACCTGTCGCGCGCGCCTCTTCGGCGGCAACCTGGCTTGGTTCGTATTCTGGGGCTACCAGCTTTTTATCGTGATGGCTGCGACTGGATACGTTCTTGGAATCACTCAAGGCCGTGAATATGCCGAACCTGAGTGGTACGTCGACCTCTGGCTGACCATCGTTTGGGTCGCCTATCTCGCAGTATATCTTGGGACGATCCTAAAGCGCAAAGAGCCGCACATCTATGTGGCAAACTGGTTCTACCTTGCCTTCATCATCACCATCGCCATGCTGCACGTGGTCAACAACCTGGCGGTTCCGGTCTCGTTCCTTGGCTCCAAGAGCTATTCTGTCTTCTCGGGTGTCCAGGACGCGCTGACCCAATGGTGGTACGGCCATAACGCCGTCGGGTTCTTTCTCACCGCCGGGTTCCTGGGCATGATGTACTACTTCGTGCCGAAGCAGGCCAATCGCCCTGTTTTTTCATACCGGCTTTCGATCATCCACTTCTGGGCGCTGATCTTCATGTACATCTGGGCCGGCCCGCACCATCTGCACTACACGGCACTGCCCGACTGGGCCCAGACGCTCGGTATGGTTTTCTCGATCATGCTCTGGATGCCATCATGGGGCGGAATGATCAACGGCCTCATGACCCTTTCGGGCGCCTGGGACAAGATTCGCACCGACCCAATCATACGAATGATGATTGTCGCCATCGCCTTTTACGGCATGTCGACTTTCGAAGGCCCGATGATGTCGGTGAAAACCGTCAATTCGCTCAGCCACTATACCGAATGGACGATCGGTCACGTGCATTCCGGCGCACTCGGCTGGGTCGGGATGATCACCTTCGGGGCGATTTACTACCTGACGCCGAAGCTGTGGGGGCGCGAGCGTCTCTACAGCCTGCGGATGGTCAACTGGCACTTCTGGCTCGCAACGCTTGGGATTGTCGTTTACGCGGCCGTGCTCTGGGTTGCCGGCATACAGCAGGGGCTGATGTGGCGCGAATACAATTCCCAGGGCTTCCTCGTCTATTCCTTCGCGGAGACAGTCGCGGCGATGATCCCCTACTACGTGCTGCGCGCGATCGGCGGAGCGCTTTATCTGGCGGGCGGCCTCGTCATGGCCTGGAACGTGTTCATGACGATCCACGGCCACCAGCGCGACGAAGCCGCAATCCCAACCACTGTCGTGCCCCAGGCACAGCCTGCCGAATGAGGTGAGACATGGCATCGATATTGGATAAGCATAAGATCCTCGAAAAGAATGCGACTCTTCTTCTGGTCGGGTCGCTGCTCGTCGTCAGCATCGGCGGCATCGTAGAAATCGCACCGCTGTTCTATCTGCAGAACACGATCGAGAAAGTGGAAGGCATGCGGCCTTACACACCCCTCGAGCTGGCGGGACGGAACATCTACATCCGCGAAGGCTGCTATGTCTGCCACAGCCAGATGATCAGACCGTTCCGCGACGAGGTGGAGCGTTACGGCCATTACTCGCTGGCCGCGGAATCGATGTACGATCATCCGTTCCAGTGGGGATCCAAGCGAACCGGGCCCGATCTGGCCCGTGTCGGCGCACGCTACTCCAACGAATGGCATGTCCAGCATCTCGCGTATCCACGGGCGGTCGTGCCGGAGTCGATCATGCCGAGCTACGCCTTCCTCAAAGAGCGGAGGGTGACGGTCAAGGACGTGGGAATGGACCTGAAGGCCAACGAGGACGTGGGCGTGCCTTATAACGACGACATGCTGGCGAACGCGGAGGCGGACATGGTGGCCCAAGCCGATCCGAACGCAGATACGACGGCCCTGCTTGCCCGTTATCCGAAGGCGAAGACCGGCGATTTCGACGGCGATCCTGCTGCGCTGACCGAAATGGATGCCTTAGTGGCCTACCTGCAGATGCTCGGAACCTTGGTCGATTTCTCGACCTACGACGACGCGACCGGCTACCGATGAGGTGATCCATGGAAACCTACACTGCAATGAGACACTTCGCCGACAGCTGGGGCCTCCTGGCAATGACGGCATACTTCGTCGGCGCGGTTGTGTTCACCCTTCGCCCAGGCAGCAAGCAAACGGCGAAAGAGGCCGCCGATATTCCCTTGAAGGATGATTGAGATGTCGGAAAAACATATTGATGAATTTAGCGGCGTCGAAACGACCGGACATGAATGGGACGGCATCCGCGAACTCAACAATCCGATGCCCCGCTGGTGGGTGTGGACCTTCTACGCCACCATTGTCTGGGCTTTAGGCTATGCGATCGCATATCCCACGATCCCGATGATTACTGACGCCACGAAGGGCATGCTGGGCTATTCCAGCCGCGCCGAGCTGCAGCGGAACCTGGATCAGGCGAAGGCATCGCAGACGACGCTTCATGATCTGATCGCGGCCAAGACGGTGCACGAGATCGATTCCGATTCTGCCCTTCGCGAATTCGCAATCGCTGGCGGCGCGTCAGCATTCAAGGTGAATTGTGCGCCATGCCACGGCTCGGGAGCAAGCGGCGGTCCTGGATTTCCGAACCTCAACGACGACGATTGGCTGTGGGGCGGAGACCTGGATGCCATCCAGGCGACGATCGCGCATGGGATTCGCTTCGACGGGGATACGGACACTCATGCTTCCGAAATGCCGCCCTTTGCCGATGTTCTGGATCCCGTCCAGACAAGGCAGGTCGCGGCTTACGTCTGGGGACTGACCCATACAACGTCGGACCCCGGTCTCGCAGAGGCCGGAAAACAGGTCTTCGCCGATAACTGTGCCGCATGTCACGGCGACGACGCCAAAGGAAAGGTCGAAATGGGCGCGCCGGATCTCGCCGATGCGATCTGGCTGAAGGCACGCGGCGAGGATGCGATCATCCGCCAGGTAGCCGCTCCCAAGCATGGCGTCATGCCTGCCTGGGCAGGGCGTCTCGGCGATACGACGGTCAAGGAACTTACCATTTTTGTGCATTCGCTTGGCGGCGGGACGTGAGGAGAAAGCCATGACAGCTCACGGCCACAACCAGATCCTCGATCTCGATGGCACGCCGCGCGCCACGATACGATCACGCGGCTCGATGCGCCAAGGCCACGCCGCCACCTTCCAATCGGGACGACCTAGCAAAGAGCGGCAGCTCGATCATCAGTTGGACCTGCCTCAAAGACCACGAGCAGACAAGCCGGTAGCTGTAGCGTTGTCGAGGACGTTCCAGCGAGGTTGTTTGTTCCCCCGCAGCCCCCGAGGCCACGCCCCCTCTCCATGGCGTTTTCCTTTCGCACGAAGGCCTCCGCTCTTGATCTGCATCAATGACAGATGCGCAGCAGATGGGAGAACGGCAGATGAAATCGGATAAGTCCCATGAAGCTCTGCACCGCACCAGATCCCGATACATCAAAAGGCTCCGTGGCGAGCCGGTCAATGCCCCGTCGCAATCGACAGCCTCTCTACGCTCCTCGGAAGAAGGTTTTTCCCAAGCATGCAGAGGGACGTTTCCGTCGGTTCAAGTGGATCGTCCTCCTGGTTACGCTTTGCATCTACTATCTCGCGCCGTGGATTCGCTGGGATCGTGGTCCTTACGCGCCTGACCAGGCAATACTTATCGACCTTTCCTCACGGCGCTTCTTCTTTTTCTCCATCGAAATCTGGCCTCAGGAATTTTATTATGTAGCCGGTCTCCTCGTCATGGCCGGGTTCGGCCTTTTTCTCGTCACTTCCGCAGTTGGCCGCGCATGGTGCGGCTACGCTTGTCCGCAGACCGTCTGGGTTGATCTTTTTCTCGTCGTCGAACGTGCGATCGAAGGCGATCGAAACGCGCGAAAGAAGCTCGACGCTGGTCCCATGAACTTTGCCAAGCTGAGGAAGCGTGTGGTCAAACATTCGATCTGGCTGCTGATTGGCGTCGTCACGGGGGTAGCGTGGATCTTTTATTTTGCCGACGCGCCGAGCCTGCTTGTTTCGCTGTTCACCGGCCGCGCTCCTGCAGTCGCCTACACGACTGTCGCCATCCTTACTGCAACCACCTATGTGCTCGGCGGTCTGATGCGAGAGCAGGTGTGCATCTACATGTGCCCGTGGCCACGCATACAGGGTGCGATGCTCGATGAAAATTCTCTCGTCGTCACCTACAATGCCTGGAGGGGCGAGCAGCGGTCGCGGTACCCCAAGAGGGCTCGAGCCAGAGGCATGCCGGTCGGGGATTGCGTCGATTGCAATGCCTGCGTGGCAGTGTGCCCGATGGGAATCGACATTCGCAACGGCCAGCAGATGGGGTGCATCACCTGCGCGCTCTGCATCGATGCCTGCGACGGTCGCATGGAGAAGCGCGGGAAGCCTCGCGGCCTGATCGCCTACGCCACGCTCAGCGAATACTCGAGCAACATGTCGCTCGCCACGGACGAAGGACGAACGGCTGTCCAGCCATCGAGGGTTCGAAATCAGAATGGGACCTTCGTTCCAGCGATCCGACGCTTCAACTGGCGGATCATCTTTCGCCCGAGAACACTCTTTTACGCGCTCGCCTGGGCGTCGGTCGGCGTGGCAATGCTCGTCCATCTCACCTTTCGGGAGCGCCTTGAACTCAACGTCGTTCACGACCGAAACCCCCAATATGTTATGGAAAGCGACGGCTCGCTGCGGAATGGCTACACGCTTCGTGTCCTGAACATGGTGCCGAAGCCGAGGGATGTGAACATAAGCCTGGTCGGGCTGGAGGGGGCGACGATGCGCATTCCCGAGTTCGGCAAGGAAGACGCTCGCAGCTTTACGGTCCTTGCCGAGCCCGACGCGGCCACGACGCTAAAGGTCTTCGTTACGCGCAAGCCTACCGGAGCGGCGATCAACGAATTTCTGTTCGTGATCGAAGATACCGAACATGCCGATCGGGCAACCTACCGCGCGGCGTTCAATGCACCGGGAGACATCAAATGAAGACCTCCGCTCAAGGTTTTACAGGCCTGCACGTACTGCTTTCGACCTCGGCATTCTTTGGCGTGGTAATCGCGGTGAACGTCACCATGGCCTTCTATGCCTCCTCCAGCTGGAGCGGTCTGGTCGTGGAAAACACCTATGTCGCCAGTCAGGCGTTCAACCGCAAAGCGGCGGCAATGAAGGCAATGGCCGCTTACGGCATCGAGGGCACCCTCTCCATACAGGGGCACGAGATCCGCTACGATATTCACGACAAGAGCGGATCGCCTGCGATCGTCGACGACGTCGTTCTGAATTTCAAACGGCCTGTCGGAGACCACGAGGACTTCCTCCTTACGCTTAGGAAGACAGCCGCGGGGCGGTTCGAAGCGGAGCATGGTCTAGCCGAAGGTGACTGGATTGTCGAGGCCATCTCGCGAAACGGCGGCGTGGTCGTCATGCATGACGCAAAACGCATCGATACCGCGGAGTTACGCCAATGACCTGCTGCACCATGGAGGCGGAAAGCGTGCTTGCCCTCAGCACGACATCGTCCAGTGCCGGAGAGGTTCGCCTTGCCAGCCAGCCGCTCGGCGAGGGATTGCGTCAGTTGGACCTGAACGTTCCCGACGTGCACTGCGGTGGCTGCATTTCGACCATCGAAAGGGCGTTGTTGGCGCTTTCCTTCGTCAAGACAGCACGAGTCAATCTCACGGCGCGAAGGGTGAGCTGCGTCTACCAGGAGGAGATCGAGACGGGCGCCACCGATCCGTCCAAGATCCTCACAGCGATCAACGCGGCCGGCTATCGCGCGCATCTCTTCACGCCCTCAGCTCCCGAGAACGACAAGACCAGAAATCAGCTTCTCCTCGCGATCGGCGTGTCCGGTTTTGCGGCCGCCAACATCATGTTGCTCTCGGTATCGGTCTGGTCGGGCGCAGATGCCGCGACGCGCGACATGTTTCATTGGATCTCGGCGATGATAGCAGCGCCCGCGCTGGTCTATGCGGGGCGCTTCTTCTTCAAATCGGCCTGGAATGCGCTCCGGCACGGGCGCACCAACATGGACGTTCCGATCTCGCTTGCCGTGACGCTCTCCTATGCCGTTTCATTATGGGAGACCGTCCATCACGGCGAGCATGCATGGTTCGATGCTTCGGTCTCGCTGCTCTTCTTCCTGCTGATCGGCAGAACCCTCGACCATGTCATGCGGGAAAAGGCTCGGGCGGCGATCAACGGACTGGCACGACTGGCCCCGCGCGGGGCATTGCTGATCAATCCGGACGGGTCGCGACATTACATTGCGATAGAAGAGATCGCGGCGGGGGATGAAATCTCGATAGCCGCAGGCGAACGGGTTCCCGTCGATGGCATAATCGTCAGCGGAGAAAGCGACCTGGACCTCTCCATCGTCACCGGCGAGAGCAGCCCCGTCGCCGTCGCCAGCAACAGCGAAGTGAGTTCCGGGGCAATGAATCTGACCGGCTCGCTGGTGTTGCGGGCAACGAGAATTGCCAAGAATTCGCTTCTCTCGGAAATCATTGGCCTCATGGAAGCCGCCGAGGGCGGAAGAGCTCGCTATCGCAGGATCGCCGATCGCGCTGCGACACTCTATTCCCCGGTCGTGCATCTGCTGGCGCTGGTCTCCTTCCTTGCCTGGGGCATTCTGGGCGGAGACTGGAAACAGGCCATGCTGGTCGCCGTAGCGGTGCTGATCATCACCTGCCCGTGTGCATTGGGTCTTGCCGTGCCCGTGGTCCAGGTTGTCGCCGCGGGGGAGCTTTTCCGGAAGGGCATCATGGTGAAGGACGGTTCAGCACTCGAAAGGCTGGCCGAGGCCGACACCGTGGCCTTTGACAAGACGGGCACCTTGACGATGGGCAGTTCGCGTCTTGTCAGAGTGGACGCCATGGACGAGAGCGCCACCGCAATCGCCTGTGGATTGGCAGCGCATTCAAGGCATCCTCTTTCTCAGGCCCTGGTACGGGATACCGAAACCGCCCCCATGTCCTTCGACAAGGTCACGGAAATCCCCTGTGGCGGACTGGAGGCCAGGAACGGAGCGGATGTCTATAGATTGGGCAACGCGGCGTTTGCCTGCGGAACCAGCGTCGTGCCCCGCACCGCCGACGGTCCGTTCTCGGAAGTGGTCCTGTCGAAGAATGGCGTCGATCTTGCCCGCTTCTTCTTCGATGACACGCTTCGTCCGGGTGCTTGCGAGGCCATCGACCGGCTTGATGCAGCCGGCCTTGAAACGCTGATCGTGTCCGGAGACAGGCAGACCGTCGTCGACAATACGGCGCATGCCCTGGGTATCGACTGGGCTTTGGGCTCTCTGACGCCGAAACAGAAGGTCGAGGAATGCCAGAGGCTGAATGGCGAAGGTCGTCGCGTGCTCATGGTTGGCGACGGGATCAACGACGCCCCGGCACTTGCTGCCGCGCATGTCTCGATGGCGCCGGCCACAGCCTCCGATATCGGCAGACAGGCGGCCGACCTGGTTTTCTTCAACGATCGGCTTGACGCTGTTCCGGAAGCGATCGCCGTTGCGCGACGATCCGCCAGCCTCATCCGGCAGAACTTCGCTCTCGCCATTGGTTACAACGCTCTAGCAGTGCCGATCGCCATCGCCGGATTGGCGACGCCGCTGATAGCGGCGGTGTCAATGTCGACATCTTCGATCATCGTCGTGACCAACGCGCTGCGACTGAACGCCCTCAGCAGGCGTCAGGATATGCACATTCGAGGAGGGATCGGCAGGAGTGCGGAGACCAAAACCGCATGAACATGTTGATCTATCTCGTACCGATCGCGCTGCTGATGGGAGGAATAGGACTCCTGGCATTCCTTTGGTCGCTGAAGAGCGGCCAGTATGACGACCTTCAAGGCGCGGCCTGGCGAATCCTCGCCGACGACGAAACGGATCAACGAAAACTCTGACCGCACACTCGGTCCAAACAGGAAAGGCAGATGGGGAATTGCGAAGATCGAACTGTCGTCTTTTCGTCGGGTCCGCAACACATGCCCCTATCCAAACTTTGTTCACCCAACAACCGAATTTGAGCATCTTTTCGGAAGCCAATCGAATGGTTTGGCACGAAATCTCGAAAGGAGATTACCGGCCGAGGCGCCCAAACTGTCCAATAGTTCATGATGTCAAGCACGTGTCAATTTTCACGCGAAGGGATCGATTTCCGAGCCCTGAAGCCATGATCGGCAGCTCCTGCGAGTTAAGGGTTTTATCATGAAATGCACTGCCAATCTTTTCCTGCACCAGACCCAGTCTTTGGGGATGTCACCGCAACAGATGAAATCCATCGAGTTGCTGCAGATGACTCATGTTGAACTCAAACAGTTCATCGCCATGGAAGTGGAGCAGAATCCGCTGCTCGAATTTCAGGACGACGAGGAGCCGGGTGGCGAATGCTGCGAAACCGAAGATGGAGAGTATGCTCATCAGCCGGAGGATTCCGGTGGGGACGATGGTTATGACAATCGTGACGAGGCGCTCTCCACCGACTGGTATGACAATGGCGGCAGCGCCGGCACCAACCGACTGAATGACGAGCTCGACGCCAACTACACCAATGTCTTTCCTGACGACGCGGCCCCGCAGCGACTCGACGCGCCGGAGCTCGTCAGCCAGTGGAAGTCGATGCCGGGCAGCGGCGATGGCGCCGACTACGATATCGACGATTTCGGCGCCGGCCAGGTGTCGCTGCGCGACCATCTCGCCCAGCAGATCCCCTTCGCCCTGCCTGACATGGCCGACCGGCTGATCGCGCAGAATTTCGTCGACCAGCTCGACGAGCGAGGTTATCTGCAAGCCGATATTGTCGAGGCGGGCGAGAGGCTGGGCACGAGCCTCGCACAGGCCGAGCGCGTGCTTGCCACCCTGCAGAGCCTTGATCCGCCGGGTGTTTTCGCCCGCAGCCTCGCCGAATGCTTTGCCATCCAGCTCAGGCAGAAGGACCGCTATGATCCGGCCATGCAGAAGCTGGTCGAAAACCTCGAACTTCTGGCGCGGCGTGATTTCGCCACGTTGACGCGGCTCTGCGGCGTCGACGAGGAAGATCTTCTCGACATGCGCGGTGAGATCCGCCAGCTCAATGCGAAGCCTGGCAGCGATTTCGAGGCACCTGTTTCCGAAGCGATCATACCCGATGTGGTCGTCAGAGCCTCCTCTGATGGCGGCTGGTTGGTCGAGCTAAATCCGGATACGCTGCCGCGCCCGCTGGTCAACAAGTCCTATTTTTCCCTGGTGAAAAAGAACGACGAAGCTCACGCCTTCCTTTCCGGTTGCCAGGAGACGGTCAATTGGCTTATGCGCAGCCTGGACGAGCGGGCAAAAACCATCATGAAGGTGGCAAGCGAAATCGTCCGCCAGCAGGACGCCTTCCTGTTGCACGGCGTCGATTACCTGCGCCCGCTGAACCTGAAAACCGTCGCCGAGGCGATCAAGATGCATGAATCCACCGTCAGCCGCGCCACGTCGAACAAATATTTGCTGACGCCGCGCGGCCTCTTCGAACTCAAATATTTCTTCACCGTCTCGATCAGCGCCGTCGCGGGCGGCGACAGCCATTCGGCCGAGGCCGTGCGTCACAAGATCCGTGAACTGACCCTGCAGGAGACCCCGGAGGCGATACTTTCCGATAACGATATCGTTGACATGCTGAAGAAGGGCGGCGTCAATCTCGCCCGCCGCACGGTTGCGAAATACCGGGAGGAGATGAACATTGCATCTTCGGTCCAGCGCCGCCGCGAGAAGCGGGCACTCGCCAAGGTCGCGGGCTTCTGAGGCTGTCTTCAACCCGGATCGAATTGTCCTGCTCCAAGCGGCCGCGAGTTCTTTCTGAAAGCTAGTTCTTCGTGGGTCACGCCCTCGCCTCTATCTTCAAAGGTTGCACTGATCCGCTGCGAATCCATCTAACTGGGGAACAGACCACAAAACCGCTGCTGTGGGATTTTGGCAGCGGAACGCCATCACCGCCCGAGTGCGCAGCCAAACGCGGAAACCCGACTGGGCGCATGGCGGCAGCTCCCGCGGTCCTGAGGCAGCGCTGACCGTCTGAATTTGAAGGGCCGTAGATCAAGTCAAAATTGTTGCGGCTTTACTATGGCGGCGCAACTGATAGACCGCAGAACCAACGTTTGATCGAGGAGAAGGCATTGCCGGATATGCCTACCCGAGCCGCTTAGGCCGCGGCCGTGGGCGATACCCTGATTGCGGAGGACCATGACCCGATTGGGCTCGATCATTTTCGCTTGACGGACGATGAGCTTGCGCTGGCGCAGAAAGCCGGCCAATTGCGCGTAACATTCGGCTATTCGACCGACATTAGCACAACCGTGATCGGGTTCGGCGCGTCAGCTATTGGTCGTCGTCTATGCGACGGTTACGCGCAAGACGAACATCGGATCAGGCCGTATTGCCACGTCAAAGGGCCACACCAGCGTAGATCGGCTCGCAATCGTCGAGCGGCGCCAACGTAACTATATCCCAGCTGTTGCTTGTTTTCGATTGGACCCAGTGAGCCAAAATTCAAAAAATATAGACCGGATGGACTGCAGTCGCTATCTGAAAGGCTTGCGATGCTGAAGACGTCGCCGAACCTTCGAATCTGACACCCGAGGCTTCTTTAAGATGAAAAAAGTGCAGCGCAGCTTTGCCGTCGAGTACAAATCAGGCCGGCGAAAACTCAACTCTAAACCGAGCTCGATCTGGGCAGACACGGATCTCAAGTCCGTTGCGCAAGATATGCAGGACGAGGCAATGCCATTTATGTCATTAGCTCCTCAAGCAAGAAGCAGCGAGATGCTTGTATCCGGAGAAGAACAGGCCGGGCCGTTATTGACACTGCCGATCGAGCAGGAGACAAATGCATCGGCTTTACAGGAGATCACAATGGCCGACGAAAACGATACGATGATCAATGCTGAAACGCCGGCCGCCACCGCGTCCGATGTATCTAAGAAAGTGCGCAAACCTCGCGCTAAGAAGGCAGTCCCTGAAACGGCCCCCGCCCCGGTTTCTGTGCAACCAGCATTGGCTTCGAATGCCACCGCCGGAAAGCAGAAGAGAGGACGCAAAGCAAAGCCTGACGAAAGCGCGACAAGCGCCGGACGTGCGCCTATCAAGCGTGCTCCGAGGGCGGTGCAGGCAGCGACGGCACCGTCGGTGGCTGCAGTCGACGAGTTTGCGGATCTTCTGCAGCTCGAAGAGGAAAACCAGAGACTGCGCAAGCTGCTGGCGGAGAAGCTCCGCGCTGAAAATGCCGATCTGCGAAAGCGACTCAACCTCGGTTGATCGCAGCAGACGGTCAAGCTGGCCGCATTCTCATGCTTATTGAAGTGAAGTTTTTGGCGGCGGTTCGTTCTGCCGCCAACACTTTTGCTCGTAGTTTGCATACGGGGTAGAATTCGAGGTCGAATAAAATGGCGTCTCCATGGAAACTTCTTGCTGGGCTGGTGTCACGGCGACGGCAGCAGAGGCAAGAACACCGCTCGACCGATGACGTGAAGCCGGACGGATTGGCCATCGCCGAGCCATCTGAAACTGCAGCCAAAAACGAGTTGGGCGCCACAGACCGTCCTACGGACGATACGGCAGTTTTTCACGATCATTCCGCGGCGGTGGCAGTCGGCCCGAATCATGCCGACGAGGTGGAAAGCGCTGTTGATGGTCCCGCAGATATCGAACGCGCGAGGCCGGAGGAAGCAGCTGATCCAGCTTTGTCCGATGAAGCCGCCACAGCTGCGCATGCCGCACCAAATGCCTTTCGACGACTTGGTGAAGGTCAAACGCGAAAGCGCAGCACGCGGGGCAAGAAGGCGAAAACTATTGCGGTCGTTCTCCCACGGCCTCCAAGCGTTCCCACTGCTTCTGACGATGAAATCAGCCTCGATGGCGAGATCAGGCTGCTCCGGGATCAGTTGGCGCGCAAGCTTCGAATGCAAAATGCACAATTGAAGCGTATGCTGGAGCGGTTCGAGCGCTGAACGTGTCCAAGCCCGACCAACGGACCGCGGCCTCGAGCAGCGTGTCAACACATTTTCATGCTAAGCTCGGCCAATACCCACTTGGCGCCCGGTGAAGTGCCGCGTAAGGAGCAAACCGCGCCTACATTCGAACTCCAGCTATCAACAGTATGATCTGGACCCTTTCGAATCGACCTAGTTCTCATCAGAATTCACGTCCATTTCTGTCTGGAGATGAAACGCAATATGGTGAAGAAATTCGGGCGCAGAGAGTCGTTCGTCTTTACTAAGGGTGGCCCGCGCCTAGCGTTTGATCCAGTGGCAGCCGGCCCGGCATCGTCTTCCTGGGTCTGGTGTCCAAGCAATGCGTGCGACCGGATCTTTGTAATCGTCCCGCGATCTTAGCCATAGGGGTAGCGTTGCGTTGCGCTTGCTCCGCCACGGGCGGCCCCATCGTGAGAACGATCACCTCGCCCCCATATCCGATCTAGAGCCCATCGGACCGCCCTCTCCAACGTGGTAGTGATCGCGGGCGGATTGCGACCCTATATGTCGACAACCCTACGGAACCTCCGAATAGTGACAACGAATGATGTGCAATCTGGAAGGCTTACCGGCGCAACCTGATTGGCACGAGTAGTGCTCCGAGTAAGCTGGGTCCCTAAGGCCCAGATCCGATTGCGAGCTTAGAGGATTATGCACAACGTGCCCGTATCAAACAGGGCGACCCGGCGCCAGTTCGGAACCGCAATTGCGAAGAGGCTAAATCTCCGGCACCTGACTTACAGGCGTCGCTTGCACAACCCCGCGGCGTCTAACGCGGAGGAGCACAATCGGTGTTCACGACGAACAGGAATTCTTGAATGACTTCCATCTGCATCATGGCCCGGCGTCTTTCTGTCACGACGGGGATAGATGTGGCTCTCGATATTCCGCTCCCGGATGACGATTGCCGCAAGCGGTTGATTGAGCGATTCGGTCATGCGCTGAACTTTCAGGGCGAAGCTTTGGCCGAAGCCGTCTCGCGTTCAAAGGGCGGCAGCGCCGCTTACATCAAGGAAATGGTGCGCCGTCTCGCCCAACGGAGGATTACGAGGGAAGCCGGGTCGCTCGTCTCACGCGAGGACGTTGAGGTAGTCTTTTCTCTCGCTGAAACAGAGCGCAGCCCCTCGATGGGTATGAGAAACTGGAAAAAAGCGACATCATCGAGCAAGACGATTGCGGTTGCTGCTGGCACTTGCAAGGCGGCCAACGCGCCATGCTGACACCTTCCGCCCGCTGAGGTACCAGGTGCTGACAATCGCCGCGGAGGACGTTCTACATGCCGCCTTAAGACATTCGCCGCCGGCAGCGCCTGCCGGTGTCACGTTCCGCCCCTTCATCGCGTAAAGAGTGAGTTGCCACCATGTCCGAACAATCCTTGCCGACGCTGCCGATGTGGCGCGTCGATCACATCGAGCCCTCGCCCGAGATGTTGGCGCTATGCGCCAATGGTCCAATCCACCGCGTGCGCTTCCCGTCTGGACACGAAGGCTGGTGGGTGACAGGCTACGACGAGGCCAAGGCGGTACTGTCCGATCCGGCGTTTAGGCCTTCGGGAATGCCGCCGGAGGCATTCACCCCGGCTACGGTTATTCTCGGTTCCCCGGGGTGGCTAGGCTCGCACGAGGGCGGCGAGCATGCCCGGTTACGCAAAATCGTCGCGCCGGCCTTCAGCCGCCGCAGAGTGAAATTGATCGCGCGGCAGGTCGAGGCGATCGCCGCGCAGTTGTTCCAGACGCTGGCGGCCCAGCCGCAGCCCGCCGACCTGCGCCGCCACCTCTCTTTTCCGCTTCCGGCCATGGTCATCAGCGCGTTAATGGGCGTTCTCTACGAGGATCACGCCTTTTTCGCCGAGCTATCCGACGAGGTTATGACGCACCAGCATGAAAGCGGCCCGCGGAGCGCGGCGCGCTTGGCCTGGGAAGAATTGCGCAGCTACATTCGCGCCAAGATGCGAGACAAGCGCCAGGATCCCGGCGACAACCTGCTGACGGATCTGCTCGCGGCGGTCAGCCAAGGCAAGGCGACTGAGGAAGAGGCGATCGGCCTGGCGGCGGGTATGCTGGTGGCGGGACACGAGAGCACCGTCGCGCAGATTGAGTTCGGCCTGCTAGCGATGTTTCGCCATCCGCAACAACGCGAACGCCTGTTCGGCGATCCATCCCTTGTGGACAAGGCGGTGGAGGAAATCTTGCGCATGTACCCGCCGGGCGCGGGCTGGGACGGCATCATGCGCTATCCAAGGGCCGACGTGACCATCGCGGGCGTGCATATTCCCGCGGAGAGCAAGGTGCTGGTCGGCCTATCGGCGACGTCGTTCGATCCACGCCGTTTCGACGACCCGGAAATCTTCGACATCGGACGCGCCGAAAACCCGCACCTAGCGTTCTCCCACGGGCCGCACTACTGCATCGGCGGGGCGCTGGCCAGGCTGGAACTCAAGGTGGTGTTCGGCTCAATTTTCCAACGCTTCCCCGCGTTGCGCCTAGCCGTGGCGCCCGAAGAACTGAAGTTGCGCAAAGACATCATCACTGGCGGGTTTGAGGAGTTCCCGGTGCTCTGGTGATGCGTGGACAATACCGGGCATCGCGATCTCTTCCGCATTTGCCGGCCTTCCTGACTCGCACCGTTCAAATCAGCCAACCAAGAGGTAACCTAGATGAACGTGCAAGAAATCACGACAACATGCCGAGACGTCTTAGCCGAACTGGCGTCGCCGGCCTGAAGGGTAACTCCTCTTCCGACGATCAATGCGACCACGCTTTGCCCTGTATCAACGCTTTCGTGCGCCACATGCGTATGCGCCACCCTACTCGACATTGTAGGTTTCGTGCTGTGTTGAAAATGGTAGGACAGATTTCAGTGAGACATAATCCGCAGATGCGTTCGGCTGTTGCACGGAAACCGGACCAGCGTTTGAGATCTTACGTGCTACCATCGATATTGATCCTATTCGATTGAGAACACGAATAATTACTGATTAACTTTGACCTCGCCAACACCTCTGGTGGGGGAAGACGAAGAGGAGGAACCCTCAATTCCAACACCTAGCGCCCGTATGACAGCTACGCAATGGCAGCCGAACCACAATCCGCTGCTGCGCTACCCACAATTTCAATAAGGAGCAACCGTGAGCGTTAAGAAGGTCGATGTCAGCAATTTCCAGTCGGAAGTCCTGGAATCCGTAGTGCCCGTAGTCGTCGATTTCTGGGCTGAGTGGTGCGCTCCGTGCAAAATGATTGCTCCGAGCCTCGAAGAAATCGAGGTTGAGATGGAAGGAAAGGTCAAGGTGGCCAAGCTGAATATCGACGAAAATCCGGAGATCGCCCGGCGGTTCGGCGTCCTCTCGATCCCGACGCTCGCGATCTTCGAGGTAGGCGAAGTGGCTAGCATCTCTGTCGGCGCCAAGCCGAAGACCGCTATCTTAAACTGGATACATCAAGCGTTGGCTAATTGACAAAATAGGACAGGGGTCGGAACGCGTTGATTGCGCTCTTGCCCCTGCTTACCCTGGGGAGATAGAGCTCAAGCGGCCGCCCTCCAATCGCATCCTACCTGCAGAGCCTCGACGAAATACCAACTATACCGCCGCAACTCAGCAATCTCCTCAACACCGATACCGCCTATCCAAACCCAGCAAGAACATCAACTGCCGAGGAAAGAGGCAGTATGAACGGCGGTCATTCGTGAACAGGCAGGCGCCCTGGCCGTCGTGCCAGATTGACCTTGCCCCCAAGTTTTATCAGTTTTGAGTTCGCTCCAGCGGTTTTTGGTTGCTGTTGTTGGTTCGGTAGCGGCGGGTTGCGGTGCGGAGCCATTTCGGCTGCGCAGCACCGCATCACGTCGCGGGTTGAGTGTCTGAGCGAATTCGGCCGGTGTCAGCCAGCCAAGGCCTGAATGCGGGCGTTGATCGTTGTAATCGCTACGCCAGTTTGAAAGCGCAGACCGGGCGTGAGCAAGCGACGAGAACAGAGTTTCATTCAAGAACTCGTCTCGCAGCCGCCCGTTGAAGCTTTCGATAAAAGCGTTCTGGATCGGCTTGCCAGGTGCAATGTAATGCCTGTCAACCTTGGTCCGGTCCGCCCATTGCAGGATCGCGTTGCTGGTGAACTCGCTGCCGTTGTCGCTGACGATCATCCTCGGCTTGCCGCGCTCCTCGATAATCCGGTCAAGCTCCCGTGCGACGCGAAGACCGGAAAGGGATGTATCGGCGACGAGCGCCAGGCACTCCCTCGTGCAATCATCGACGACGGTCAGAATCCGCAATCTGCGCCCATCGGTGAACTGATCCGACACGAAGTCTAGCGACCAACGATCATTGGCCACCATCGGCACCAGCATCGGCGCTCGCGTGCCTATCGCTCGCTTGCGACCGCCGCGCTTGCGCACCGTCAGTTTCTCCTCCCGATAGAGCCGGAAGAGCCTCTTGTGGTTCACGAGGTGACCCTCCCGCCGGAGCAGCACATGAATGCGTCGATATCCGAAGCGGCGACGTTCATGCGCCAACGCCTTCATTCGCTCGCGAAGCTCATGATCATTGTCGCGGCTGGTCTCGTAACGGACCGTCATTCGGCAAAAACCAATGGCTTTACACGCCCGCCGTTCGCTCATCCCATGATGGCTCATCAGACGCGCGACAGCTTTCCGCTTGGCCGCGGGCGTCACCACTTCTTTCCCAAAAGGTCTTTCAAGGCAGCATTGTCGAGCATCGCATCCGCCAGAAGCCGCTTCAGCGTGTTCTCGTCCTCAAGCGTCTTCAGCCGCTTGGCCTCGGACACCTCCATGCCGCCGAACTTGGCCTTCCGTTTATAGATGCTGGCATCGCTAACGCCATGCTTGCGGCAAAGCTCCGAGACCGGCGTGCCTGCCTCGTGCTCCTTCAGAATGCCGATGATCTGTTCGTCCGTGAAACGGTTGCGCTTCATTCTCTGGTCCTCTCAATGGGCCAGAGCTTACTTCAAAATGGATTATTTCAACGGGGCAAGGTCAAGATCACCGTAATCAACCCGCCTTGATGCCGTCGAAAGCTGAACAATTAGCCGCTTTGGGGATCTCTCTTCAGCGTCTCCTGCACCGACGTACCCCGTCAAACTAGGCCATTTGGAACTGAATTATCCACTTATGATCCCTGCGGGGAAGAAGAGGAGAATCCCATGAAGGCGTCGAACTTTTCGGAACCGCAAATAGCATTCGTGTTGAAGCAGTCAGAGGACGGTACGCCGATCGGTGAGGTCTGCCGCAAGGGGGGAATTTCGGATGCGACCTTTTACAATTGGCGCTCGCATACCCTCCGGAGATGAAGCGACTTCGCCAACTCGAGGACGAGAATGCCAAGCTGAAGCGGATCGTCGCCGACCCGTCGTTGGACAAGGCCATGCTTCAGGACGTCCTGTCAAAAAAGCTCGGAGGCCTACCCGCAAGCGCAAGCTTGTCGACACGGTCAGGCGGACTGGACCAGCCGCGGCGAGCAGGCCGAACTGAAGCTGAGAAGCAAGGACGTCTGCCAAACACGGGTGCGCTACGGCTACCGCCGCGTGCACGTGCTGCTCAAGCGTGACGGATGGCTCGTCAATCCGACGCGAATCTTTCGCCTGTCGCGAACCCTTGCACGGACGAGGTGGACATACATTTTTGCAGGACGCTCGCAGAGTGCGGCGGCACCAGCATCTGCTCGGCGATCGGCTTCTTCAGCTTGGCGTTGTCCTCTTGAGCGCCTTCAGACGCTTCGCCTCGCAAACTTTCATGCCGCCATATCTGGGTCTCCAAAATGTGAAAGGTCGCTTTCTAAATCTGCTTTGAGCAAACATCAACCGCTACGCTCCAGCTTCCTGTTCCTTCAGCACCGCAATGATCTGCTCTTCCGTAAATCTCTCCTCCTTCATTGTCCGTACTTCAGCAGGTCGGATTCTAATAAAATCTGGAGGAAATTACCCACCGGCCCGTCACTTCAGTTCACGTCCACCAACACTAAATCCTCTTTACGTTGGAGGCGTTCTTTGGCAGCCGGACCTTGACTTTGAAGCCTCGTCCGCAATCAGTATCTATGGCGACTTCGCCGTGATGGGCACTTACTATCGTCTTTACAATTGTAAGGCCAAGACCGCTGCCTTCGGGAACGCGCTCTTGCGAGTCATTGCCGCGCCAGAAGCTATCGAAGACTTTATCTGCCACGTCGGCTGGCAAGCCAGGACCTGTGTCCTCGCAAAGTATCATGGCCGAATCTTCATCCTGAT
Source organism: Rhizobium bangladeshense (assembly GCF_017357245.1). Lineage (NCBI taxonomy): Bacteria > Pseudomonadati > Pseudomonadota > Alphaproteobacteria > Hyphomicrobiales > Rhizobiaceae > Rhizobium > Rhizobium bangladeshense. The sequence continues at coordinate 348,468 of NZ_CP071615.1, read as the reverse complement.
AGGTCTGGATGGTCACGGTGCTCCCCGTTGCGTAGCGGCGGCAGTTATCGAGCAGCGCTCGCAGCACAAGGTGCATTCCCGTAGGATCGGCGATGCAAACTGCACGATCGAACTGTCGCTCAATTGTGATGCTGGCAGCGATTAAATCGTGCTCCATCGAGGCGGTCAGCGTCTCAGCTTCCACCGCCAGGTCGATCTCTTTCATGTTAAAAACGAGCTTGTTGGCGCTCGATAATCGAAGATTTTCTAAGTCGTCGGCCATAGGAACAAGACAGCTGACATGGGGAATCATGCGAGCGAAGAGCTCCCGACTTGGTTCGATGGCTCCAGTCGAAAGTCCACGCAGGTTGCCAAATAGCACGGTCAGGGACGTGCGGAATTCATGCGCGATCGCTGAATTCCGGTACCTGAGATCTGCTTCCAACTCCTCCAAACGTTCGGCCATAGCGTTAATATCGGCAGTAAGTGCATAGGTCTCCTCGAACGAGTTCGGGGGCGCCGTGACACGCACTGAATAGTCACCGGCGGCTATAGAACGGGTTGCAGCTGCAATTGGTGGCAGAGCGCCCACTATGCCTTGGGCTAGCCGACGGCCGACAATGACGGCGGGAATAAGACCCATTGTTACTATTAAACTCAGTACGGCGACATCCATCCAGGACGAGTAATAATTGGTTTCCCGAAAATAGCCCAAAGACTGCAATCGATCCAGTATCGTGAAAAATATTGCAACTCCAAAGTTAAATGCCGCTAAAGATATGAAGGTTTGCACGCTCAAAGCCCGAACGATCATCGTTTTCAAATTTCTGGTCCTGTATCTAACCATCTGGGTTGTCCATTCGGTATCCAATGCCCCTGAGGGAGACCAACATGCCGCGAAGGTCTGCCGCGTCTAGTTTGGATCTCAGATTGGACATATGAGAATCAATGGTCCGCTCGAGCGGCAAATCTTCTGGAAAACACGCGTCAATCAGTTCAGCACGCTCGAACACGCGGCCGGGGGAACTAGCCATACGAGAGATAAGCCTGAACTCCGTTGGAGTCAGCTTCAGGTCTTTTCGTCCAGTCGGTTGATCTGCCCATGCGGCATGTGCTGACTGATCGATAGTCAGTTTTCCAAGGCGGATTGGCCTATTGGCGGTGCGACGACCGACCCTCCGTAGCACCGCGTTGGTATGGGCCACCACCAAGTCCGGTTCGAACGGTTTGGCAATGTAAACATCTACTTCGCATCGATAGCCCTGCAGTTGTTCAATAAGCTTGCCCCGGCCAGTCACCATAATCACTGGCGTATCGCCGCGGCGCCTGATTTCAGCCAACACCTCAAAGCCGTCCCGGCGGGGCAACGAGATGTCGAGAATGATAAGATCCGGTTTCAGCTTCATATGGTGCGCAAGGCCTATTTCTCCATCGGATGCCTCCACTATTCGATAACCTTCTCTCTCAAGGTAAATTTTTAACAAAGCACGAGTTTCCCGATCGTCCTCGATGATGAGGATCAATTCATTGCGCATGGCGTGCCTCCTAAAAGTAATGATGCGAGGGAGGTTTCGCGACGCCTCGCGTCAAACCATAAATTCGAATCGCTGCAACCTGAGCAGTTAGCTTATGTGTCCGGCCATAAAGTGGACACCAACCCAGGGAAGAAGAATGGCGACGACTTCGCCTACCGGAGAAAATATATTTTTTCATATATTACTTGCGCCGGCCTGCTATTACGACGTGGTTTCGTAAATACGCTTGACACCTAAGATGATTTGAACTTAGTTTCTCCAATCTACTACGGCTGCACCTCAATCAATCCGTATCTTGCCGCCCTCAGTACCGCAACTATTCTATTCCCGGTCTTCAGCTTCCTCATAGCGTTTTTGATATGAAAATTGATTGTATTTGCCGAGATTCCAAGTATACCTGAGATGTCCCAAGAGGACTTTCCCTTTGCGACCCATGCGAGACACTCCTTTTCACGCCCAGTCAGGTTGGGACGTTCGTCGTTGCAGTCAAAAGTGTTCACGATCTTCAAATGAAATAACCACGCGGCAAATTGGAGGTAGTTGATTTCAAAGTCCTTCAGTCCACTCGCTTCTTTTTGAACAAAACTCATGGTCGAGAAACTGCCTCCCTGCCCGCGGAGGGGAACAGTAACGCCCGCCTTCAAACCAAAATTTTTAGCCTCATCGAAGATGCGTCGTTCTCTATCCGTGGTTTTTGGATCGGCATACACTTCGTCCCAGAGGAGCGGCAACGACTGAGATCGGCTCGCCGCTACGATTGGACCAAGCCTGTCATAACCTTCTTTTAAACAATGCTCCTGCCAAGCCGCTGGATAATTCGACATTGTTTGCAATTTGCTTCCGCCTTTTCTAAGTGGATTATGAACGTGCGTCGAAGCGCCATAGGCGACCAAAGGGTGACCCAAAATTTTCCCGAAATCAGATAGACACTCGAACAACTGTTCAACACGAAAGAGACCGTCCATCTGGTGAAAAAAAGTCCCAAAGGCCAAATCAGCATCAGCTTGCGTCGTCATTTGAGCAATCTCTCTCGGTATCGAGCTAAGCCGACCGGAACCTTCTGCCCGAGGTTGGGCACACTGATCGCAATCGCGCCGTCGGTTGTTCGCGAAGCCTTTGGGTGGCACGCGGATGGTGTCGCGGATTGCACGTCAGCATTGGACCAGCATGCTAAGTGGTGTGGCCAGAAACCAGCTTAGGGCCCCGAATCCGCATCAGTGTCTCCTCAACAAGGTCTATCTCTCGCGTACGGGTGGAGATTCCGTGGAGGCTGCATGGAGTTTTCATGCATGCAGAGCAAATTACGGTCACTTGAAACGGATCGTCGCAGATCTGACGCCGGACCGCGAGATGATGCAGGACGGCATTTGCGGAAGCTCTAAGACCTGCTTGGAAGCGGGAGGTATCCGTCAGCCGCTTTGTGGCCGGTACCGACCGACGCCGGTAGTAAGATAGGAACAGCCCCGGACGCATTATCGGGAATGCGTATCCAACCCGCGCATCAGAGCTTGCTCACCGACGTCCTTGAGTTCCGCCTCCATCCATACGCGATCATCCTGGCTGGACGTTCTTTGGAGCGTGGGATTCCTCGTGGCCGAAACCTTGACATAGGACATCAGAGACGCTGTCCTGATCCACCTTCCGGATCATCGCTTGATCATTGATGTTCAACCTCGAAAGACGGCTTGGACATATGTCGATTTCAGAGCTTACACTTAAATCGAAGGATGAGCCGGTACGCCGGTTTGAGGTGTTCACTGGCAATGGCCGCCGTAGCGAATGGAGCGACGATCAGAAGGCGCGGATCATTGCGGAGAGTTGCGAACCTCGGTGTGCTCTGTGGCGCGGCGGCATGGGTTGACGCCGCAGCAATTGTTCACGTGGCGACGGCTCGCCCGAAAGCGAGCTGAGGTTCTTTCTGTACTCGGGGAAGATCCGATGTTTGCACCAGCAGTCGTCGTGTCGCCCTTTAAAGGCGTCTGACCGAGCAATTTTGAGAAGTCGCTAGTTGCCGCAAAATCGTAACCGCCCGATTGCTACCGCCGAGATTTTGCTTTGATGCGAGCGACGAGCAGCTCGTCGTCAACAAAGCTGTCGAGGAAGTCGTTCCATTCTTGGGGTGAGCGGCGGGCATCTTTGAGCGTCTGCTCCAATTCGTCCATGCCGTCGTCTGTCAGTGCGGTCACCGATTCGTCGTCTCCGGTGTACACGGAGATGATGCTGCCGTAGCTCAGATTATCATCGTTGGAGACAATTGCCTGAAGAAGCTCCGGGTCCTCTTCGAGGATTTCGGCAACAAATTTGATCGTACGGACGTAGGTGACTGTCGCCATCAGGCTGCCTTCGCGTCGATTGTGGTGATCGCCGACCAGTTCCACGGAAGCAATTCGTCTAACCGATTGATCTTGTGATCGTGGATGCGATCGAGCACGTCTGCCAGATAGGCCTGCGGATCAAGACCATTCATCTTTGCCGTCTCGATGATCGTCATGGCGCGTGCCAAGGTCTCCGCTCCCGTATCGGCTCCCGCGAAGAGCCAGTTCCGTCTTCCCACGCCTATCGGACGCAGTGCCCGCTCGGCGGAATTGTTGTCGATCGCGACGCGGCCGTCGTCGAGGAACAGACAGAGTGAAGACCATCGGCTCAATCCGTAGCGGAAAGCTGTCGCCAGATCGCTTTTGCCCGGAATGCGCGTTAGTTGAGCTTCAGCCCAGTGGCGGAATGCATCGACCTTAGGCTTGCTCTGGGTCTGACGCGCGGCAAGCCGGATCTCAGGAGGCTGGCCGTTGATGCCTCGCTCGATGTCGTAAAGCGCTCCGATGCGATCGAGAGCCTCTCGCGCGATCTCGGACTTGTTTGATGTCCAGATATCGTGGAAGTCTCGTCGCCAATGAGCCCAGCAGGCGGCTTCCTTGAAGCGAGATTCTCCCTTTTCTCCAGGCGCGTATAGCTTGCCATATCCTTTGTAGCCGTCAGCCTGAAGGATGCCGCTTGATTGCTTGAGGTGGCGGTGGACGTGCTCTTCTTTCCAGTCAGGAGCAAAATAGTAGACTGCACCGGGCGGGGAACTGCCTGCCCATGGACGCTGATCGCGGACATACGTCCAGATCCTGCCCTTCTTCACACCCTTGCCCAACCCCTTGTCTCGCAGCGAGCGATCCAGCACCCTGATCGGGGTGTCGTCCGCATGAAGCAGGTCACTTGCCATGACCGCCGTTTCGATCCGCTCGATGAGAGGCTGAAGCACCTGCATGGCGCGACCACACCAATCAACCATCGTGCTGTCGGGAATGTCGGCGCCCATGCGGGCGAAGATCTCGTTCAGACGGTACAGTGGCAAATGGTCGTCGAACTTCGAGACCAGAATGTACGCCAAGAGGCCAGCGCCGGCCATGCTGCCCGGTATCGGGCGGCTGGGTGCTGCCACCTGCACCATTTTCTCGCAGCAGCGGCAGGACTTCTTCAGTCGAGCAACTTCGATGACTTTCATCTGCGCGGCGATCATGTCGAGGATTTCGCTGACGTCCTCACCGACAAGACGCAATTCACCTCCGCATTCCGGGCAGCAGGAACCAGGATCGAGCTCTCGGCGCTCGCGAACCGCCTTGTCCGAGACGCGTGGGCGCCGGCGCATGATCTTTTCAGAGGTATCCGCCAAGGGAACAACAGACGCCGCCTCATCAGGTTCATCGATTGGCGCCGTACTGCCTTCAGCGGCGGCGATCAACAGATCCTCAAGCGCCAGTTCCAACTGCTCGATTTCACGCTCAATCTTTTCAGACGACTTGCCGAAGACCTGTTTCTTCAGCTTGGCAATGCGCAGCCGCAGCGTTTGGATTAACTGATCATGCGCCTGCAATGTGGCCGACATCTTCGCATTTTCCGCCTGCAAAGCGGCAATCATTGCCTTGAGAAAGGCTGGATCGTCCGGAAGATTTGTCGTCGCTCTAGACATGATCCTGACTACCACGAGCCAGGATAAATTTCCATAAAAACCAGTGGTGTGGGATAAAATCACCCGACACGGGCCGGTGGCGCACCCCAATCAGGACGACGCCAATCGATCCCTTCCCACAACATCGCCAGTTGGGCCGACGTCAGCCGGGCAGTCCCGTCGGATGCCGAAGGCCAAGGAAACCGCCCCTTCGGCAAGATCTTGTAATACAGGCAGAAGCCCTGGCCATCAAAATACAGCAGCTTCAAACGATCGGCACAGTGCGCTTCATAATGCATCCCTCCATCAGATTCCGGGCAGCCGGACGACTTTATCATATTGATAATCCTCATAAAACTTGGGGCGTCGATCGACGACACCCTGCACCCCTATCCGGGCGGCTTCTGAGGATAATGCTTCGACGGGAACCATCCATGGCGAGCCGGGAAGGATTTGCGTTGCAGGTAAAATTCCTCTCTGCACCAAGCTTTTGGCCGATCCGACGCAAATACCGAGTTTCTCCGCCGCTTTCATCAAGCTGATCATCGGTACGTCCACTTTGGTGGCATCATATTCGGGAATTCCCAGGCGCTCGCGCAAGTCACGAACCCGCACGGTAGTCCAGCTCTCTCCATCACCTGTCTTGCAAAGCATCCTATTGAGGGACACCGCGAGTTCCCGATCTGGCCAATGTCCGCCCAGTTTGCGCAGGGCCTCGACGGCCGATGGTGCGAGTTCGGCAGGATATCGTCCGGTCTTGACGCGCGCCACACGCACCTCTGTGTGCCGACCGCCGGTCCAATGGATCAAGAGCACCGCCTCGTTGGTCGCATCATCGAGATCGCAAATAATCTCCTGAATCAGGATGTGGATGAGCCGTTGCTTCGTTCGCGTCTCCGTAGAGGGCGCATTCCATACGGTCGGTAAATCCTGGGCAAGTTGCAGGAGTCGGCCACGATCGATGACGGGGCGTGCTGCTGACAACGCGGATAGATCTTTGATCTTGCGCTCAAGCACGCCTACTCGCTCCAGGGCATCATTCCATCGGGCCTCCAGTTCGCGTGCAACATGCCGCTTGGCCGGGTCCACAAGCTCATACCTGCGACTGGCTAACAGCGCTTCGTAGCGTGCGCCTTCGAGGTCCCGCTCGATTGCGGCAATGACATCTCTCCGGGACCGCTCGACTTGATCCAAGGCGAAGATTGCCGCTTCGACAGCTCGGTCCGATACCGCTTCTAAAATCTGCATCGCAACGGCGCGGTCGACCCTGACGCCGCCAATGCCGATACAAAGGCCGACACCCACGTGAGCATCGTCGCCGCGGCACTGATAGCGATGGGCATTGCCTTTTGCGCTGCCGTAGAAGACGCGCATCATTCGGCCACAGCGACCGCATCGCATCAGTCCCGTCAAAAGGGCACGGCCGCCACGCGCTGACTTGCGATCGCAATTCTTCTTCATGTGCGCGTTCTCGGTCAGAAGCTTGTGGTTTTCCTCATACTCCCCCCAACTGATGTAACCTTGATGATTGTCGCGCAACAGCACGCTCCATTCGTCCCTCGGCTTGCGCACCCCGGTAGCCTTGCGAGCGCGGCCATCGACGATCCGCGTTCGCTGCGCACGTCTTCCGAAGGCATAGGCGCCCGCGTAGAGTGGATTGTGGAGAATCTGCATGACGCTGTGGTAGGCCGGCGCCTTCCAGGCAAGCTTACAGACGTCGACATTGCGCAGGACGACCGGCATCTTGATATCGGCCGACCGCAGCCACAAAAAGACCTGTCGTCCACTTCCCAGTTCCCGGAATTTGGCGAAGACGAGCCTGATCGTTTCGGCCACGTGTTCGTCCGGATCAATCTCGATCTTGCCCGCCTCGCTCCAGCAAAAGCCTGGTGGCAGCATGAACCGCAGTTCCCCGCGTCCTGCCTTGGAATCACGTGCGGCGATGCCACGTTGACGCATCAAGCTAAGCTCATACTCCGACATCGTGCCTTTCAACCCAAGCAGCAGACGATCGTTGACGAGCCGCGGATCATAGGCGCCATCCGGATCGATGACCAGCGTACCCGCAAGCGCGCAAAGGTCGATCAGATGATGCCAGTCCCTGCCGTTGCGCGCCAGCCGAGACGCCTCGATACAATAGACCGCTCCTACATTGCCGGAGCAAACCTGTGCCACAAGCCGTTCGAATCCAGGCCGTTCCGTGCTGCCTGAACCTGAGCGGCCGAGATCGTCATCGATTACGCTCACCGATGCAAAGCCAGTCGACGCGGCAGCTCCAGCCAGGTCATATTGCCAGCGCTGACTTTCCAGATTGCCGGTGACCTGAGTCATTGTGGACTGGCGGACATAGACCACAGCGGCGCGGCAAAGATGGTCAGGCGTGATCTTCGTGTTCATCAACGCCTCCCGTCTTCGTCATTCTGTTTGCTTCCAAAGCTTCCAGCAGAAGATCCGCCAGCGCTTCCACCAACTCTTTGACGTTCTTGACCGCTGGAACCTGAAGATTTTGGCGCTCCAACTCCAGAACGAGTTGATCGCGATTTTGATGTCGCCTGCTTCGCATCATCCTTCTCCTTCTTCCTCGAAGGACGGGATTTTGCGCCTCGTAAGCGAGTCGCGTCGAACGATGCCAGCGCCGCTGCCAATTCGTTGAGGCCGGCGATGCTGATCTCAGGCAGCCCTAGCGCCATGGTGGTGCAATAACTTTGATCGAACATCCAATTCGGCAATTCGCGGCAGAGATCTGGACGCTCATCCGTGTAGATGCAGGTTAAACCCTTGCCACGCCTGAACGGCGAGACCTGCACCTTCTTCCCGAACAGCGGGTGCCAAGGATAGGCAATCGTCGAAAAGCGAGAAACGTATGCAGAATGTCGGTAGTTGGCCACGCTTGCCGCGAAAGGCGAAGACCGCGCCGCCAGTCGGCTTCTGACGCAAAACATCCTGCGCAAGCGCGGCAAGGCCTTCTACTCCCTTGCGCATGTCCGTGATCCCGCACGCAAGATACACCCGAACGCCGGTCCCAGGCCCAATCATGCTGCTTCCACTGCCCGGATAATCTGCGTCAGGACATCGGGAGCCATAGAACTCTCGAAACGAAGCGTGCGGCCGCAGATCAATCGTAGCTCAATCATCCCGGAGCAGCTCTCCCTCAATTCAGGGGCATCGTTCTGCACGGCATTCAGATCGACGGGAATGAACAATGCATTCGAAGACACCGGGAGCAGCCCCTTCTTCTTGAGCTCGCTACGCCAGGCGTATATCTGCTGCCGCGTTACATCATGACGATGAGCAATCTCTGTGATCGTGGCTCCAGAAACCCCAACCGACATGACAATCGCAAGCTTGTCTTCTTCGCGCCACCGCAGTCGACGTTCCTGCCCAAGAATTTCAACGCGCATCGCAATCCTCGCCTAAGACACGTCGCTAACGACGTCGTTAAACACGTGTCTTAGGCCATCAGGGCGCTAGGCGGCAGGCGGTGCCAATCGGGCGGTTACGCAAAATCCTGCTCTGAGATTGGGGAGGGCCGATTGTGACACGCTGGTCCGAAAGCATGTGAACTGACGGCGCCATTGAGTGATCCGATATACCAGGTAGAAGTTTCGACCTTTGCTACCCTTTCTATCGCTCCTAAGCTTGTTGATGCCTATGTTTCGCGAAACCATGAAATGCACGCATCCACAAGAATATCTACCGGATCTATAACATCTGAACCTTTGAAAATATCTCTGGATGCGAGAGAAAGCTCACTGCACCCAAGTATAATAGCGTCCGGTTTGAAGCTCCGTGTTCGTGCTACCAGTAACGCCATTTTAAATCTCGCACGACCTATATTCCCCCTCTTGACTTCATCAATGACACTTACTGCATCTTGTTGAATTACCTCGAAACCAGGGTCGACGCCACCCCAGCCTGCCGTTGAATTTCCATACAATTTTTCTTGAATACTTGCCTTCATTCCCAGGACAATTGTTCGTAGGTTATCTAGATCCGTTCCGTTATTCTGACGTATGAAGTCGCGGGTAACCTCAACTATACTAATGAATTTTATTGTTAGTGCGTTTGCAATTTCAGAAGACCAAAAATGCGCGGTATTGCAGGGGATGGCTATAGCTCCACATCCAACGTTTTCGAGCCATTTTGCGCGTTCCAGAAGTTGTCCCAAAGGCGCATTGCTACCGATCGATATTGCGTGTGATTGATCAGAAATGTTTGGAAGTGACAGAGTAATAAATGGGACGTGGTCTTGATCTCTGTCCGCGCCACTTTTTTGAGCCAAAGCCTGCAGAAATTTCGCAGTTGCTAGACTTCCCATTCCCCCTACCACTCCAAGCGGCTTTTTTAACCCAATTATGTGGGGAGGACGGGCATCTGCTTGCGGCTTTATGTCAGACATCAGAACATCTCATCTTGCTGCAGAGCAGATTTGGTACGACATGAGGGCACCCCGGGCGACTGCAATCGAAGTTTTTCTTTACCACTCCAGTCACCACGGAACTTCTCTTAGTTGATCTCGGCAGCTCAAGGCCATGTGAGTCATCATCGTTGTCTCCTTGTTCCGTCTGTATGTACTTAGTGAGTTCAAGCCCCGTGGAAGTTTGATGGAGCGATCATGGACGAGCGGTCCGAGGGCGGGCGCGTCCCGAGGCGAGCGCCTGCACGTTTTATAGCCCTGCGGCAGGTGACAGGCTTCGGGGGCGGCCATCAATCGAGCGTGCCGGCGTTCTGACGATCAGCCGCGGTGGCCGGTGGGAAGATCCGCAACCGAGGACCGCTTCCGCCACTTGGCGACGGTCTCTGATTGATCCCGTAACGCTTCGAAAGCGCTCTCAGAGCCTGACTCGACGAGGTTTCAACGATATCCATATCTTGCCAAACGTCGTGTCAGGACGCGGATGTGGGCGATAGTGATCCATGCTTCGGCTGAAGCGAGGGACTTTTCCCAATCCTTCGACGGCATCTGCCAAGCCACGCGAAGGTGCGCTCCACGACCCAGCGACGCGGCAGAACCTCGACGCCTTTTGCCTTGTCGGTCCGCTTGTCGATCTGGAGAGTGAACTTTGCGATCTTTTGCAGTGCGCCCTTCAGCTTCGGTCCGGCATAACCACGGTCGGCGAAGATATGTCTCAGCCACGGCCAGCGCTTGAGAGTGGTTTGAGGGCGGCAGGTGCACCATCGCGATCCTGAATCTCGGCGCTGTGAACCACGAGGCCGACCATCAGTCCAAGCGTGTCGACGACGATATGACGTTGCGTCCCTTGCTAGCGCATCGGATCAAGCGCAGCCTGAGCTCAAGGGCGCTTCCTCGTCTTGGCACCTTAAGCGTTTTGTGGAGCTTCGAGCGTCGCCGACGACGACGAGCTGTCCTTGCGAATCTTTGAAACGGCTGATCGTGCCGTGTGTGCCGTGCGGCGAATGGATTTCGGGCGCGCAGCCAAGGATGCTTGAGAAAGGCGCAGTCGATCGCGACTTCGGTCTGCTGACTAGGGGCGACCTGGCCCGCAGACGCCGCCCGATGATAGCCTTGCATCGTCCGATTGCCATTTCGACCAGCGGGCGTTTGCCGCGGCCTTTAAAGACCTGCCATTCCATCCAGCCACCCAAAGCTGTGAAATCAATATATGTAGGTATATATGAAATAATATTTCCTATCACTCACGAACTTTTCACACGGATATTTGCGATGTCTCGAACGAAAAAAGATATAATATAAGATATATCCGTCTCATCTGTTGCGTTGCTGACGTATTTCATGAATTGTCCTGGATAGGAGCTACGATAGCACACCGCAGGAATATTGCTTCCTATGAATGCTGAAATCTTGCCGGCAACATCATGGTCGGGAGGCTTGCACAAGGAGCACGATGACATGCATCAGAAAAAGCAATCAGACAAGCGCCTTGGCTACTCGCATCTGCAGTTGGCAACCATCGACGGCGTGTCGCTGCCTGGTCTGCAATTGTCACTCGAGAGGCAGGAGAGCTCCGGGTCGACGAAGAAGACCTTTTTCCAACAATGGCTCCTAGATTTTGCTTTCGGTTGCGAGCTATTTTATCCGATCCAGCTTTATGAACATCTCGCAACAAGCGAGGGCGAAGACAAAGGCGCTGAACCTTTAAGTGAGAGGCACGAGTATAGAATTGGGAGAATTCGGACCGGCCGCCACGTTCCTCATTTGAAATCCACGTCTCTCGGGTTTCCAAATCCCCAAATGGAAGCGCCGGCTCAGTCGCCAACGCTTTCAAACTCCAACAAAAGGTCGGCGAGCGGATGGAGGTTATTATGGACGACATGGATGCGACACAAGCAAAGGACGGCTCGGGCACACAAGTTTCAACAGGTGCGAACCAGCACGGTTGGAACATCGAAAGATGGTAAGAAAGTCTTTTGGAAACTGACCATTGTGCGGTACACGCGAGCCGCAGTTCAAATCCTGCTGCCGCTATCATATACACTGACAACGCTCGCTCATCGGCAAAAATCAAGGATATTTGGCCCGCAAGGCTTGCCCAATTATACTGCAGAAAGGATTTCATTCTCCATGTCATTATGTCCTGCGAAATGCATTCGTATCGCCGCATTTGCAGCGGCCGCCATCGTGCTGGGCACCCAGGTCGCAATCGCGCAAGAACCGTCTATAGGGTCTCAGTGGCTGAACACGCCGGCATCTCGAGTGGAAGCGCTTGCGGTCCTTCAGACCTTGAATACCAATCTCCTGAGTAATGCCAGTGCTACGTTGACCCTTGACCGCTGGTGCGCCGCGCACAAGCTCGCACCGGAAGGTTCTAAGATTGTAGCTCAGCGTGTGGGCGGGCAAGACAAGCCGGCCGATGAGCACATCCGTGACCTTCTGACCGTCGGACCCGGTGAGCTGATCGCTTATCGCCGCGTCCGCCTGGTCTGCGGCGACCGCGTCTTGTCGGAAGCCGAAAATTGGTATGTACCCGCAAAATTAACTGCAGAGATGAATCAGGCTTTGAAGACCAGCGATATCGCGTTTGGCAGAGCCGTTCAGGCTCTTAATTTCACTCGCACAAACCTGTCTGCCAAGTTGCTCTGGTCCCCTCTATCCGAAGGCTGGGACATGGACGGCTTAACAGCGCATGAAACAAGTTCCCTCAGCCTGCCGCCGTTCCTGCTCGAACATCGTGCCGTACTGAAACTTCGAGACGGCACGCCGTTTAGCGCCTTGGTCGAAAGCTACACGGACAAAGTACTAGACTTTCCAGTTCCGCGCCTGCTTTCTCAATAGCGCTTCTGTATCTCGGTAGATTTGGCGAACTACTCAGAATAAATCGACTGCCTATGCGACAAGGGCGCTTGTCTTGCGGAAGCGTGCCGACCGGACGATTGCCCTTGTCCATCGCTTAATCGCGGCGACACGCACGATAGCCTGTGTGTAACCTGACCCCGAGCCATCGCAGATTGTCGCTTGACAGTCCCCTCGGCAAGCCTCTACCCTTTTCGCATTCACCAGGGGGGTCCCGGCAAGGGGCTGAGATACTGCTGGACAATACGGCTTTGCCGATTGTGGCGCAGTGACCCGTTGAACCTGATCCAGTTCATACTGGCGTAGGGACGGTGCAAGCGCTCGAAGGCAGTGGATTCACGCGTCGAATCCGTGCCGGCGTCTTTTCATCATTCCGGCTGAGGACTGGGTCTCCAATCGAAAACTTGGAGCCTCAAACCATGAATATCGCCGCAAAGAATATCACCCCATCCGTCACCATCGGCCCCTTGCCGGCATCCAGGAAGATCTACATTCGGGGGGACGTCCATCCCGAAATTTGCGTGCCGATGCGCGAAATCAGCCTGCATCCGACATCGGGCGAGCCGCCCGTTGTCGTCTACGACTCGTCCGGCCCCTATACGATCGAGGGCACCGAGATCCGCATCGAACAAGGGCTGCCCTCACTGCGACGTGACTGGGTTCTCGCCCGCGGCGACGTCGAGGCCTATCAGGGCCGTCATGTCCGTCCCGAAGACAACGGCTTTGCCAGCGGCGAAAGGCTGACGCCCGAATTCCCCGCGCTACGCCAGCCGCTGCGCGCAAAGGACGGCAAGGCCGTCACCCAGTTCGCCTATGCGCGCGCCGGTATCATCACGCCGGAAATGGAGTTCATCGCCATCCGCGAAAATCTCGGCCGCAAAGCGAGGGCCGAAGCCATGGTCCGCAGCGGCGAAAGTTTCGGCGCCCAAATTCCGAACCATGTGACGGCGGAATTCGTCCGGCAGGAAGTGGCGGCGGGTCGGGCGATCATCCCCGCCAACATCAACCATCCGGAAGCCGAACCGATGATCATCGGCCGCAATTTTCTGGTGAAGATCAACGCCAATATCGGCAACTCGGCCGTCACCTCATCGATGGCGGAGGAGGTCGAGAAAATGGTCTGGGCGGCCCGCTGGGGCGCCGATACCGTCATGGATCTCTCCACCGGCCGTAACATCCACAACATCCGCGAATGGATCATCCGCAATTCGCCGGTGCCGATCGGTACCGTGCCGCTCTATCAGGCGCTGGAGAAGGTCGAGGGCATTGCCGAGAACCTGACCTGGGAGGTGTATCGCGACACGCTGATCGAACAGGCCGAACAGGGCGTCGACTATTTCACCATCCATGCCGGCGTGCGGCTTCACTACATCCCGCTCACCGCCAACCGCGTGACCGGCATTGTCTCGCGCGGCGGTTCGATCATGGCGAAGTGGTGTCTCCATCATCACCGCGAAAGCTTCCTCTACGAGCATTTCGAGGAGATCTGCGACATCTGCCGCGCCTATGACGTCTCCTTCTCGCTCGGCGATGGCCTGCGCCCCGGCTCGATCGCTGACGCGAATGATGCGGCGCAGTTCGCCGAACTGGAAACACTGGGAGAGCTGACCAAGATCGCCTGGACGAAAGACTGCCAGGTGATGATCGAGGGCCCCGGCCATGTGCCGATGCACAAGATCAAGGAGAACATGGACAAGCAGCTCGAAGTCTGCGGCGAGGCGCCTTTCTACACGCTCGGGCCGCTGACGACCGATATCGCGCCGGGCTACGATCACATCACCTCTGGGATAGGCGCAGCCATGATCGGCTGGTTCGGCACGGCGATGCTCTGCTACGTCACGCCCAAGGAGCATCTGGGGCTTCCCGACCGCAACGACGTGAAGGTAGGCGTCATCACCTACAAGGTCGCCGCCCACGCCGCCGATCTCGCCAAGGGGCATCCGGCCGCGCAACTGCGCGACGACGCGCTCTCCCGCGCCCGTTTCGAATTCCGCTGGGAGGATCAGTTCAACCTCTCGCTGGACCCCGAAACCGCCCGCAGCTTCCACGACGAGACGCTGCCGAAGGAAGCCCATAAGGTGGCGCATTTCTGCTCCATGTGCGGTCCGAAATTCTGCTCCATGCGCATCTCGCACGATATCCGCGCCGAAGCACAGAAGGAAGGTCTGGATGCGATGGCAGCGCGTTATCGCGAGGGCGGAGACCTCTACATGCCGGTAGAAATCCTGCAGCAATCGAGCGAATGAGATGCGTGTTCTTGTCAAAGGGGCCGGCGTTGCCGGCCTGACGATGGCGCATGAGCTGCGCGCTAGAGATGCCGAGGTCACCGTGCTCGATCCATATGACGGCTTCCTGCGTGCTGCTTCGTGGCTCGCGGGCGGAATGCTGGCGCCGTGGTGCGAGCGGGAGAGTGCTGATGACGCCGTGCTGATGCGTGGTCTCACCGCGGCCGACAAATGGGAGGCAATGGTGCCGGGAGAGGTGCGACGAAACGGAACGCTCGTGGTCGCCTCGGCTCGCGATCTTGGTGAACTGCGACGCTTTGCCTGCCGCACGACGGGCTATGAATGGCTGGAAGAGCCGGCGATCGCGACGCTGGAACCCTCTCTTGCCGGGCGGTTCCGGCAAGGGCTGTTCTTTCGCCGCGAAGCCCATCTCGATCCCCGGCGAGTTTTGTGTCTGCTGCGCACCAAGCTGACGGATCAGGGGGTCACCTTCGTGAGCGAGAGCCCGCACGAGAGCTTCGACAGTGTCGTCGATTGCACGGGCGCTACGCGCATCGGCGAGGTCAAGGAATTGCGCGGCGTCCGCGGCGAAATGCTTTACCTTAGAAGCTTTGACGTGGATCTCTCCCGGCCGGTCCGCCTGCTCCATCCGCGGTTCCCCGTCTACATCGTCCCGCGTGGAGACGGTCTGTTCATGGTCGGCGCGACGATGATCGAGACGGAATTCGACGGGCCTATTGTCGCCCGTTCACTGATGGAACTGCTCAACGCTGCATACACGCTATTTCCGGCCTTTGCCGATGCAACCATAATCGAAACGGGTGTCGGAATCCGCCCAGCCTTTCCGGACAATCTTCCACGTGCAAGCCATCAGGGAACGGTGATCTCGCTCAACGGCCTCTACCGCCACGGCTTTCTGCTCGCGCCAGCCATGGCGGCCGAGGCGGCTGAACTTGTCTTCAACCAACATGCCACGGGAAGGAATGTCCCATGAAATTGATCGTTAACGGCGAGGCTCTGAATGTCGCGGCTGAGACGCTGTCGGAACTTTTAGTCCTGATGGAATACGAGGGTGACTGGCTGGCGACAGCCGTCAACGGTGAGCTGGTCCATCGCGAAGACCGGTTCGATCGTTCGCTCAACGACAATGACAGGATCGAAATCCTATCGCCGATGCAGGGAGGCTGACGGATGCTGACGCTTTATGGGGCCGAAATTACCTCCCGTCTGTTGCTTGGCACAGCGCGATACCCCTCTCCTGCCGTCCTCGCCGAGGCTGTAAGGCAATCGGCGACGGAAGTCGTCACCGTCTCGCTTCGTCGTGAAATGTCTGGCGGCCGCAGTGGGGGCACCTTCTTCGAAATGGTCCGCGCGCTCGGCGTTCGTATCCTACCCAACACCGCAGGTTGCCACAGCGTCGCGGAAGCGGTGCTGACGGCAAGGATGGCACGCGAGCTGTTCTCCACCGACTGGATCAAGCTCGAGGTTATCGGCAACCATGATACGTTACAGCCGGATGTCTTCGGTCTCGTCGAGGCGGCTCGCATTCTCGTCGGTGAAGGTTTTGAAGTCTTCCCGTACACGACGGACGATCTGGTTGTGGCCGAACGACTGCTGGACGCCGGCTGCAAGGTGCTCATGCCTTGGTGCGCACCGATCGGCAGTGCCGCCGGGCCGCTCAATCCCACGGCGCTCAGAGCAATGCGGGCCCATTTCCCTGACGTGTCGCTGATCGTCGATGCCGGCATCGGTCGGCCGTCGCACGCAACTGCGGTCATGGAGCTCGGATTCGATGCGGTTCTGCTCAACACCGCCGTTGCCGGCGCGGCAGATCCCGCCGCGATGGCAGCCGCCTTTGCCGCGGCAATCGCCGCCGGCAATCAAGCCTTTAACGCCGGACTGATGGAGCCGCGCGACATGGCCGTACCCTCCACGCCGGTGATCGGAAAGGCGGTGTTCACTTGAAGCGCGACCCGTTCTACCTGATCGTCGACAGCGCCGAGTGGATTGCCCGACTGGTACCCTCTCGGCATCAAGCTGGTACAGTTGCGCATCGAGGATCGTCCGGAGGCTGAACTATGTACCGAGATTAGTCGCGCAGTAGCAGTCTGCGCTAAATCGATGTGAGCTGATCGTCAACGACCACTGGCGGCTTGCGATCGAGGAAGGTTGCGGCTTCGTCCATCTCGGCCAGGAGGAACCTTGCGAGAGCGGACCTCGGCGCGATCCGAGCCCTGAAACTTGGCCTCTCATCGCACGACGAACGCGAGCTGGAAACCGCACTGGCGGCAAGCCAGGTCCTTTCTTCCGAGCCGGTGAGCCTTTCGCCGCAGGTGTCGCCGCCAGCTCCCACCACCCGTCGCAAGCCGAAGTGGGAGCAAGAGCGGAGATAGTTAAGGTTACCTGGTCGTCGTATTCCTCATTATAGTGGCCTTCCTTATAGTGGCCTTCCTTTCTTCCGGAGAAAATCAAGGAAACGCAGCGTTGAGCCGGTTCGATCCAAGGCAGCGATTGCATAGGCAGATAGCCGTATTGGAGCGGAGCCGCTAAGCGAGCAGGAATTGGGTGGAGGCCGATGATGTCGATAACGCACGCCCTTGGCCGTCATTGGACGCTCAACTTCGATCGTTCAAGCTAACACTACATCTCTCGCCGTGCCGATCAGGCCGGCTTGGAACGGCGTATTCGCGAGATCTGAGAGAGTGCGCTACGGCTACCGTCGGGTGCATGTGCTCTTAGAGCGTGAGGGCTGGGGCATGGCCATGGACTTCGTTCACGACCAGCTGGCGACCGGAAAGAAGTTGCGGGTTCTGACGGTGATCGACACCTTCTCGCGCTATGTGCCGGTGCTTGATCCGTGTCACATAAGCATTCCGACTCCGGCAATGCCCTGTCGCGTCGCGATACCGAACTCCGCCAAGTGCCCCGGAAGGCATTCACCAGCATTGTGCGCCGCCACGTGGGGTTGCATCCTGTTTGACGTTCGAGTTCCACCATCCTTAAGGCGTCAAGACTATGAGCTCAGGCCGCGCCGTTCTTCGGCCGATTCCTTCAAGACGACGGCCGCACAACGGCCTCCGCAGGTTTCTCGAACGCCCTGGCCCAACCATGAGCGTATCACGTCGAGGCAATTCTCGAATGTTTGTCCGTCGCTCTCCGCTTCGGAATGATCAGTGCATCACTCCCTAGGTGTTTGATCCCGGATTTTGATGGTGCAATCTTCTCGCAAGCCTGGAGAGATTCGCTATGGGACAAATTCTACATGGGAGCGCCCGCACGACAGAGGCGGTCCGTCGAGCGATACAGCATAGTCAAGAGAGCTTGAGAGCACTTTCGAAGCGCTACGGGATCAATCAGAAGACGGTCGCCAAGTGGTAGAAACGGACTTCGATCGCCGATCTTCCGACTGGGCCGAAAGAGCCGAAGTCCACTGTTCTGTCGACCGAAGATGAAGCGATCATCATCGCCTTCCGCCGGCATACGCTGTTGCCGCTAGACGACTGCCTCTACAGTCTGCAGGCAACGATTCCTCACCTTACAGGATCGTCGCTGCATCATGCCTTCAGCGACATGGCATCAGTCGCCTGATCGATATCGACGGTGACAAGCCGGCGAAGAAGAAATTCAAAGCCTACCCTATCGGCTACTTTCACATCGATATTGCCCAGGTTCAGACTGCCGAAGGCAAGCTCCAGCTCTTCGTTGCCATTGATCGGACATCCAAATTCGCTTTCGCCCACCTCGAGGAAAGCGCCAACATCCATACCGCTGCGGCTTTCCTGAAGGCCCTGGTCGAGGCCGTCCCCTACAAAATTCATACCGTCCTGACGGACAACGGCGTCCAGTTTTGCGATCTGCCTTCTCGCCGTAATGGACCCACGGCAAGGCTGCGCATGCATATGTTCGATCGTACATGCCGAACACATGGCATCGAACACCGACTGACCAAACCCAATCACCCCTGGACCAACGGTCAAGTCGAAAGAATGAACCGGACAATCAAGGAAGCCACCGTCAAACGCTATCATTTCGACAGTCACGACCAACTCACCCGGCATCTCACCGACTTCCTCGCCGCCTACAATTTCGGCCGCCGCTTGAAGACCCTCAAAGGCCTCACGCCATACGAATTCATCTGTAGACAATGGACTTCAGAGCCGAAAAACTTCAGCCTCAATCCAATCCATCAATTCCCGGGACTAAACACCTAGGAGCTTTCCTACCGGCTGAACGCTCCTGCCACATTCGGAAGCTAATTGTGCGCCGTCGCGAGTTTGCACCGCAGTTGGGCAGCCGGCGGCGACCTGATGGTGAAAAGATGCCGATCCTTTGCCGCGACGGGCCTGAAAACTTCTCGTCGCTAGCGAACCACCACAATAACGTTACGCATCAAGCGAACGCCGTTTGGCAGAGGCCAATTCCTGCAAGTGCGAAACAACCCTTCCTTCCCGGCTAGCGTCCTCCGCTTCCCAACCGAACTTCCACGCGTCGTGTCGTGCAAGCCGATCTCCGAGAGCGCTGCCATCACCAGTAGGCGTCCTGTGGGCGGCGAGGTATGGGTTCTCGTGAGCCTTCAGGCCGAGCACCCGCGCTCTTGAACCTGCTTCCTGTATATCGATCAGCTCTTCAATTGTCATACGCGATCCCCCCAGGTTGTCGGCGAACGGTACCATCGCAGTCTGCGCATGCAAGCGAATGCTAAATAGTGCGGTAATTCGGGACAGTTGTTCGTGGAGAGTGCCTCCGGTCGGATGCTGGCTTGCGGCGTGACCGATGAGGTCCGTCTGGCGCTGGTTCGTGGCCGTAGATCGCGCACGCACCTCACAGAAATGAGCGGCACCCGCATCGTTACATCGGCTCGGCTCTTCGGACTTTCCCGCATATTTCGTGAAGCGGGCTCGCGGCTTTCCGAATTCACCAGTGGGGTCGGTATCTTGTTGCCGATCGCACTATGTGGCCAAAAATCCTCATACGCTCGAACCACCATCCCGCCTTGCATCTCTGCGCCGATGGCGAAGCCGACGCTGTCGAACACCGTGATCTGGTCGGCGCTTCCACGGCCGTCCACTCGACCAGTCATCAAAGTTCGATAGAGATGCTGGACCGGCAACTGCTGGATCTGGCCTTCGATGCGGGTCTGTGGCGGATACTCCAAAAAGATGTCCGAACGCAGGAGGATATCCTTGCTAAGTTCCGTCTCGCTAGGCATCCCCACCACCGCGTTCATGTGGATGCCAGGCTGACATGGTTGTCCGACAGGATGGCCGCGCACTGTTGCCGTTACCGTGGTGACGATATCAGCTTCCTCAACGGCTCCGTCGACCGAGGAGCACTGCTCGATCGTGAAGCCGAGACCAGCGAGATGCGGATGCATTTCCGCGTCGCCGAGGCGTCGATATCTTAAAGCCGGAGCTTATCTGTCATAAAAATGGAACAACACGCTGCTAAAGGCTGCGGGAGAGGGCGTGAAGGAAAACAAGGTCCGAAGCTGCGACTTGCGCTGTCGACCGGCTGCCACTCTCTTTGAACGTTGCGGACAAAATATCCGGAACCCTCACTCCCTGGCGTAACGTGGCTGCGGCATGTGTCTTCAACAGTGTCTTGTTTGGAACCTGGGCTTCTCGCGTTACCTCGTGATGATGCAACTCGATTTTGGTGCGGCTAAGCCTTCGAGACTGCAGGTGTTTCGTTGTCGCTGTTCGGAGGGATTTGTAGGATTGCCGACACCGATCACCACCGCTAATGGAGGGCGGTCTCGATAGCTCCCGCGCATTTCAAGAAGGTTGCGATCCCGCTGGTGTCCATGAATCACCAGAGCACCGGAAACTCCTCGAACCCACCAGTGATAATCTCTTTGCGCAACTTCAGTTCTTCGGGCGCCACGGCCAGGCGTAGAGCAGGAAAGCGCTGGAAGATCGAACCTAACACCACTTTGAGTTCCACTCTGGCCAGCCCCACGCCGATGCAGTAGTGCGGCCCGTATGAGAAAGCCAAGTGCGGCTTTCTGTCGCGTCCGATGTCGAAGATTTCTGGGTCGTCGAAATGACGTGGGTCGAATGACGTCGCCGGCAAGCCGACCAGCACCTTGCTCTCCGCGGGAATATGCACGCCCGCGATCGTCACGTCGGTCCTCGGATAACGCATGATGCCGTCCCAGCCCGAGCCTGGCGGGTACATTCGCAGGATTTCCTCCACCGCCTTGTCAACCAGGGATGGATCGCTGCCGAGACGTTCGCGCTGTTGCGGATGGCGGAACATGGCCAGCAGGCCGAATTCGATCTGCGCGACGGTTGTCTCGTGCCCGGCCACCAGCATGCCGGCCGCCAGGCCGACCGCCTCTTCCTCGCTCGCCTTGCCCTGGTCAACCGCTGTGAGCAGATCCTGGAACGCGCGCAATTGCTCGAGAAAGTTGGATGTGGAGCTATAGCCATTCCCTGCAATACGGCACATTTTTGGTCGTCCGATATTGCAAATGCTCTAACAATAAATTTCATTAGTATGGTTGCGGTTACCCGCGACTTTATACATCAGCATAACGGCACGGATATGGATAACCTGCGAACAATTGTCTTAGGAATGGAAGCAAATATTCAACGCAAATTATATGGGTATTCAGCTGCGGGCTGGGGGGCGCCGTCCCTGACGTCGACTCAATCCAACAAGACGCAACAAGGGTCATTGATGACGTCAAGAGCGGAAATATAAGTCGCGCCAGATTTAAAATGGCATTACTGGTAGCGCGAACACGAAGCCTCAAGCCTGACGCTATTATACTTGGATGCAGTGAGCTGTCTAGCGCATCGCGAGACATATTCAAAGGTACTGATGTTATAGATCCGGTAGATGTTCTTGTAGACGCGTGTATTTCGTGGTTTCGCAATTCGTAAACGTCATGATCCTAAGATCAAAATGGTAGAAATGTCGAAACTTGTACGTTAAAATGTTGAGGCTGACCAATTTGCATACTCCAGTGGTGTGGTGCATACCGATGCTGACCTGCCACTGCGAATTTCCTCCAGGATGGATTAGAGTCCGGCCCATTAAAGGACGGACGAATGAAGAAGCAGAGATTTACGGAAGAGCAGATTATTGCAGTGCTGAAGGAGCAGGAGGCAGGCGCGAAGGTGGCCGACCTCTGCCGCAAGCACGGGATTTCAGAAGCGACGTTTTATAACTGGAAAGCCAAATATGGCGGCATGGAAGTCTCCGAGGCGAAGCGGCTGAAGGCGCTCGAGGATGAGAATGCGAGGCTGAAGAAGCTGCTGGCCGAACAGATGCTTGATGCAGCCGCGCTCCGCGAGCTTCTTGCAAAAAAATGGTAGGGCCTGCCGCCCAGCGTGACGCCGTCACGCATCTGAAGGCCGTCATGGGTCTTTCGGAGCGGCGGGCCCTGCCAGATTATATCTGCCGACCGCAAGACGATCCGTTACCGGTCAAGCCGATCGCCGGAGGTTGAACTGCGGACGAAGCTGCGCGACCTCGCCAATGAGCGGCGTCGTTTCGGCTACCGTCGGCTGTTCGTCCTGCTTCGGCGGGACGGAGAGCCGTCCGGGGTCAATCGCATCTACCGGCTCTATCGCGAGGAAGGTCTTTCCGTTCGCAAGCGGAAAGCCAGGCGGCGTGCGGTCGGCACGCGTGCGCCGATCCTGGTTGAAGCGAAGGCCAATGCCCGCTGGTCGCTGGACTTCGTGCATGATCAGTTTGCCTGCGGCAGACGCTTCCGTGTGCTCAACATTGTCGATGACGTGACGCGCGAATGCTTGGCAGCAATCCCGGACACGTCTATCTCCGGTCGGCGCGTCGCCCGAGAACTGACGACGCTGATCGAACGACGCGGCAAGCCCGGAATGATTGTCTCCGACAACGGCACCGAACTAACTTCGAATGCCATCCTCGCCTGGTCGAAAGATCACAAGGTCGAATGGCACTATATTGCGCCGGGGAAGCCAATGCAGAACGGCTATGTTGAGTCTTTCAACGGCCGGATGCGCGACGAGTTGCTCAACGAAAGCCTGTTCTTCGGCCTCGATCATGCCCGCAGCGCCATTGCTGAATGGGCGGACGATTACAATCCTGTTTCATGACACCCATCTTTCTATGTCATTGAAGGGAATAGGTTTTCCTGATCTGGAGGCGATCCCGCGGGGTGGCGAGGGTTCTTCCGGGCACGATTGAGGATCTGACGTGCTTGTGGGGTCGCGAGTTTGGAACGGCTGAAGATCCATGGGCCATCGGGTAGCGGATGAACCCCCTCAATATCGCCCGCCTCGGCCGCCAGACGCAGCGTCTTTGGCGTTATCCCGAGCAACTTCGCCGCACCGCCCAGATTAAGCCACGGCTCGACCCCGTCGATCTGGGGACGGAAGACCGGAATCTTGCGATATGACCTCAGCGCGGTGACCCGCTCCCGTGTCCAGCGATTGCCATTGCCGGTCGTCAGTCCGTTGCGATTGAGGACACCGGCAATCACATCATCATTGGCGATCAAGACGAGCTGTCTGACAGCGTCGACAATGTCGTCAGGGGTCGCGTTTCTTTGGCCACGGCGTCGCTTCGGCAGGCGCAGCTCGGTGTGGACGCCTCCAACCCAATGAATGACGAGGACGATCTCAGAGGTTCCATCATCGAGATCGGCGACCACTTCATTGATGAGCGTGCGCACGATGCGCTTCTTCAGCCTTGCATCGGTTGTCGGCGCCGTCCAGACGGTGCGAAGGTTTCCCGCAAGTGCGGTTATCTGTGATGCGGACATGGGGAACTGCTGCGGCGTAACTGTCCGATGTTTGGCAATCCTGGCCTCGATCTCGCCGACGCGTGCGAGTGTCTTATTCCAGCGCGCTTCGAGCTCAGACGTTACAAGTCTGTTCTCCGGATCGGCCGCGTCATATTGCCGGAATGCCCGGTCGGCTCCATAGCGTGCTGCCTCGAGGTCGCGAAGCAGGACATCCTGAACCTGATCGCGTTGGCTGGCCATATTGCGTTCCGCCTCGATGGCGGCGGCAATGGCTCCTGGTTCGACCACGCCGAGCAGCGCCTCCTCGATCGCATCATCGACCCGCAGACCGCCGAAGGCGATGCAACGTGGTTCGCCATTATCGAGTAGACCGCGCCAACAGGAATAGCGCGGGATGTTATGGTTGGCGCCTGTGTAACGAACCGTCAGCTTCCGGCCGCACCTTTTGCAGCGGAACAGACCGGCAAGCAGAGCGTCGCCATGCTTCGGCGCTCCATGATGGCGACTGGCCGGTACATTGTCGCTGACCATCTTGCGGATCTCCTCCGCCCGTTCCCAACTGATGTAACCTTCGTGCGCGTCCGGGATCAGGGCAAGCCATTCATCACGCGCCTTGCGGCGAATTCCAGATCGGCCATCGTATCCCGGTACGGAACGACTCTTACCATAAGCATAAGCGCCGCCGTAGATCGGGTTCGCAATCATCCGGTGGATGGTGGCATAATTTGGCCTGCGCCAGATGACGTCACCGTTGGCGCACCTGACGGGCAGGTCCAACCCCTGCTCAAGGAACCATAGCAAGGCCTGCCGGGCACTCCCGAGTTCGGTGACCTTGTTGAAGACGAGTGCGATGGCTTCCTGGATGCGTCGGTCGGGATCCTTCTCGATCCTATCACCGGCCTTTACGAAGCCGGCCGGAACAGTGACGACGAGCTCACCGCGGCGAGCCTTCTCATAGCGGGCGGAAAGGGAACGCTGACGCAAGAGATCGAGTTCATATTCGTTGAGGCTGCCCTTCAAACCCAAGAGCAGGCGGTCGTTGCCCTGGCGGGGCGCATAAACTGCTTCCTGATCGATCAGGACGGTATCGACAACGCGGCACATCTCGATGAGTTGCTGCCAATCGCGGCTGTTCCGGGCGAAACGCGATACCTCACGCGCGGCCACGGCGCCGACCTTGCCAAGGCAGACTTCCGCCACCATCCGATCAAATCCAGCGCGGGTCACGCCGCCGGCGGCCGAACGACCAAGGTCGTCGTCCACCGTTTCTATATGTGACCATCCAAGCGCTGCCAGACGGTCGCGCATGGCGTATTGGAGGGCGCTGCTCTCTCGATTGTGCAGAACCTGGTGAGCCGAGGACTGCCGAACATAGAGGATGGCCTTCCGCTCCAGATGATGCGGCGCGATCTTCTCATGCATCATGACCGGCCTCCTTCTGTTGGGAGGCATGTCCGCACTTTGCGTGATCGACGAACAGCCGCACGATGAGCACCGTCAACGCTTGGCGGGTCTCCTCCGGCAACTCCGGCCATTGCGGCGTCCCTGCCGTCTTCCCCCGCTGCGGGGCCGAGAACAGATCGAACTGGCATGTCATGGGCTGGCGAGGCATGAACATCTCTCCGACTCGTTTCGTGAGAGACCAATGCTGCGCCCATTACCGAAGATTGCGATGAGGCATCAGCGTCCTTCAGCAATCTTGCCAAAATATGCAGGCTTGCGAGATCGACGTGCGGAACCGGCAGGCTGCGCCAACAACCACTCACTGATCGATCGAACATCCACGACGGGACCTCAAGAAGTCGACCAGAAGAAGAACCAGAAAGGCTGCAGCGGAAAATATGCGTCCCTTTGGACACCGACTCATGCACGTGAACGAGCCGCCCGGACCAGGGATGCCACGGATACAAAAGCTCGCGAACCTCGGTCCCGTGGGTGTTCTGTCGTCGTGTTGTACAACCATTTCCGGCCGCACTCATCGCTCGGATACAAAACCCCGGCAGACTTTGCCGGGACCATCGCCGCAACCGGCTCCAACGCTGCGCAAGATGAAAGCTTCGCGTTTCCGCCGGTTGCTCCCACCGCGCCACTTGGCGTATTCAAAACCGCCGGGGCTCTAGTCGCCGCTGGATGAAAGTTCAGTGGCATGTATGGACGGCCTCCGCGTGGCAAGGGGCAGTGTGGTGTTTCCGGCAGATTGGTCGGGTGCAGGCATGTATACGGCCTTTGATTGCGGCGCGTTCATGCCGCTGGCCCTGATGTAGTCCGCTGATCGGATCCCAGACAGGTCAACGCGCTTTCAAGCGGCACCCACTGATCGGGTTTGTCCGATCCCGGCTCGACCGTTCGCCATCACGCCATCAGCACCTCACCAATTTCTGCATTCTCTGTGAGCATTCAAAGGGCGGCGGTCGCCTCAAAGCGCCTGCCCGTCGTCATCAACGCCCAGACGATCCGCGCCATCTTGTTGGCCAAAGCAACAGCGACGACGTTGTACGGCTTCTTCACCAGAAGTTCGGCGGCCCAACGCGTCGGTGCAACTTTAGCTTTGCCGCTGAAACGAAGCACCGCGTGCGCGCCCACAACGAGAAGCCGGCGGAGATAGGGATCGCCTTGTTTGCTGATCCTTCCGAGGCGGTCCTTGCCACCCGATGAGTTCTGCCGCGGCACCAGGCCTATCCATGCCGCCAATTGTCGGCCGGATTTGAAGAGCGACGCGTCGGTCACCGTCGCGGCAATTGCGCTGGCAGTGATCGGGCCAATTCCAGGGATCGTCTCAAGGCGGCGGCTCAGTTCGTTCGAGCGATGCCAAGCATGAATTTGGCGATCCAGCTCGCTGACCTTCTCGTGCACCTCCCGCAACTGCCCGATCAGCGGAAGAAGCGCGGACCGCGCAAGCGGCGGGATTAGATCGTGATCATCGTCGTCGACCAACGCGATCAGCATTCCGACGCCGGCAATGCCCTGTCGCGTTACGATGCCGAACTCCGCCAAGTGGCCACGCAAGGCGTTCACCAGCATTGTCCGCTGCCGGATCAAAAGCTCGCGGACCCGATGCAGCATCAGCACGCCCTGTTGCTCCTCGCTCTTCACTGGAACGAAGCGCATCGTCGGCCGCGTCACCGCCTCGCAAATCGCCTCGGCATCTGTCGCGTCGTTCTTCTGCCGCTTCACGTATGGCTTGACGTAAGACGCCGGCATCAGCCGAACCTCGTGACCCAGCGCCATAAGAACCCGAGCCCAGTGGTGTCCAGTCGCGCATGCCTCGATTCCGATCAGGCATGGCGGCAATGCCTTGAAGAATCCAACGACATCGTCGCGGCGCAGCTTGCGGCGGCTCACCGTCGCGCCGGCACCATTGATCCCGTGAACCTGAAATACATGCTTGGCGATATCCAGACCAATTGTGGTAATCTTCTCCATGGACGGCTCTCCCTTATGTGACTTTCGACAGCCACACTTTGGCACATTGCGATGCCGGGAGCGGAGGCCGTCCACCACATCAGGTCAATGCCTATGGGGGTTACAAGAAGCTCTACGGCAATAAGATTTTGAGGCCGCCTACAACATAGCGCATGTGCGCCACTGTTCCACAATGTGATCAAGCTCAAGTTATCACCGACCGCTGACGAAGTTCTGATCTGAACCCTTCAAACTAGACCAGTTTTGGTTAGAGTTTTCCGGTGCATTTTCCTCGCAGGGAAAGGAAGGGTAGACGATGAAGGCATCGCAATTTTCGGACGCGCAGAAGGCGTTCATTCTGAAGCAAGGTGATGAAGGTGTCTTGGTTGCTGAGATCTGCCGCAAGGAGGGCATCAGCCAGGCCACCTATTCAATTAGAAGAAGATTCTCTAAATCGTTGATGATAGAATCAAGATAGTCGAGATAGGGAATCATGCGAGCGAATAGCTCCGGGCTTGGTTCGATTGCACCGGTCGAAAGTCCACGCAGATTGCCTAATAGCACGGTCGAGGACGTTCGGACTTCATGCGCAATCGCTGAGTTCCAGTATCTGAGGTCTGCTTGAAACTCCTCCAGGCGCTCGGCCATCGCGTTAATATTGGCGGTAAAAGCATAGGCATCCTCGAACGAGTTCGGGGCGGTGTGACACGCACGGAATAATCACCGGCGGCTATCGAATGGGTGGCAGAGCACTCACGATGTCTTGGGCTAGGCCGACGGCCGACAACGGCGGCGGGAATAAGACCGATTATTGCTATTAAACTGAGTGCGGCGACAACCGTCCAGGGCGACTCGGAGGCGTCCGGAGACAGTTCATCCAGTATCGTGAAGAAGATTGTAGCTTTTGCACACGAGCGCGAACGATCATGTTTGCAAATTTCTAGCTTTAAATTTAACCATCTGTATTGTCCATTCGGTATCCAATGCCCCTGACGGAGACCAGCATGCCGCGCACGCCTGCGGCACCGAGTTTGTATCTCAGATTGCACATATGAGTATCTATGGTCCGGTCGAGCGGTACATTGTCTGGAAAACATTCGTCAATCAGTTCACCACGCTCGAACACGCGGCCGGGGGAACGAGCCAGACGAGCGATAAGCTTGAACTCCGTTTGAGTCAGCTGCAGGTCTTTTCGTCCGGTCGGTTGATCTACCCATGCGGCGCGTGCTGACTGGTCGACAGTCAGTTTTCCAAGGCGGATTGGCAGATTGGCGATGCGACCACCGGCCCTCCGTAGCACCGCTATGGTACGGGCTACCACTACGTCCGGTTCGAACGGTTTGACAATGTAATCATCTGCTCCGCATCGATAGCCCTGCAGTTCGTCAATAGGCTTGTCCCGGCACGTCACCACAATCACCAACGTGTCGCCGCGACGCCTGATTTCAGCCAATACCTCAAAGCCGTTCCGGCGGGGTAACGAGACTTCGAGCATGACGAGATCGGGTTTCAGCCTCATATGGTGCGCAAGGCCTATTTCTCCATCGGAAGCCTCCACTGTTCGATAACCTTCTCTCTCAAGGTAAAATTTTAGGAGAGCACGCGTTTCCCGATCGTCATCGATGATGAGGATCAATTCATTACACATGGCGTGCCTCCTAAAAGCAGTGGATTCCAGAGAGGCATCGCCACCCGTCGCGTCAGCATCGCTGCACCTTTGTTGAGCATGTAGCTTTTGTGCCCGCCCACAAAGTGGACACCAACCCAGGGAAGAAGGTCAGCGGCGACAACATCGCCTTCCGGCAGATATACTTTGCGAGAAGCGATCGCTAATATTTGGGAATGTCTGTTACATTGATCATTATACTCGGCTGGGTCATTGGCATCAACTACCAGCCGGTCGCTTCATGGCGAGTTAACCTGACATCACCCCGGCTCACCCTTATACTCCGCCAGGGTCTGCAGCACGGGCATGTCCGGATCACCGATGAAGGCGATGCTGCCGTCTCGGCCGACAATGAACGCCTGTGGAAGATGGAAGGACAGGCTGGCTAACAGCCAATGCTTAGCCATTTCGCCTGAGTGGTCGAACCCGATCCGAATTTTCGTATTCGGGAGCCATTTGGTTACCCATTTGTCCACCTGAGCTAGGGCCTCGTTAGCCGTTTCAGCTTCCTCATTTGCTGCGACCTCGATGAGTTCAACTCCCATGTCGCTGATTTCCTCCTGCATCTGCGCCAAGTGGGACAGCACCGGCCCGCAATATCCGCAGGTAGTCGAAAAGAAATCGAGGATGTAGATCTTGCCGAGCTGGAAGTTGGAAAGCGGATCGCCGCGGAGCCAGTGCTGCACGTTGATCGACGGGGCTGGCGAGCCAATACTTATATTAGAGGTCATGTTTTATTTTCCAAGGTTCAGGAATGAGTGTGTTCAGGAATGAGTTGTGTTGAGGATCAGCTCGAGTTGCTTCGAGTTGAAAACGTGGCGCGCGTTCCATCTGTGGGACAATATACGCCGGTGATCTCGTCTTCTGAAATGGCTTCTGCGGGTACGGACCATCGTGACAGTATCCTTCTTTTGAGAGAGTGCCGGTGTCCTCATCGTGACAGGAAGGCGCCGACTTGATGCAGATGGAGCAGGAGCGACGACGTCGAGGGCTTCCTCGCCGGGGACGCGAAAGATGTACTCGACCCCCTCATTCAATCGCCGAGACAAGGAAGTTGGACCCCTTGACCATGCGCGGATTCTCAAAATGAGCAACATTTGCCTCCTGACGGCTTTATATATGCATTGTGCTTTTAATCCGTCGGAACGGGTATAGAATCGCTATACGCTCGTCAACAGCAAAAAAGCTGCCGCGCCAACAAACTTCCGGCTCCATCGAAAGCCCTTTCGTGCCTAATTGAATTTTCTCTTAGTGAGGGCATAGCGAGACAATTTCCGCAGCGAGCTCCGCGGTCCGGCGTGGGCTCGCCTTCGGCCGGGAGGAACGATCGCCAGGATGTCGGTTGCGGAGATCCGCCGCAAAGCGGAGATCAGCCATACATCTACAATACACCGCCCTTTGTCACGGTCGACGACATAGGTGCCCGTCATGCCAATCGCAATCTCGATACAACACAGATCGGCGGCGAACA
Organism: Rhizobium bangladeshense; assembly: GCF_017357245.1. NCBI lineage: Bacteria > Pseudomonadati > Pseudomonadota > Alphaproteobacteria > Hyphomicrobiales > Rhizobiaceae > Rhizobium > Rhizobium bangladeshense. Next base: position 318,249 of record NZ_CP071615.1, on the reverse strand, counting down.
TTTCACCGCCTTTCGCACTACGCCGCCGAAGTCGCGGCTGCCGGCGACATTGGCGCAAGCACCGGCCTATCGTAAGAGCGGCATGTCACGGGTGAGACGCGCATACGCCTTCTACGGATGCTCCTTGCAAATCTGAGCGCGGCATCGCGCTCTCAATCGTCTGTCTAGATTTGGACGGGGCAGGAACGAACTGTTGCCCGGATGGGCCAATACCCGCTGCGGGTGGACCAGCACACGATTCGGCACGAGCGACCTCAACCTGTTGCGAGATGCGCGCCCGTCCAAGCGCTAAACGTACACACTAAGGATGTACAAGTTGGAAAGCCTAGGATATAGTACATCCACGTACACACAAAGTTGATGACATGCACACCACTAAAGCTTTCAAGAATGGAAATTCCCAGGCGGTTCGCATACCGGCGGAACTGGCGTTTGAGCGAACCGATGTTGAGTTGGAAATCGAGCGCATCGGCGACGAGCTTCGCATCCGTCCTGTGCATCGCTCCCTGGCCGGCGTTCTGGATGTATTCGCCCGCTTCTCTCCGGATTTCATGCGCGACGGAAGAGAGTCCCATGAGCAAGAGGAGCGGGATAAGATCTGATGGCGCGTTACATGCTCGATACGAACATGTGTATCTACCTGATGAAAAACCAGCCGGAGCAGGTCGCTCGCCGCTTTGCCAGTTGCTATGTGGGGGACGTGGTGATGTCCGCCATCACCTTCGCGGAACTCGGGTACGGTGTTTCCGCATCCGATGATCCGGCACGAGAACTTGATAATCTCACCGCCCTGGCCGAGCTGATCACGGTAGAGCCGTTTGGGATCGCAGCAGCGCGTGCCTACGGTCCGGTTCGAATGGCGACGAGAGACCGGAAGATAGATCATCTCGACAAACTGATCGCATCGCATGCGATCGCTCTGGACACGGTATTGGTGACCAACAACACGCGGGACTTCCTGGCGCATCCCGGACTGAAGCTCGAAAACTGGCTGGACGCGGAACGCAGAGAAACCAATTAACCCGTCCCAGCGGCTATGCCGTGAGAGGCGGGCAGGGAGTGGACCTTGACGGGGGTCGTGCTAAGAGTGCCAACGACCAAGGTGCGATCGGCGAAAAGGGCGATGTCAAATTAACTTCTTTAGGTGCGTTTGCGGTATGATGCGGGCTCAGGCCGTCACTGCAGTAGCGATTTTCCGTTGGGCGAACGCATCGAGACGATGCAGGTGAACCGCGATGGCGGAACGCGTTGAGTGTGAAGGGACGACGCACGGCCGAGAAGATGTTGGTGAAGCGTTGCAACGCACCCGGTGAGCGAAATCGTTGCATCATCCGCTGACGTTTTCGCAGCGGCAAATGCGAATTCTCGGCACGATTGTTCGGGCCCCTTGTGCGATCGATGGTCGAGTAGCCATGACCTGCCGCCGTGCCGCTCCATAGGAGCGGAGCTTGTCGGTGACGATGCGCTTCGGCAGGTATCCTTGCTTCCAGCAGGCGTTTGGCCGCCTTGGTCTTGCGTAATTCTGACCTACCCTGTTCCGTCCTATTCCCTTCGTTGGTTTGAGGAACTGCTTCCGGCGGACACGTGGCGGCGATTGATCGTCAACAGCCTGATGATTGGTGGCGGGACTACGTTGTTAGCCACCTTACTTGAAGTGGCGGCTTCTTTGGGCCTTCGAGCTCGAACCCTTTTGTTGCGCGGAACATTCCGCACACTTTTCCGTCTGCCAATGGTGGTGTCTGCGGTGGTGCTTGGTGTTCGGATGCAGGTGCTTCTCGCTCGACTCGGTCTGACGAATACCTACTTAGGGTCATCATCGCTCATACAGTTGTTGCCGTTCCATTCGTTGTCATCAGTATTGGCGGAGCACTTTCCGGAATCGACGGCGAACGGAGCTTGCGTCGCAAAGCCTCGGCGCCTCGCCGTGGATTGTTTTTCGCCGCGTAACGTTTGCCACTTGCAATGCCGGGAATTCTATCCGGTGCTGCGCAGCCGAAATGGCTCCGCACCGCAACCCGCCGCTACCGAACCAACAACAGCAACCAAAAACCGCTGGAGGGAACTCAGAACTGGATAAAACTTGGGGGCAAGGTCAAAACCTGTAATCACAGCTTCAGGCACTTGTCGAAGTCCTTCGCAACGCAAGCTTTGAGCGACGGAATCGATCCAACATCGACAATCTGCCTTATGTCAGTTAAGGAAATCTCATTTGTTCGCTCCCGGTTCCCGTCCTACACAATGACTGACCACCTTAAGACACGATGATTATCGACAGCGGGACCGCTAAAATGACTACTGTGTTGCGAGACAAGTTCGAGATGCTGTCGAATATGAAGCCCTCGCTCGACGACGGCGAGTATGTGTTCTGCTCGTTACCCAATGAAGGGAGCAAAGTTCACAATCTACACCCGATCGCGACATTTCATGAAAGAGAAGGCTTGGCAGTCGTCCTCGAGAAAGGAGAGGCGCACGGAGCGGGGTTCGAAACTTCACTTGCGATGCGCCAGATCACTCTCAATGTGAATTCTGCGCTCGATGGCGTCGGCCTCACGGCGGGCGTCGCTGCCTGTCTCGCAGAAGCTGGCATACCGTGCAACATGGTGGCTGCATATCACCACGACCATATTTTTGTGCCGGCGGGCCTAGCTGATCGAGCATTGCAGCTCCTGATATCGCTGCAGGGCGACTCCGCGCGGGCGATGCGCAATGTTGACGGACAATAAATCGCAGAAGGCCCACGAAGCTTCACTAACTTTGCGAGCAAGCAGCAGCACAGGGTAATATAGAGCCGTCAAATCTACGGCGGATTTTGTCACACACTGGGGCGAGCGCGTATGAACCTAAAAGGCGGGCATCGACGTGGCACGCTCGTCGCCCGGCGGCAAGGACTGCATTTCCGCATTGGCACTAATCTATCGTAGATGGGTTTCGGCCAGGAGACCGGTTTGCTATCGCTATGTATCGACTGGCACCCATCTACGCCCATTTGGGTCTTTGCAGCCGATAAATCGGGCCGAAGCTGTGCCGCCCGACAGTTCAATGCAGTTGACTACCAAGTCTACCGAAGCAACCGATCAGCGTTCTGACGGACATATAGGCAATGCAGGCGAGAATGTGGGCAAGCCAGGCTTGGGCTTCGATCCCGTTCACAATTGGCGATCGTCGTGACAGAGTCTGGGCGGAGAAATCTGCTCGTACGCACGATTATGCGCCCCTACACCAAGGGCGAGCTGGCCCACGACCGAGGCCATCGCGCGGCGCAGGACCATTCAACCCGATATCCAGCGTCGTCCCGGCCGTCGCTCGACCGTTGTCAGGCATCTGCAAAAAGCTTCCCGCTCATGTACTTTAGGCCGGTGTCGCTCGCGACCGTGACGACCGTCTTACCCTGCCCCAATTCCTTGGCCAGACAAATCGCCGCAGTGACGTTGAGGCCTGTGGACGTGCCGACCAACAATCCTTCCTCCCGTGCCAGCTGGTGGCACATAGTACGTGCTTCTTCTTCCGGAATGCTGCGCGCTTCGTCATACAGATGGTGATCGAGCAAAGGCGGAACGAAGCCTACCCCTATCCCCTCGACATGGTGAGTTCCGGCCCACCCCTCCGATATGACAGGTGAAGAGGCCGGCTCCAGAACCACGATGCGAACCGACGCTGAGCGCGACTTAAGAATCCTTGCCACTCCCATTGTCATTCCGGCCACACCAACTGCGCCACAGAAGGCGTCGATACCGTCTGGAAATTGTGTGACCAACTCGCGGCCGATTTCCTCGTAGCCTATCAAGGCGTCGCGATTGTTAAACTGGTCCGAATAATAGCAGTCCGATCGGGCGGAGACCTCCTGGGCGTGACGGATCATAGACGGAATTAGATCGGCCGAAATTTCGCTGGACGAGCTGTGGATCAGATCAACGGTTGCGCCAAAGCCGCGCATGGTACGCAACTTCTCCATTGCAAAGGCGTTAGAAGAAGCCACAATGAGCTGATAGCCTTTCACTGCGCAAACGAAGGCGAGCGAGGACCCAGTGCTTCCCCCACTCGCCTCGACGACTGTCATTCCTGGCTTCAAGTCTCCGCGGCGCTCAGCCTCTTCTATGATGGATTTTGCCATGCGGTCTTTATACGAGCCTGTCGGGTTGAAATACTCGAGCTTCAGAAAGACTTGAGCGCGCCCTTCCGGTACGACGCGACGCAGACGTATGACCGGTGTATTGCCAATAGCGTTCAGCGCTGACTCGACGGGGGGCGGGGGACTCAGTTGCATGTTTTATTTGTCCTTCCGGTTGATCGTCTAGCGTAACTTGGACAAGCCACCCGGTGAACCGCGTGTTGCGTTTTCGATGGGCCAAACCGATGCAAAACCCAACGAGATCATACAGCGGATACGCACGAAGTTTTCAAAGAGACTGCTGAATCTTGGAATCGAGCTGCACCCGATCACGCCGAATTTACGAGCGAAAGAACTGCGCCAGCCGCGCCATTCGCCTTGACGAAACTGGTTGTCGAACATCACAGCCGAGGTTCCCTGCCCTGCCCTTGAAAACTGTGCCCGAGTTGAACAGCATCCCTTAGAATCGCGACCGTGAGTTGCTGCACCCACCTTCCTTCAAAAAGGTGCAGCCGTGGAAGAAGCTGTTCAATGATGTCTGCGCGGCACATCTTGTATCTTTTCCAAGATCCCCAGAGCGGATGCGGTCCTTCGAATCCTCGACGCGTCGAAATCCGCGTCATTCTCCAGAGCTGTCACCTCTGCCACAGTCAGACCAGTGGTTTCTGCGACGTCGTCCAGCGAATAGCCGCGAGTCAGACGAGCTTCTTCAAGCAGAGCGCCAACGGACGGGGCAACTGGGGATTTCTCAATCTTCGAGACCCTGTTCATGTCGTTTAAGGCTCCTTTGGCGACCGGAAACAGTGCATCCGTTTTCTAGTTCCACCGCTGCCGACCGCCTCCGGCAAGGGATAGTTTCTTCGAATTCAGCGGGCGCTCTTTCTATCAGTTTGTGCGACGAAGTATAGGTCTAACGAGATGAAGGACGGACAACCCTTGCACGGCAGTCGACGAGAGGTAAACCCGCTCTCAACTGCGGCGCAAACTCGCGGCGGCCCACAAGCAGCTTCCGATCTGGCAGGAGCGCTAGGCCCCGGTAGGGAAGCTCATGGGGGGGTATTGCACTGAACATTCCTAAGCGGAGAACGATGGACAAACAATTCGAGAGTTGCCTCGGGGTGATAAGCTCATGGGCCGCAGATTCAGCCAGAGCCTGTGAGAAACCTGCCGGGCGCTGTTGATCGGCCGTCGTCATGAAGAGATCGCCTAAGAAAGGCGCATAGGGATCAAGCGCAGCAGCCTGAGCTCAAGGGCCCTTCATCTTTAAGGATTTGAGGAACTTCGATCGCCCGAAAAGAGGACGCGGGCAAACCCGCATCCAGTGTGGCGTTCGCCTCAGTTCTTGGTGACGAAGTCCTTGACGTTGGCAGGCGTGACGAGCTGGAAGGGATGTAGACCTTCTTCTCGATCTTTTCGCCCTTGGCGAGCTTGAGCGCTGCATCGAGCGAGCCCTTGCCCTGTCCGGCGGCATCCTGGAACACGGTAACGTCGAGATCACCCGCCTGCATGGCGGCAAGCGCGTCCTGCGTGGCGTCAACGCCGCCGACGACGACCTTGCTCATATCCTTGCCGGCTGCCTTCAGCGCCTGGATGGCACCGATCGCCATTTCGTCGTTATTGGAGATCACGGCGTCGAACTCGATGCCTTTGCACTCATCGGTCTTGATGACGTCATGGACGTCCTGGGTCCGCATGCGCGCAGCCTGGTTGGAGAGCTCGCCCATGATGACGACAGCCTTGCCCTTGCCGCCGAGAATACGGCAGATTTCCTTGGTTTCCAGCGTGCCGGATTTCCTGCTCGTTGGATGCAACGAAAGCCTGCTTCTCCGGCAGCGTGTCGACGTTGACCGGCTGGCGGTTGACGTAAACCAGCGGAATGCCGGCATCGGCCGCGAGCTTCGACATTGCCGTGGTCGCATCGGTATCGACAGGGTTGACGATGATTGCATCGACCTTGGAGGCGATGAAATTCTGGATCTGGCTCCGCTGCTTGGAAACGTCGTTCTGTGCGCCTTCGACCTGCAGCGTCACGCCGCTCAGTGTCTTTGCATAATCGGTCATGCCGTTGCGCAGAACCGTCAGCGCGCTGGATCGATTGCTTCACCTGCGAAGGCCCGCCGCGATTGAGGAACATACGTCCGGTCGAAGTCTGACCCACGCCCGAGCCCGGAGCGGGTCGCCGAGGAAATGCTTCGCTGCGCTCTCACGAAGAGGACCAATACAACTACATCAGATGAGGCTGACGCAAGGCCGCCTCGATAGGGCGATGAGGCGAAGCATATTGACTGCTGCCTACCTAAGGTCGTAATAGAACCGTCATTCATCACAAAACCCGTCACGAGGTTATTTATGCCACAATCCGAGAAACCAGACGATGAAGAGCGTATAGTGAAGCGCGTTCGGCGCCATAGCGATAGTATTTGGGCTTCCATAAAGGCGCAGGGCGTGGCTGCCAGAGCACCACTTCCAGACCTCAGGATCTTGCGCTCGTTCTCGTTGGGCGAGGTCGCTGAGATTCTCGGCGTGTCGGGTAGCTATCTGCGCCAGTTGTCAATTGATGGACAAGGCCCGACACCCGAGCTTGGGACCGCAGGACGACGCTCCTATACACTTGTACAGATCAATGAACTCCGCAATTATCTCGCTTCAGCCCGTCCGAAAGAGGCTTTGAGGTTTTGCCCGCGGCGACGCGAGGGTGATAAGCTGCAGATCATCTCGGTAGTCGCCGGTCCCGCAAGCACCACCACATCGTTTTATTTGGCTCAAGGCCTTGCACTTCAAGGTTTCCGCGTTCTCGCTATAGATCTCGATTCGCACGGCTCATTATCTAGGATGTTCGGTTTTTACTACTTTGGTTATCCAGTCCACAATGCGAGCATCTATGCGGCGATACGCTTTGATGAGGATCAGGAAAGTATGCGGTCCGCAATCCAACCCACCCTTTTTGATGGTCTTGATCTCGTTCCGGGCTCTGCCGAACTCTCTTTTTTTGAAGAGGAGTGCGGCCGGCGCTTCCGTAGCGAGAAATTGAGGTACCCGGACGCTAGCATCAGGATGGTGTCTGCGCTTAAAGAAGTTGAGGCGGATTATGACGTGGTCGTTCTCGCCTGCGGAGATGGAGGCTTTCTGACCGCGGGTGCATATGAAGCAGCAACCGGCGTTCTTGTGACGGTCCGCCCTGAGATGCCTGAGATCGTGTCAATGACCTCGGCCCTCTACTCTTTCACGCATTTCGTCTCCTTGATCGAAAAGTCTGGAAGGCCCGTAAAACATGATTTCTTCAAATATCTGGTGACAAGGCACGATCCGCGTGACGTCTCACAGCAGAAGTCAATCGCAATGTTACGGGAAGCTTTGGGGGATGATCTGTTGACAGCAACCGTCTGGGAGTCGGACGCGATCCGGCAAGCGCGGGACAAAGGCCAATCATTGTATGACCTCTCAAGCGGAGCGGTAGGCCGATCGTCGTACGAGCAAGCGATGAAATCGCTGAATTCCGCCAATGCAGAGATAATGGACATCATTTTCGAGGTTTGGGGCCGCGCGCCGTTCTATGTCTCGATGGCTTCGCGCTCGACGACTGCAGGAAAGGCGAGTTCCGAATCCCGGGGCTAAGCAGGTGAGCTCACGTATTTTGCGCATCCACGTGCGCTCGACGGCAGCAAGAAGATCACATCAGCAGAGGAAAACTAGTAAATGAGGTATCGCAACAATATCCCGCATTTTCGTGAGGTTGAACCGCGCCGGATTTACTCGGGACCATTTCGTTCAAGTGATGCGGCCATGGCTGCTTCGTCCAGCATTGCTTAATACCGCTCTTCGGCATTGGTTGATGGTATATTCCCGCTGGATATCGCGCTCACCGTGTTCGACGGCGTGGTCGCCCACCGCCATCGCATATCATCGAAGCGGCGGCAGGATTTTGCCGCGAGCGCGGCATCGACGCCGTCCTATCGATCGGCGGCGGCAGCGCGCTGCATACGGCAAAGCTCCTCGTCTATCTCGCGAAAACCCCGGGTAGGCTCGATGATATCTATGGTGTCTATCTTGCCGCCGGCAAGCGGCTGCCGCTTTTGCGGGTGCCAACCACGGCAAGCACCGGATATGAAGTGACGCCGATCGTAATCGTGGCGACACCGAACGCCGAAAAGAAAGTCGTGTTCTCGCGCCCTCATCCAGCAGTAGGCGATCATCTATCCCGAACTGACGCTCAGCATGCCGCCGTACCCCACTGCCGACGGCATTGACGCTATGGTGCATATGCAATCGAGGCCTACTCCGCTCGGCCGCCATCTTCGGCGCGTCGCTGTCTGGTGTGAAGGCGAAAGTAGCACCCGGCCTTGACCATTGGTCGGACAGGGCCTCAATAATCGGGGCCGAGACAGCCATCTGCCGTTTCGAAAACGGGAACGAACCACGCAAGGCCACCGATCACCAGGCACGTTGCAACGGTTCGTCTCCATGCACTCAGCGACCCGCAATTGCTTTTTCAGTTCCGTCCCGTCGCCGCGCCGGGCAAACAATACGCTACCGTCGGCTCGAAGCTTTCGATGCATGGAGAATTGCGTCCTGTGTCGCCTGAATAACCACGAGCCGCTGACCTTTCCAGCCAGAGAAACTTAACGTGACAACACCATCGAGACGCGTCGCGTCAAATCGTGAACGCGAATCGCTGCAGCCGCCGTTTGTTTGCGGTTACGGCGGAACCTCAATCAAATCCAAATCTTGCCGCTCTCAACACCTCAACTATTCTGTCCCGGGTCTTCATTTTCCTTATGCCGTTTTTGATTGATAATTGATTGTATTTAAGGAAATTCCGAGTATCGCTGAGATGTCCCAAGACGACTTTCCTTTTGCGACTCATGAAAGACACTCCTTTTCACGCCCAGTCAGGCCGGGATAGTCGCCGTTGCAGTCTAAGGTGTTCACGACCTTCAAATGAAATACCCAGGCGGCCGATTGGAGGTGGTTGATTTCAAAGTCCTTCATTTCACTCGCTTCTTTTTGCACAAAACTCATTGTCGAGGACAATGCCCGCCTGCCCGCGGAAGGGAACAGTAACACCCGCGTTCAAACCGAACTTTTTAGCGTCATCGAAGATGCGTCGTTGGTGTTGTCACGTTACTCTCTTTCGCCGATTGCACGTAACTGTGTGGGGACGCCAACGACGATCAGGCGTTGACGTGATTAACGCACCAAGAATGATAGCTAGGGACGCACACATTCCTGAACCTGTCAGCCATTCGCCGAAGAACATGGCGGCAAAGAGCGCGGAAAAGAACGGCTCGCTCGATTCGATGACCTGTGTTTTGTACGCTTCGATATGCCGCAGGGCGAGGATCGTGCAGTAAAAGCCGCAAAAAGACGGAATAACGCCAAGCGACAACAGGCTCGGCAAAGCGTTTGCTGATGGGATTTGTGCACCGCTCCAGAAATAGGGCACGGCGAGCATGACCAGTCCATACGCCAGGAACAACCACAAATTTTCCAAGGAAGAGCGGAGTTTGAAGAATTTCCATGCGAAGATGAAGCTGGCATAACCCAGGCCGGCAATGAGGGCGAGAGTGACGCCCATCGAGCTTCCCGTTTCCAGCCCGTCGCCAGAGATCAGGAAGAAACCGCCGAGAACGACCATAACCATGGCAAACGCCTTCCCCATCGTTACTCTTTCCTTCAGGATGATAATGTCGAGCGCGATTGCGCCAAGCCCACCGGCAAAAACTAGGATGGCGACAAGCGGGATCGGCGCATAAGCGAAGGCGCTGGTTTCAAAATGATAAAGCGTAAAGATGCCAAGTGCGGAGCAAACCGCAATTTTCCACGACCCCGCGAAAGCGGCAGTTAATCGGGCCAGACCCCCAGCTTTCCAGAGAACGATGATCGAAATCAGCGAAAGCGCGATACCGCAACGCCAGAACGCGACGGCCGTGTGATCGAGACCTTCATTGAAGGCGAAGCGGGACAGTACACCGACGGTTCCATTTGAAAGAGCCGCAAAAAGGGCGAAAGCAGCGCCGGCAACTGGCGAAGGACAAGTACTTTTCACGGCTGTAACATCTTTCTTTTCACATGCAAGTGGCACGCCTCACCGAAGGCGCGGAAGATTTCACCGCTGAGCGGATCCTCGACGTGAAACCATTCAGGATGCCATTGCACAGCTGCGGCAAATGTCGTTGCTTCCTTTACCGATACGGCTTCGATGACGCCGTCCACGCACCGCGCATCGACAGCAAGACCATCCGCCAATTGTGCAATGCCCTGCTCGTGCAGTGTGTTGACTGAAACAGAATTTGTCTTCAGGCGGCGAATGCACTCCGCGATATGGCCGCTACCTTCAGCGACAATTGCATGTGAGGGAGCGTATTGAAGATCACGCGCGAGAGACAGATCTTCAACATGCACACCTCGGCCTTCACCTTCCGAGATATTGGTTGAAAGCGTGCCTCCAAGTGCAACATTGAGTTCCTGCAGCCCACGGCAGATTCCGAACAAGGGGACGCCCAGCGACAAAGCAATCTCGATCGCAGCGATGCTCGTCCTGTCGCGATCAAGATCGAGCGTGCTGGCGCAAGCCATCGGACCCCCGTATCGTGAAGGTGATACATTTGACGCCGCGCCGGTCAGGAGCAATCCATTGAGGGCCAACAGGCAGGTCCGCAACTCTTTGTCGGCAAGTCCCCCTGGGATCAGGACTGGCACGACGCCAGCGGTGAGGTGCAACGCTTCAAGATAACGGGCGCGCACCACATCATAATCAACGCCGTCGACCGTCTGGCGATCGCAAACGACACCAACGATTGCCGGGCTGTCTTCTGCCATAGCGGCCACTATGTCAGGCCTCTTCAAGGGCTTGACCGATATCAGCAAGGATATCGTCGACATGTTCAAGCCCGACGGAAATCCGAATCGTCCCGTCGCGCACGCCGGAAGCCAGGCGCGCTGCTTGCGGCACTGACGCATGCGTCGTGGAGGCCGGATGCGTGGCGAGTGTCCTCGCATCGCCGATGTTTGCAACATGGTAGACGAGTTGTAGGCGCTCGATAAACCGGCGGCCGGCATCGATACCGCCGGCGATCTCGAAAACGATCATCGGGCCGCCATGGTCGCCCATGTTTTGCTCGGCACGACGTCGTTCCAGCGTTCCGCCAAGACTCGGATAGGTCACGTCGAGGACGTTCCGATGCTCCTTGAGATATTCAGCGACGCGGCGGGCATTGGAGCAATGTCGCGGCATCCGCAATGGCAGCGTCTCCAGGCCCTGGATGCAGAGAAACGATGCGAATGGTGATGGACAGGGGCCAAAGTCACGCATGAGCGTATTGCGCATCTTGAGCAGGAAAGGGCTGGCTCCATAGGGACCGGGCAGATCACGCGCAGCTTCGAGCCAACGGATATTGCCATGGGAGACATCAGGGCGGGTCATCAACGGAAATCGTTCGGAACAGGCGTCCCAATCAAAGGTGCCGCCATCCACGACGACCCCACCAATCGTGGTGCCGTGGCCGCAGATGTATTTTGACGTGGAGTGCAAGGTCACATGCGCGCCGAGCTCAAGCGGGCGTGTGATGAGAGGGGTCATGGTGTTGTCGATGATGAGCAGAATGCCCATTTCATGTGCAATCGCGCCGACCTCCACGATCGGGAAAGGTGTGAGTTTCGGATTGGGCAATGCTTCGGCAAACCAACAACGCGTACGGTCGTCTGAGGCTTCGCGGAAACGTGTAGGATCGCCCGGATCGACGAAACGCGTTTCGATCCCGAGCCTTTGAAAGGTACTAGAAAGCAGATTGATTGTCCCGCCATATAGATGAGCGGAACTCACAATGTTGTCGCCCGCCACCGCAATATTCAAAATGGCGAGCATAATCGCGGCCTGGCCCGACGACGTCGCCAAAGCCGCGACGCCGCCCTCCAGAGAAGCAATGCGTTGCTCGAGTATATCCGTCGTCGGGTTCATCAACCGCGAATAGGTGCGTCCCTCTCTTCGCAGATCAAATACGTCTGATGCGTGATCAATAGATTCAAAAGCATAGGCATTCGAGAGGTAGATCGGCACAGTCGTCGCGAGTGTTGTCGGATCGTAACGATAGCTACCGTGAAGCACCGCCGTCTCAACGTGCAGCGCCGGCGCCGGAACGGGTTGTGTTGTGGCGATATTTCTCTGGGTTTTGGTCGGCATTGGTTGTCTCCGGAAATCTGTTCTTCTCGAGAATTGGCGTTTAGGCCGGCAACAGCGCGCTTTCGATAAAGCGCTTCCGATTCTGGTCTTTGATCAGCATCAGAATGGAAGGTTCACCATTTGGGCCAGACTGAAATATCCCGCCTGTCTCGGAGCAGTGCGCCGCATATTCGAGATCGCGCATGCGGATGGCGTGCGCCTCAGGTAGACGCCAGAATGGGGTGGTCGGATCGAGGTGATGATCGAGATGATAGTTGTCGTTGTTGATCCCCGTCAGCCACTTCTCGATGTTCCGGCTTTGCCGGTTTCGCGCCATATGAAGGTTGACGTGCTGGTTGTCGATGGAGCTGCAGTGCTCAGACATCTCGATGAACCATCCGATGATATGGAATGAGGTGACGTAGGGAACGACCCAGAGCAGGAGGAATTCCAGGAAATAGCCGGAGACCAGACCGGCCGCGGCAATAGACGCCCAGAATGCATAGAAGCCCCAGCGATCGAATTCACAGCGCCACCCTTCTCCACGCTGAACTCGCGTAGCGCTCTCCTTGCCGGAAAGGGAAGCGACAATTACCTGGTATCTGTTACGTACCAGATACCTGAAATAAGCGTAGGTCTTCGATCCGAGTAACGGAAGAACAATGATCTTCCAGATAAAGGAACGATCCGTCCGCGGCGTGAATACGCCTTCCTTTATAAAGAACTCTAGGTCGGGATCGGCGTCGGCTCTGCCAAGGAAGGGGTGATGACTATGGACATGAGACTCCTTGTAGGCAAAGTGGCGCTGAAAGATCGGCCAGGCGGTTGGCCACGTGCCGAGCAGGAAGTTCAGCAAGCGATTCTTTGTCAGAACGCCATGCGCGGAATCGTGCAAAATGGTGGAAATGCCCCTTTGATGCGCGCCGATCATGATTACCGCGAGAGGATAAAACCACCAGCTTACATCAACCACCAGCCACACAAGGGTAGCGATCACCGCATAGTCCTTAACGATGTAAAATGGGCCATGCCAATTGTCAGTCGCAAGAGCCTTGATGTCACCGGTGATAGATCGATCGAAGTGATGGTGCGTATAGCGATCAGGCGCTTCGATACCTTTATAGAGAGGTTGAGCATGACTGTTCATGAAAATACCTTTTGCTCGATATTGAAGCGCCATTCCGTCGCATAGGCTGATAACGTGACATCGCCCTCTGCAGCATCCCACGGACGGAAAGCGGAAACTCGGCGCGACGTCTCGCATGGGCGAGCGAACCGTAAGCCGACGAAGCTCTGCGGAGCGCGGCCGTGCGCTGGGCACATTTGAAGGCCGGCGTACTCGTAGTGTGGACCGAAGAGTTCTTGCATTGTCACGAGAAGCCAATCTTCAGAGTTTCGTTCAATCTTTCCGATTAAGATCCGGAGGATGTCCCCTTCGTTGGTCTCGTCGGCACAAGTCATCATTGGCGCCTGTATGTATTGAGTAGGTTCAGGTCCCGTGGAGGCTTTATGGAGCGTTCATGGAGGCAGCGTAAACTTAACGCAGTGAAAACAAGAGTAACCCCCCGATTGCTACCGCCGGGACCGCACCAACGCGCGCCGCAATCGACTTGGGCCGAGCCCTAGCTCAAATCTGTATCTCAGAATCTCGCGGACACGCCGCATCTTTAGTCTCTCCGCTGGCATCCCGTTCCTTCCTTTCAAAGGACGAACGTCTCAATCAGCAGGACACCCGGATAAACACCCCAATCCGGGGACGGCATCATCTCGGAACAAGGGGGCGGTTAATTCTCGGAATTGGGGGACCGCGCTTGAAGCTCTTTCAAAATCGAGTACTGAATCTTGCCCAAGGCTGTTCGCGGCAATTCCCTCGTGAAAATGAACTCCCGCGGGACCTTGAAGCGAGCGACCTGCGACTGCACATGCGCGGCCAATGCTTCCGCTTCGATCCGTGCCCCCACCCGCCTGACCACGTAGGCGACCGGCACCTCGCCCCAGTGCGAATCATGCCGACCGACAACGGCGCATTCCTTGACATCAGGGTGCTCCCCGAGCACACGCTCGACTTCGGCTGGATAGATGTTTTCTCCGCCGGAAATAATGAGGTTCTTTTTGCGATCGCGAACCCAATAGTGACCGCTGGCATCCCGGTACCCGATGTCACCAGTGCGATACCAGCCGTCACACAGTGCCTCGCGGGTCGCTTGATGATCGCCCCAGTATTCACAGAAGACATTCGGGCCGCGCACTGCGATTTCGCCTGGGGCACCCGCCGGCAACTCCTTGCCGGCGTCATCAATGATCATCGCCTCACAGCATAGACCCGGCAGGCCAATAGACCCGCAGCGTGAGAGATCACCCCCAAGCCTCGTGTAGATGGCGATGGGGCAGGTTTCTGTGGAGCCATACACTTGAAGGACCGGTACCCCTCGCGCGGTAACGCGCTCGATCAGGGCCTGGGACACAATCGTTGAGCCCGTTGAAACGGCCTTCAGTGAGTACAGGTCTGCCGTCCACCACGCGTCGTGGTCAGTCAATGTTTGGATGGCCGTCGGAACCAATGCCGTTAGTGTTGGCCGATCGCGCTCAAATGCAGTAAGTGTCGCACCTGCCGCAAATCGGGAATGGATAGTGACCGTCGCACCATGTTGCAAAGCCGGAGTGGTCTGAATGTTGAGCCCACCCACGTGAAAGAACGGTAGTACCGACAACACATGATCTTCCGACGTCAGAGCATGCATGTGCTGGCTCATCACCCCGTTCCAGAGCAAAGCTTCTTGTCGGAGGACCGCGCCTTTGGGCCGCCCGGTAGTGCCAGAAGTGTAGACGATCAGAAGCGGGCAGCTCAAGTCAGCATGTGAGTTACCGCCATCGCCGCTGCCTTGGGCCAACAGGTTACCCCATGTGCTCCCGCGAGGGGGCGTGAAGTCCAAACCGACGACTGAGGTGTCGGGCAGTGTGTGTGCCAGATGCGGCAGAAGGCTGTTGAACTCCTGCTCGACAACCAATACCCTTGCTCCGGCATTGGACAAGATGAAGAGCTGCTCAGCCGGCGCGAGCCGCCAGTTCAAAGGCAGCATAATTGCGCCAAGACGCGCACAGGCATAGAGAAGAATTAGATACTCGGGCCGGTTCAGGCTGAGGATGGCGACTCGGTCGCCTTTAGTGACTCTCAGCTCTTTGTTCAGGGCACGGGCGGCTTGCTCGATAGATCCGCGTAACGCGGCGTAGCTTAGCGTTGCACCCTCGAAATGAATTGCGGCCTTGTTTGGAGCAACCGCCGCATTGCGGTCAATCAGTGTGCAGAGATCCATTGTAATCGTCAGCGCATATTTTTCGATCAGAAGGAAGGCCGAGAGGGGGAGCCGCACTACATCCTAAAGATGCCATAATGTGGCGTCTCAGTGGGAGCATTGAGCGAGGCGCTCAAGGCGATTGCCAGCGCGTTTCTGGTGTCGACGGGATCAAGAATCCCGTCGTCCCAGATTTCAGACGTTGCATAGTAAGCGCTTGATCGCTCCCTATACTCTTCCAAAATCGACTGTCTCGTGACTTCGTACTCCTCCGCCGATAAGCGCCTACCATCGGCCGCCATTTGCTTTGCCTTCACATCCGTAAGCACTCGCGTCGCTTCATCGGCACCCATGGCTGAAATCTGAGCCTGCGGCCAGGTGAACAGAAAACGCGGATCGAAAGCGCGCCCTGCCATGGCGAATGTTCCCCCACCGTGAGAATGATTACAAATGACCGTGAATTTGGGCACCGCCGCTCCAGACACGGCCATGAGTAGCTTGGCGGCATTTTTGGTGATGCCACGCCGCTCATATTCGCTGCCCACCATGAAGCCGGTGATGTTCTGCAAGAAGAACAGCGGCGTCCGATTCATGTCGCACAACTGGATGAAGTGAGCGCCCTTCAACGCACTGTCATCGAATAGCACGCCGTTATTCGCCAGAACACCGATTTGGTATCCATGAAGGCGCGCGAACCCGCATACCAGAGTTCGCCCGTAGAGCGGTTGGTATTCATGGAACCTGCTGCCATCGACCAAGCGCGCGAGAATCTCCCGCATATCAAAGTGCACTCGAGGATCTCTTGGAATTATACCGTATAGCTCAGATGCATCATAAGCGGGCGGCTCGGGAGCGACTCGATCGATGGAGATTTTTTCAGGACGATTGATACGACCGACTAAGTCGCGGGCAATCGCAATCGCGTGCATCTCTGAATGCGCGATATAGTCGGCCGTTCCCGATACCGTGGTTTGCATGTCAGCACCGCCGAGCTCGTCGACAGACACGTGCTGGCCAGTCGCAACTTTTACAACCGATGGACCGCCGAGAAATATCGCTCCGCTTCCTTGGACGATAATGTTGTACTCGCTAAGCGCAGGAACGAAAGCTCCTCCCGCGATGCAATGTCCCATCACGAGGGCGACCTGCGGCACGCCCATCTTCGAGAGAATGGATTGGTTGCGGAAGATTCTGCCCGCGTGGTGGCGATCCGCGAAGAGTTCCGCCTGCAGAGGAAGAAATCCACCGCCACAGTCGCAAAGATGAACGACGGGCAGACGGTTCTCGATTGCTATATCCAGGGATCGGACGATCTTTTTGACTGACAGCGGATACCATGCTCCACCCTTCACGCTCGGGTCATCTGCGTGAACGATCACCTCGCGTCCCGCAACGATGCCGATGCCGACGACTTGCGCTGCGCTGGCCACACCCCCGTTGTAAGCCTCGTTCGCGGCCAGTGTCGAAAGTTCGAGGAAAGGCGTTTCGGGATCAAGCAAAGCCTCCACCCGGTCGCGAACAAAATGCTTGTTTTGTCGCCGCAGGCGCTCGCGGTCGCGCTCGGGACGGTCGAAGCGGACCGCACGCTGGCGCTCGTTTAATTCGGCCGCAAGTCTTCTGTTGTGGAGCTCGTTGAGGTGAAATTCTTGCGAGTTCACGTCGACAAGAGAAGCGATGCGCTGCATCTCAATGCCCTTCCTCTTTGATCGTAACTAGTACCGCGCCATGCTTGAAGCTCTCGCCTTCGCTAAAATGAATTCGGTCGACCACCCCGTCCTGTGGCGCGCGTATGACGCTTTCCAGCTTCATGCTCTCGATCACCATCAGCGCGGAGCCTGCGGAAATTTGGTCGCCGGGCAAAACCGACGTTTTAACCACCACGCCTGGCATCGGCGCGCGCGCCACAAGAAGACCTGCATCCTTTTTCACGAGCGAATGGGCTAACAATGGGTCTCGGTAGCGCAGAACGCGCGTCCTGCCGCGAATATGCAGATGAATAGTGTCGCCATCGATCGCAAACCTTACCGGCTCGTTTGAGTCGGCAATGGTAAGAATGCCGCTACCGTCGCCTTGATGGGTGAAGTCGAGCGGTACGAGTATTTCGCCCCCCAAATGCAGGCGATACCCCTGCTGACAACGTGAAAGCCACAACTGATAATCTACACCTTCAAGCTCAAAAACGTGGTTCACGCGTTTCTCCAGCCGCCGAGCGAGGCGTGAAGCTCAGGTACGGCATCTGCCGAATCGCACACTGGCCTCGTCAGTAGAGCGGCGGCGGCTAGGAAGGTCGACAAGTCGGACGGGGAGTCGCCAGCGGCCAACTGCGGATTTTCGTCAAGATATCCAGTATGGACCTGTCCGCTTAAAAATTGCTCGTCGGCAAGGACGCGCGTTAGAAAGCTCGCGTTTGTTTCGCAGCCGAGGAGCACCAGCTCCCGCATCACGCGTTCGACCTTCAGCGCAGCTTCATTACGCGTGTCCGCATGTACGATCACCTTCGCCAACAAGGAATCAAAGGCTGTCGTTATCTGCTGACCCTGCGAGATGCCAGTGTCGATCCGTAGGCCTGGACCGCCGGGATACTCGAGCACCAGTACCTTCCCCGTCGTAGGAGAAAAGCCGCGTTCAGGAGCTTCAGCACACATCCTCGCTTCGATCGCGTGTCCTTTCGACACGATATCTGACTGTGAAAATCTAAGCTCATGGCCCCCGGCGAGATAGAGCTGTTCGGCAACAATATCGATGCCAGTGATCATTTCGGTGACGGGATGTTCCACCTGCAGGCGCGTATTCATCTCGAGGAAATAGAAATCTCCTCCATCCACGATGAATTCCACAGTTCCTGCATTTCGATAGTTGGCGGCTCGAGCGATGCGAACGGCAGCTTCGCAGATTCTCTGGCGCAACCGCGGGGAAATCGTTGACGCGGGCGCCTCCTCAATGACCTTCTGAAATCTGCGCTGAACCGAGCATTCCCGCTCGAACAAATGAACGACGCTTCCGAAGGAGTCGCCGAGCACCTGCACTTCGATATGCCGTAACTTTTCGATATATCGTTCGATGTAGAGCCGGCCATCCCCGAAGTAGCGCTGCGCCTCACTGCGTGCCTCCGCAATGGCGTCTTCCAAGGTGTCGAGGTCGCGGGCGATCCGCATGCCCTTGCCGCCGCCGCCGGCTGATGCTTTTACCAGCAAAGGCGCTCCAATGGATCGCGCCCTCATAATGAACGAGGCAGGGTCATCTTCTTCGATCGCTGAATGCACGACCGGAATCCCGTTCCGCTGAGCGAAGTTGCGGGCCCGAATCTTGTCACCCATCAATTGGATGCTCTCAGGAGTAGGCCCGACGAAAGTGAACCCAGACTCGACCACTGCCCTTGCGAAGTCCGCATTCTCTGCAAGGAACCCATAGCCTGGGTGAATCGCCCCGGCGTTCGCCTCGCGGGCGGCAGCGATGATTTGTGCGGTATCAAGATAGGCTGCGACTGGCGTGCGACCGCTCACAGCAATCGCCGTGTCGGCCATTGAGACGGCCGGCGCTCCCGCATCGAGAGCGTGGTAGACAATTGCGGAGCGCAATTCAAGCTCGCGCAGGGTCTTGATGACGCGTACGGCAATCTCGCCTCTATTGGCGATCAGAACGGTATCAAAGGGTAATTTTCGCATTCGCCTATTTGCCTACCTTAGGGCTGAGATCAGATTTGCAGGCCCTTTGTAGTGCTCTCCATCTCCGTATAAGGGCCTGCATCGCCCATGGGTTCGCAAATGATCCCGCGTTGTCACAATCTCTTTGTGGTCGATGTTTTGATGGCAGGGTAGCCTCATCCGCAAACCGAAGCCGGGCCAGCGCATCGCTGAGTAGCAGCAATTCCTCAATAGCGTAAGCAACGAGCCCACTTGGGCGCGACAATTGCGGTTCGTGCAACGCCCTCCCTGTGGTGGACGGCAGAGACGGAGCGCGCCTGTTCCATGGGGTCATTTCGAATGCGTATTTCACTTGGCCTGTTGGCATGAGCCTTCTATTGCTCGGCTGGCACCCGAGACACCGAGCCGAGATCCTGTTCCCTAAGATGCTGCCCCGGTACACGGCCGTAACTGTCGAGACGCAGGATAGCATCGTAGGCAACGTCGACCTTCGCAGGTTGTGGTTCAGTAGTACAATTTGGGACAACCGCACGCCCTTAGGCCGCTTTCTTGCAACACCGCAGTTGCTAGTTTTTCCTCTGTGGATGTCCTTGACCACTGTATCCGGCAAACGCCGTAGTTAGCTGCTAGCGCGCTCCCCCGCTGCGGGGCTTAGTCAAGCCTGTTTGTCCGTGCCGGCGTCATGGTCCTTTTCTGGGTCATAGCCTCATGAGGGGCTGAGATGAAATCGCTGACTCTCAGTTATCAAGAACCACCGCTTTCCACCGCAGATCATCGCCCGTGCGATCTGGCTGTACTTCCGGTTCCCCTTGAGCCTGCGGCTGGTCGAGAAAATGCTGTTGGAGCGCGACATTGTCGTGCCTTACGAAACGATACGGCAATGGAGCCGCAATTCCGGACGGCTTTACGCGTTCAATCAGCTTAGATCCATAAGGACGGACTGAATGGCCAGGGCGGTGTACTGGGAGGCCTCCAGTGGCAGATCTCCAAACGCAAGTTGACAAAGAAGGTAGTTGGCGCCCGCCTCTTCCAACTGCTCGAGGAGAGCCCGGCGCACAAGAGCTGCCGTCCCTACTACGCACAACTCGCTCTCGATTGCGGCATCTAAGGTCAGCGGCAAGTTTGGCGGAACGGCGATCGAGTTGAGATCGTACAGGAATTTGAAGTTCTTGACCCATCGGCCGTAGGCAGGTGCCGCGAGTGAATGGGCATGCGCGGCAGAACGTCCGACCACTACCATTCGGAGCAATCCGAGAAAAGGCACTGGGTCGTCCGCGCCAGTGTTGTGCACTCGCTCGGAACGGAAGGCATCAGTAATTTTGCGAACAACAGACGCGGGTCCTTGGCACGCGATGTTTGCGCCGTTCGCAGCGGCCCAAGCAGCAGACTCGGGCCGGTTGGTGGCGATCCATGTAGGCGGATGTGGACGCTGATGAGGCCGCAGCGTCAAAGGGACATTGTTCAGCTCAAAATGGTAGCCTCGGTAGGATAGTGTGCCCCCCTTCATTGCCTTCATGAGGATTTCGCAGGCTTCGAAGTAGCGCTCCGGCACCGCGTCTGCACCAATCCCGAAGTAACTCAATTCGATCGGGAGAGAGCCGCGCCCTATGCCAAGCTCGAGCCTACCAGCGCTCAACTGGTCCAGCGTACAGATCTCTTCAAACGCGCGTAGCGGATGACAAAGGCTGAGCAACATGACCAAGGGGCCGACACGAAGCTGCCGAGTGCGCTGTGCGACGCTCGACAAGAACAAATTCGACGATGCGCCTCTCCCGTGCGGGGTACAATGGTGCTCCGCGAGGTGATATGCATAAAAACCGAGCCGATCGCACGTCTCGGCTAACGTCAGGCGGTCTGAGTACTGTTGTGCGATGTCGCGACCGTCGTCGTCTAAGTGATCAAAGATGCCGATGGTTAGCTTTGAAGGGAAGGTATGTCTCATTCGGTCATCTCCAACTTTCATTAACGAGCTCAATGGCGTTGATCCAACTGATCTGAGACCTGGCTTTTTTACTGGGCGGACATGATCTTAATTTGCCTGGGCTTTGCGCTGGCCACGCCAGATCAGGCGTTTGGAAGTTGCGCACACGTGTCCTTGCGCTTCCGGCTGTTGCTGAGAAGTTTATCCGTCCCCTACGAAGGCCCCCTAGAACGTCGGCGTTGGCCACCCTAGCAGATCGCGTGGAAGGCTCCTTGCGCCAACAGGCAAACACGGCCAAAAGCTGAACCGGGCTATGGGACTGTACTTTCGGTGGGTGGCCCGCCCGAGCTGTGTGGATGTCCCCTTCGTTGGTCTCGTCGGCACAAGCCATCATTGGCGTCTCCTCGTTGGCGTCTGTATGTACTGAGTAGGTTCAGGTCCCGTGGAGGCTGGATGGAGCGTTCATGGATGCACGGTCTGGAGGGCCGCCCGCATCTCGGAATAGACGATGGTTGCCCGTCGGCCTACGAGATGGCTCCGAGCAAAGGTTTACATGCGCATCAGCTCTGCTTTGATGGGACAGCGCTGCCGGTATATTGTCACGTTAACTGGGCTTCGGTTGTCTGCCTGACGGGTTGGGCGTAAATTTCGGTGATGCAGACACGAGATATCAGCTTCAAACATCACCGTTTTCCGCCACGGATCGTTCTCACTCGGTCTGGCTTTATTTGCGGTTCAACCTTGGTCTGCGTGAAGTTGAGGAAGTGCTGCTCGAGCGTGGAATCGACGTGTGATGCGATCAACCCGGGAGTATTACTCGGTAAGGCAGGCCCACCGCCGGGCAGGGGCCGATTGATCTCGGCCACACCGAAAGGAAGGACCACGGCCTTGCGGCTTGCCGATCCTTCGAGGTGAGTAATTCTCTTTCAGGTCCTCGAGAACGCGAGGATTGTGGGCGCGCGACATCGTTCACGGACCTCCTCAGGCTCTTGTTTTCAGGTTTTTATGTTCGAAAGGACGGCGATGTTCCTTTTTCTCTCGGAAATTAAAAAGGTCACGCGGGCGGATACCGGTGCTCCCGGTCAGGAATTGGACGTCTGGACACGATTCACGAAGAAAAACATGGATATATCCTGACAATTAGGAAAGGAGAAAAATGAAAATTTTCCTATCCAGACCTCCGTCGAAGAGGAAAGGCAGGACACATCACATTGCAAACTGTCAGAAAACTGCATATATTTCTGACAGGAGATTGCCATGCAACGACTGACAAGACAGATCATGGCCTATGCCGAACAGCTGCCCGAGGGAACGGCGCTGTCCGCAAAGGCCTTCCTGCATTTGGGAAACCGTGCTGCGGTAGACCAGGCTCTGTCGCGCCTATATGAACGCGGCGAGCTCGTCCGGGCCGGTCGTGGGATCTATCTCAAGGCGATCAAGAGCCGCTTCGGAAGCCGGCCGCCGACGGTCGAGCAAGCCGTCGAAGCCGTTGCGCACCAGCGTGGCGAGGTGATCGTTTCGAATGGCGCTGCGGCTGCAAACTCACTCGGGCTTTCCAGTCAGGTGCCGATCCGGTCCATATACTTCACATCCGGTCGCAGCCGAACCATGACTGTCGGCAGCCAGACGGTCGAGTTGAAGCACGTGCCACGTTGGCAGCTTGCCTTGGCGAACAAGCCTGCCGGCCTGGCTGTCCGCGCGCTGGCCTGGCTCGGTCCGGAAAAGGCCGACGAGGCTCTTCCGAGCATCAAGCGGAAGCTCTCCGCAGAGGCGTTCGGCGAACTCGTTGCCGCCGCCCCTCAGTTTCCCAGCTGGCTTGCCCGCAGTGTAGGAAAGGCCGCTCATGGCTGAACAGTTTTTACGACTGTCCCGAGAAGATCGACGCGAAGTCCTTGCGATCGCAGCGGAGAAAGCCAGGCGGCCTATCCACCTCCTGGAAAAGGACGCGTGGGTCGTGTGGGCACTGCAGACCCTTTACGGAACGGCGCTTGGCGACCACCTTGTCTTCAAGGGCGGCACGTCCCTCTCGAAAGCCTACAACGCCATCCGTAGGTTTTCGGAAGATGTAGACCTGACCTACGATATCCGCACGCTCGCTCATGATCTTGTGGGCGAGAACGAGCAGGCATTGCCGAAAACCAGAAGCGAAGAAAAGCGCTGGTCGAGCGAAGTCCGCAAGCGTTTGCCGGTCTGGGTATCCGAGACCGTGCGCCCGCTCGTTGCCGATGCGCTCAGCGCCCAGTCGCTTCCAGCCACCGTCCGGGTCGAAGCCGACAGGCTCTTCATCGACTACGAGGCAATTAGTGGAGGATCCGGCTATGTCGCTCCAAGCGTGATGCTGGAGTTTGGGGCTCGATCGACCGGCGAACCGGCAAGCGTTCGCGACATTTCATGCGACGCTGCCGGCCTTGTCGATGGCATCGAATTTCCCAACGCGCGACCGCGGGTCATGCATGCCGAATGCACGTTCTGGGAAAAGGCGACAGCAATTCACGTCTTCTGCCTGCAGGAACGCCTCCGCGGGGAGCGCTTTTCACGCCACTGGCACGACATCGTTCGTCTTGACGATATAGGCGTCGCCGACAGCGCAATCGCTGATCGCGAGCTGGCAAAGTCGGTGGCGCAGCATAAATCGATGTTTTTCGCTGAGAAGGCGGCTGACAAAACGCCGATTGACTATGAAGCGGCTGTGGGCAGGGGCCTGCAGCTGACGCCCTCCGGCGCAGGGAGGACAGCTCTCGAACAGGACTACTCGCGGATGCTTGAAGACGGCCTTCTTCTCGATGAGGCCGAGACCTTCGACGAACTCCTCTCTCGATGCGTAAAAATCCAAGAAAAGGCCAATGCCAGCGGCTGAGAAAAGCGTCCATGATCGCGGGAAGCCAACTGAAATGACAACTCGCGCGATGGCCGACCCGTGATTTTCAACCGCTACACCACCTATCGGCCCGGCCTTTTCGCCCGTCTGTTTCCCTCCGGCAGATGGAAGCTCCGGCTACCGACGGCGACCTCGGCTTCCGTCGAACTCCACACCGGAACGCGGGCCGAACTGCTATGCCTGGACATTACCGCCATCGGTATCAAAAAGGCGCTGCTTTGGCACACGGTCGAAATCCGCACATGCAGTCATGTCGAAACTCTGTCGTGCCTCGGCGAGGACGCCGCTACTCGGCTCGCGACGGACCTTCACAGGTTCATCAATCGCTACCTGCTCGAACTGATCCGGTCGGATCAAGAGGTTTTGAAAGAGGTCGATGCGAAACTCGAGCCATTGATCGAGGGGAAGCGGCAATACCTCGCACAGGCAGATCTGGCGCAAGCCATCGCGAGTGTTTCTGGCCCGGCCGCCGCAGCACTCTCCCATCCCTTGTTCGACGCCGACGGCTTAACCGCGGCCATGGAAGCCGATCTTCCACGGTCCCTGTTTTTCCTGACCGACCCCGACCGGCGCCATCAGTACAATAATGAATTTGTTGCGACCGAGCTCACCAGATACGCCCCCTTCTTTGACGATCTCGATGGCCGATCATTGTCCGACCAACAGAGGGAGTCCTGTATTCGCCTTGAGGACAGCAATCTCCTCATCGCGTCCGCAGGGTCAGGCAAGTCGGCGACGATGGTCGGCAAGGTCGCTTATGTGCTGGACAAGGGACTGTATCAACCGGAGGAAATCCTTGTCCTCGCCTACAATCGGGCCGCAGCTGAAGAGCTGAGGGAACGAATTGCGCAGCAGCTTGGCGTCCAGCCAGCGGATCTGCAGTGCAAGGTCACGACGTTCCACGCTCTCGGTCGGGGTATCATCGAACTGGTGGAGGCCAGGCCACCGCAATTGGCGAATTGGGTGGACCACCCTACTGGCGAAGCACGGGTCATCGCAAAGATCATCGAAGACTTGATGCAATCGGACGCGGGCTTTGCCAAGGTCTGGATTGACCTTCTCGTGCTATATCCGCAAGCCGATATTCCAGCGTCCGTTTTTGACAGCAATGCGGACTATCACCGCTACATCTCAGCGCGCCGTCGTGGTCGTGATGCGTCGATTGGCGCACTCGGCGGGGTCTACGTCAAATCACTGCAGGAGCAGACCATAGCGAACTGGCTGTGGCTCAATACGGTCGAGTTCCAATACGAGCGCCAGATCGCCACGGAAGGCGAAGACGGGACGATCAGGCATGTGCATCCCGATTTCTATTACCCGGCAAGCAATACCATCCATGAGCATCTCGCAATCGATAGCGACGGTTCCTCGCCATTTGCCGACTACGTAGAACATGCCGATAGCAAATTAGCTGCCTATAGCCGCGCAGAGTTGGACGTCTTCACGACAAAATCAGCTCAGGCAAACGATGGAACGCTTCTCCTTCAGCTTGAGGCCGAGCTTTCCAAACGAGAAATTCAATTCCGTCAGCGCAGCCTTGAGGAAATCTTGAAGGCGGTCGAACCGATCGTCATCAAACACTTCCAGAAGCTGATCGCCATCTGCATCAAGCATATCCGTGCTGGCGATCTGACTTTGGAAATGCTCCTTGAGCGCGCAAATTCCCTTCACGACAAGAAGCGTGCCAAGACGTTCGCACAGGCAATCTCGAAAATTACCGAGGCCTACGCGAAGAAGCTCGAAGACGACCAGCGTATCGACTTCGATGCCATGATCGCCAACGCGACCCGTTTGGTGGAGGAGGCCCGGTATAAGAGCCCCTACTCCCTCATCCTCGTCGACGAATTCCAAGATATCTCAGATTCCCGCGCCAATCTGATTAAAGCACTGAAGCACCAGAAGCCATTCTCGAAGATCTTTGCGGTCGGAGACGACTGGCAATCGATTTATCGCTTTGCCGGCTCTGATATCAGCATATTCACGCAGTTCGAGGAAAATTTCGGCGCAAGCTGGCAAGGCAGGCTCGAGACGACCTACCGATGCAATCAGGTGATCGCCGATGCTGCCGCAAACTTCATACAGCGAAACCCCGCTCAGCTGAGAAAGGCAGTTCGCTCGGCCAGACCGGCGATTGCGCGATCCATCAGAGCAATTCCGATAACGGGCGAGCAAGGCAAGCCCGACTTCGGTAAGGCCAGCCTGCGGCTCCTGGACCGGCTTGACCGGTTTCTCGGCGGGATCGCAAGCCAATGGCGCACGAGCAGCGCTGCCCGGCTGAAGGTCATGGTGCTTTGGCGGTATAACCTGCTTGATCCGTTTGCCGGCGGGCTCCCCCGGTTTGAAAACATCGAGGTATCGGGTTTGTCATTTCATCGCGCGAAGGGGCTGGAGGCGGATTACACAATCCTGCTAGATGTCAGCGAGGGTGAATATGGTGTTCCCAGCCGAATTGAAGATGACGAGCTTCTAAACCTCGTCATGCCGCAGCCAGAGACCTTCGAATACGCTGAGGAACGGCGTTTGTTTTACGTCGCGCTAACGCGGGCAAGCCGAGGTGTCTTCCTGCTGATGAACGATCGGCAGCCATCACGTTACATTCACGAGTTGGCAAACATCGCCGGTGGCAACTTCCGACTGGAGACAATTGACGGCGAGGCGCTGCCTCAATGTCCAACATGCCATGTCGGGCATGTCATCGAAAGAAAGAGCAAGACCGGAGACCGCTTTATGGGGTGCACGCAGTACCCAGATTGCAGTTACACAGCGCAACTTGGTGTGCGCTGAAGAACATCCGATCATCGTGGACAACCAAAAATGCTAGAACCGGCTCAAGAACTCCCACGGGTACCCTTGGAAACCGTGGACCCGATAGCGCGTAAGTGAATAGTCGTTGCGATTACGATGCCCCCGGGTAACGAGCGTTCGCCGTTTCGTCGCGGCGGTCGGCTGGGACTGGGATGACGGTCGAACGGAGTCGTTCCGGGCTCCGATGACGGGGCCAGAACAAGAGCAGTCCGAAATCGTACGCTAGGGCCGAACGGAACGGGAACGATGTCGTAGTTCGGATGTGCAACATCCGATCTCTGTGGATTGCCATCGACATGCGCCAGTTTTGATTTCTCTGTCCGGCCCGACTCGACAACGCTTCACGCAGATTGGTCATGAATGGAGTCGGGCGATGGCAAAGCGCAAGCTTCTCAAAGATCAAGATCGCCGGAAGCTTGTCGATATCCCAGTCGACGAGGACAGCTTAATTCGCCACTATTCGTTGTCATTAGCGGATCGCCTGGAGATCGAACTGCGGAGACGTAATCACAATCGGCTCGGCTTTGCCATCCAGCTATGTCTGATGCGATACCCGGGTCGAGTGCTTGGAGCAGAAGAAACTCCGCCTCGCGCCATGCTGAAGTATGTTGCTGATCAGGTCGGCGCCACCCCAGACGAATTTGCCCTCTATGCACGCCGCGAAGAAACCCGTCGGGATCACACGGCGCGACTAATGGTCTATCTGGATACGAGAAGCGCGACGGTGCAAGATCGCCGCGCCGCGCTGTTGGCGGCAATTCAAGCGGCGACCATGTCCGACGACGGTGCTGCGATAGCCAGTTCGCTTGTCGCAACGTTTCGCGAACGCGGAGCTCTTTTGCCGGCGATCGACACGATCGAACGCATCGGCCTTGCCGGCCGTGCCATAGCCCGCCGACAGGCAGAAAGAACTTTGATTGAAGACATCCCACTCGATAGGCTTCAATCACTGGATAGGTTCTTAGAGGTTGACCCGTCGATCGGCCAGACGCGCTTTCATTGGCTGCGTTCCGCGCCAGAAGCGCCGGCTGCGTCGAACCTCGTCGGGCTGACCGAGCGGATAGCTTTTCTGCGGCGGCTGGAGATCGATCCGGCACTGCAGGCGCGCGTATCATCTGGGCGGTGGGACCAGATGATACGGGAGGGCAACGCAACGCCGGCCTGGCTTGCCAGCGACTTCAACGCCAGCCGTCGCCACGCTCTGATCGTGGCTCAAGTCATCAAGCTTTGCCAGAAGCTCACGGACGATGCGGTGACGATGTTCATCAAGCTGATGGGCAAGTTGTTCTCGCAAGCCAACAATCGAAAGAAGCAGCGACAGATGGACTGCAGAGCGAATACCGCCAAAGCGCTGCGCATGTTTCTAGATACGATCACCGCACTGCAATCCGCCAACGACTATGGTCGGAACGCATTGGATGTTCTCGACCAAAGAGTTGGCTGGGACCGGCTGCTTCGGATGAAGCCTGAGCTTGAGTCGATGGTCGACGACAACGAGGCACCGCCATTGACCGTGGCAGCCGAGCAATATGCGACCGTCCACAAATACATTGGTGCGTTCCTTCAGGCCTTCACGTTCCGCTCGGCGCATCGCCACGACCCGCTTCTCGCAGCAATTGCGCTGCTGAAACGGCTTTATGCGGAGAAGCGGCGAACACTCCCGGATCGCGTGCCGCTCACCCACCTCAGCCAAACTGATCGACGGCTTATCTTCGAACAAGGGAAACCTGATCGCCGTCTCTACGAGATCGCCACGCTAGCGGTTTTGCGAGACCGGCTCAGATCTGCGGACATTTGGGTCGACGGCAGCCGATCTTTCCGTCCGATTGACGAGCATCTGATGCCGCGGTCGGCATTCATCACGATGAAGGAGGAGGATCGTCTCGGATTGGGGGTCCAAGCTGATGGCGCGCAGTGGCTTGCCGAAGCGCGTCAGATGCTCGAGTTCAACCTGCAGCGTCTGGCGCACAGAGCACGATCCGGAAAGCTCGAAGGAGTTCGTCTTGAGGCCGGAACGTTGATCGTCACACCAACCGTCGGTGAAGTCCCCGTGGCAGCCGAGGAACTGAATGCCGAGATCAGCGACATGTATCCGTTGGTCGAGGTTCCCGACTTGTTAAGGGAAGTGCATGAATGGACCGGTTTTGCGGATCACTTCACGCATGTTCGCACCGGCGACGTCCCGAAAAATGTTTCTGCCATGCTCGCTGGTGTACTGGCCGATGCGACCAATCTTGGGCCGAAGCGAATGGCTGGCGCATCCAAGGGCATCAGCGCTCACCAGATTGGGTGGATGCGCACATTCCATGCTCGATCGGAGACCTACCGCGCGGCACAAGCGTGCATCACCGATGCCCACACCCAGCATCCGCATTCCCGCCTGTGGGGCAATGGCACAACGTCATCGTCCGATGGCCAATTCTTCCGTGCGAGCGACCGAGCTGCAAAGCGCGGCGAAATCAACTTGCATTACGGCAATGAACCCGGATCGAAATTCTATAGCCATCTGTCTGATCAGTACGGCTACTTCAGCATTTTGCCCATCAGTCCGACCGAGAGCGAGGCGGCCTATGTGCTCGATGGGCTCTTCGATCAGGACACGGTCCTCGACATCCATGAACACTTTACCGACACAGGCGGGGCCAGTGATCATATCTTCGGGCTGTTCGCATTGATCGGAAAGCGGTTCTCACCGCGACTGCGCAATCTCAAAGACCGGAAGTTCCACACGTTCGAGAAGAGCGACGCATATCCGACCCTGTCGAACCATATCGGGGCGCAGATCAACACCACTCTTATCCTCGATCATTGGGACGATCTACTCCATCTCGCCGCGTCGATCACGACGCGGTCCGTGGTGCCGTCTACAATACTCAAGAAACTGTCCGCATCTCCGAAGCAAAGCCATCTCGCGAGGGCGCTCCGCGAACTCGGGCGTATCGAAAGGTCGCTCTTCATGATCGAATGGTACTCAAGCCCGGCACTACGGCGGAGATGCCAAGCCGGTCTCAACAAGGGCGAGGCCGCCCATAAGCTGAAACGCGCTGTCTTTTTCCACGAGCGAGGCGAGATCCGCGACCGGTCGTTCGAAAGCCAGGCGTTCCGCGCCTCGGGTCTCAACCTCGTCGTCAGTGCGATCGTCCATTGGAATACCGTCTATCTCGACCGTGCAATCACACAGCTGAAGCGAGCGGGTCGAGATATTCCTGATACTCTGTTGAAGCACATCTCGCCGCTCAGTTGGGAGCATATCAACCTTACCGGCATCTACACCTGGGATGCCGAACATCAGATGCCGAACGGATTTCGATCGCTCCGTCTGCCAGCCGGGCTGCGGTGGGTCGCATAAGTTCTCATTCCGTTCGCCCTTAACGTACGATTTCGGACTGCTCTTGTTCTGGCCCCAACAGGCGGTAGCATATCTCTTCGCCCCTAAGAGTCAGCCGGCCATTATCATACCCCTCGCCGCCCCGGCTCCGCTGTGATCATCAGTGAGACTGACGTCAGAATTCGGCCATCTTGAACAGCCGTCCAGCTTGTCCGCTATCGTCCAGTCGAAGAACTATCTCGTCATCTGCGAATGCAACGAGCTTACCCTTGGAATCGCGAGGCAGGTCAGACGCGATGACTGTCATGATATATTGAAGCTTTCGGTGGCTGATCTGCTCGCGGACAAGCTCGAGGAATGCCAGCTTCTTTCGATCGTCGAGAGCTTCAAACATTCCGTCGTGATACACGAAATGAAAGAACGGAATGTCCTCGTAAACGCGCAGGAGCGCCAGGTCGAACAAGGCGCAGATCAGCTTCTTGTAGCTGGTACCCTCGCCTTGGCTGGAGGCAACGCCCTTTTGCCCGGCAAGACCCAGGCTGATCTTGTAGTCAAGATTGTTGTTAGAGTTGATGTGAAAGAAGAAGATGCCTTCATGGTTGAGCACTTTTTGACAGTATTCGTTAAAAATCCTGGCGAAGCGCTCATAGATCACCGTCGGCTTTTCTAGCATAGCCTTGATCTCGTCAACGACCCGACCACGATCACGCTCTGCCTCGCGGACCTGCCTCGCAGTTTCCGCCACAGCTTCAAGTTTTTTCCGTTGCTCGCCAAGATATACAAGCTGCGCCTTCTGTTGCGTCACGTCCTTCTGCAATGCCTTGAACTTTTCGAAGGTGTCCGTTGAGCGAAGAACCTTCAGACGCTCGACTCTCCGAGCATCAAGCAACGTCTTTTGATCTTCGGCAGCCGATAGCGCGACCTCAAGCTCCTTGCGGCGCTTACGCAAGGCGGCATTTCGCTCTTGGGTGACCTTCTTCTTAAACTCCACGAGCTCGCCATACTGCTTTTTGAGCTGCGTCGGAAAATGAAGCTTTGCTTCATCAAAGATCGATTGAACTTCGCCCAGATCGAACTTGTCCTTATGGCTGAGAGAGCTGTCGATCTGGCCAATATCGTATCGTGCATCGTAGATCTGCTGATTGAGCGAGGCGATCTCGTCCTCAATGGTGTCGACGAGATCGCGCATTATCCGACGTTCTTCATCGTCGAAGCGAAAGGCATCGAGCTGCCCCTCCAAATCCTCGACATGCTGATGGAGGACCCCGAGTTCCGCCGTCAGTTTGGGAAGGTCCTCTTCTTTGAACTGGACCTCAGACTGCTGTTCAGCCTGCTTTTCCTGGAGTTTCGCAATGCGTTCGTCCAGCTCGTATTTTCGGGTGATCGGATTCTGATTGAAGCCAAAAAGATGAGCAACAAACGGCTTCCAATGAAGATCACGCCCGGCCTGGAACTTCTGCAGCTGCAGTTCATCACTCCAGTCGCCCTGAGAGCGCAGGAAGTAGGTGATCGCCTTTCTGTAGTCGTAAGGTTGAAGCGCACGCAGATCCAGCCATGCGTCAAGAAGCTTGATCGCTTCATCGATCGGCAAATCTGGATGGTCCCAGACGTCGTCGGCAGCGCCGTCAAAATTTTGATCGGGATCTTCATGACGGGAAAAGGCGACGCGCGTGGGTGCAGCAACACTACGCCTAATCGTGGCATACCCACCACCGTTCAACGCGATCTCGAGATAAAAAACAAAATCGGCGAAACGATCCCGATGTTTGTAGAGAAAGCTGTCCTGCGACCATCCCTTCAACATAAGGAAGTCGATCAGCTGCAATAGCGTCGTCTTGCCGAGATTATGCGAATCTTTCTTTCGATCCTTGGGATGTTTGACCTCGCCGAGCACGATGTTCAGCCGATCGCCATTGGCTCCATGATTGAACCCAATAGGTGAAAGAATGTCAGGCAAGTTCGAGTAAAGGCGACTGATTTGCATTGTCAATCGGCCTTGTATTCGAGAGTGTCGTTCTTGATGTGGTACTCTGCCTTACCGAGCAAAAACAGCAGGTCGAGAGCGGGGAGGAACGAAAGTTCCCCATCCGGCCCAACCCGCCGGATGACAACACCGCGCAGCTTCTCGAACTCGCAAACACCGCGCTTTTGCAGCTCCTTTAGGACAAGCGAGAACACGCGCAGCAGCGAGGTATCGAGGTTCAGGTGCTTCTTAGGCGTCAGCATGGACGACATCTTCGTTTTCCTCCAGCTGCTTGATCCCGATATCGCAATTGAAATACATATAGTGCAGCAGGATCGAAATGAGGCGTCGCTTGCCCTTCAAAACGTCGCGTTTCTGCTGAATTTGCTCATACATGAATAGGAAGATGTCGTCGAACGCTCCGAACTGGGCGCGCTTTGCGATGATCTTCTGCTTCAGCTCGTCGGCGGCATCGTGATACAGCGCTGCGAACTCGTCGTTCCTCGGATTTTGTAGGAATTGCGCCACTCGGTCGAAATGCGGCATGGATTGTGCAACGATTACTTGGCCATAATACTCGTCTGAAACCCCGTTGAGCTTGTTTTTCAACGGCATTTTCAACTTCTCAAAGTCGAAGGCGCTCTCGAAGGCGCTTCGCCCGTCGTCCTTGGTGTAGGAATGGAGCGCCCCGATTACCTCAGCCAGATCGTCTGGATTGAAGCGAAATGGCGAAGGATCGAGCAAATTCGGCAGTGTTTCGCGAATATCAGGATAATCGTCGAGAGCTAGGTGAAGACGCTCGACACCAATAATGTGTGCGGATGTCACACCAAGCGCCTTGAGATCCTTCATGTATTTCTCATCCGCGCCGCCCGTATATTTTCGGTTGGAGAAAACGAGGTAGTGATCACAGATGCCCTCACCATTAAGGCGTTTGATCTTCTCGTGTTCCTTCGCGAGTAGCCCTGCGAAATCAGGATCGGAGCATGATTTGTTTGGCGCAGCGATATGCTTGGCCTGCAGGACGAAATGCCCAGACAGCGGTGAAGCCGTGCTTGGAAAGGTGTTGGCGGTCCCGTGGAATTTTCCGTCTCGGCCGCCGTCCCGTCCACGTGCAAAAGGCGTTACACCCTCGCCGAGCCAACGCACGCAAATGCGGACGACGAGTCTTTCGAACTCGTCCTCATTTAGCTCGTGCAGTCTGTAATCGCGAGGCAACATAAGACCAGATTTGCAAACAAAAGTTGAATATAACTCTAACGTTTTTGGACTATCCGAGCGCAATTGAGTTTGCAACGGTGCGGTTACTTATTTGACGAAATCCTGACATATCAAGGGCCGGTGAGCCCTCAACCGAGACTGCGCCACTACACCACTCCCCACGCCCGAAACCTCCCCCTGCCCGTCATCTCGCGAAGCCCCAGTTCCTGCACGATCCGCCGCGCGCCTTGAGGCGTCACCTCAAGCGTCTTCGCCACCATGCCAGCCGAGATCAGCGGCCGCGCCATGACCAACTCGACCAGCTCTGGCAGCCTGGACGACGTTCGCCGCCCCTCCAGCTTGCGCATCATCATCTGCCGCGCCAGCACCAACCGGTCATGCTCCTTGAGCCCCGTCTGCGCAGCAATCGTGAGCGCCCTCGATATCGCCAGCAACCGCGTCTCGCGATCACGATGCCGGCGCCGATCGACGGGAACCGCCTTGAGCCCGAGATTGATGCCGACGAGATGGCTGCCGGTGGTAACGCCGCCCTCGCGCAGGATCGCGGCGGCCAGCAGCCGACCGAGCCAGGGGGCGTGCTGGAGGACGGCGATCTCGTTCCAGGCATCGAGCGCCACGATGGCCTGCAGGACCGGCGGCAGATCCTGGGACCGAGCCACCACCGCCTGCCACTCCGCCAGCCGCTCGTCCTCGTGCCAGCCGAGGTCGTAAACGAACGGATCCTTGTCCGGAGTGCTCTTTACTCGGCCCGGCGGCTTCTTCGCCTCCTCGATCGCGGCCTCGGAACGGGCTAGCACCGCATCGATCGCGGCAAACGCATCGCCCAGCCTGTCATTGTCAGGATCTTCGACTTCCCTTACCTCGGCCCAAGCGTCGCTCACCTCAACGCTCCCATCCCGCACCCCCTCCCCGTCTCCACCCAATGATGCTGCAGGCCACGCCTGCCCGCGCAGCGAAGCGAGGCCTTGAGCAGAGAGAGC
Organism: Rhizobium bangladeshense; assembly: GCF_017357245.1. Taxonomy (NCBI): domain Bacteria; kingdom Pseudomonadati; phylum Pseudomonadota; class Alphaproteobacteria; order Hyphomicrobiales; family Rhizobiaceae; genus Rhizobium; species Rhizobium bangladeshense. Next base: position 283,950 of record NZ_CP071615.1, on the reverse strand, counting down.
CCAAGCGGGCGGATGGGCTGCGATGCGGCGTCGGGTTTTCAGGATGTCGCGGGCGATGGTGAGTTCGTGGGTCGGTGCGCGGATATCCCGGAGCGAGTCATGCAGGACGAGGTCTTCGAGATGGACGAGTTCGCCATCGACCCAGAGCGAGGCATGCGCCTCGAGGAAATGCGAGCGCTCGAGAAAGCCCTCGCCGACGGGAGAGCGGGCAATGCGCTCGTCGAGACGGGCAAGAGAGACCGCTGCCTCGGAGATCGGCCGCAGCAGGCTCTGGATGGGCAATTTTGTGAGTTCATAAAACATTGAATTTATGGTAAATGATTCGTTAAACGAAAGCTATATGCGCATTACGGTTCGGTACTTCTGATAAATGTATCCGCGGTCGCTCACATCCGATAAGTCTTCATTATCGATGGTTGTTGATTTCGCGGCGCAAATTGGTGAGAATCGGCGCAAATCACGGCCGTGAAGGCCACCGAATCCAGTGATTTTGGAGCGATCGTGGCCAAAGCCAAAACATCCCTGAGTGCTGTCGCGCGCCGCGCCGAAGAACTCGACACCATCGCGTCCGTGCTGCCGATGGAGCGCCGCGACGAGCTCGCCGAGCTGCTGACAGACCAGGATGTCGAGACGTTACGCCACCTCGTCAATCAGGGCATGGGAGACAATACCCTGCGGGCTCTCACCTCCGATCTCGCCTATCTCGAAGCCTGGGGATTGGCCGCGACCGGCCGGTCGCTGCACTGGCCGGCACCCGAGGCGCTGCTGCTCAAATTCGTCGCACACCATCTGTGGGATCCGGAGAAACGTGCGAACGACCCCGATCATGGCATGCCGGATGACGTCGACGACAACCTCCGGCGCCAAGGCTTTCTGAAATCCGTTGGCCCGCACGCGCCGGATACGGTGCGCCGGCGGCTGGCCAGCTGGTCGACCCTGACAAAGTGGCGTGGCCTGAATGGCGCCTTCGCCTCCCCTGCCCTCAAGTCTGCCATTCGTCTGGCTGTGCGCGCCGTCCCGAGACAGCGCCGCCGCAAGAGCGCCAAGGCGGTGACCGGCGACGTGCTGGCAAAACTGCTGGCGACTTGCGCGACCGATAGTCTGCCTGATCTTCGTGACCGGGCGATCCTGATGGTCGCCTTCGGCTCCGGCGGCCGCCGGCGCAGCGAAATCGCCGGATTGCGCGTCGAACAGCTGTCTGTCGAGGCGCCGATCGAGGTGCCCGGCGGCTCTCCCCTCCCCTCTCTCGCCATTCATCTTGGCCGCACCAAGACGTCCGATGGCGAACAGGATGAGGTGGTCTATCTGACCGGCCGACCTGTCGAGGCGCTCAACGCCTGGCTGGCGGCCGCCAAAATCGAGAAGGGCAGCGTGTTTCGGGCGATCGGGCGCTGGGGCACGGTGTCGCGGCGGGCGCTCGATCCGCAGTCGGTCAACGCGATCATCAAGCAGCGGGCGGAGATGGCCGGGTTGGAGCCGGGGGAGTTTTCTGCACACGGGATCCGATCGGGATATCTGACGGAAGCGGCCAATCGCGGCATTCCCCTTCCCGAGGCGATGGAGCAGTCGCGCCACCGATCCGTGCAACAGGCAGCAAGCTACTATAACAACGCGACCAGGCGCAGTGGTCGCGCGGCGCGGCTGCTTTAAACCAGGATGAACTCGGTACGACGGAGAACTCCTCGTCTCCTGACCAATCTCACTTGAGCTGCCGGACTTCCAGAGAAAGCCCCCTCCCCTATAACTCCGGCAATGCCTCGAACGGATCGAGTACTTGAACGCCCAAGGGCCTGAAATGGCGCATATTGCGAGTCAAGACCGTCAACCCATGTACTTTAGCCGTGGCGGCTATCGCAATGTCTTCAAAACCCGGCTGGTGGGCGCGAGGGTCATCAAGAATCCGGCCATCAGCACACGCGCATCTCAGATCGAACGACAACAGCTTCTGCGCGTAGAGATATTCGATGCTCTCCCACCAATCTTTTAGCCGCTGTGCCTTGGCGGTCGCGCCATCCCGCTCGGCTTTGGCGATCCCGGATTTGACCTCAGCGGCTGAAATGACCGACAAAAACAATTGCGAACTTGCCTTGTCGAGCCATTCGACCAGCTGGGCGGAACTTTGCCGTTTGGACGGGGCGAGCGCGGATATGACGGTCGTATCGACTACGAACATCAAAGATCAGCGTCTCGGGCCGGCTCATTGCCGGGGAACGCTGCCAACAAACGGCCAAAGCTTGGCACGCGGGATAGCTTTTCATACTCCTCGAACGAAAGCACCACGGCTTCCTTTTTGCCGTGTCGAGTGATGATGGCCGGGTTGCCATGGACCGCCTGGTCGATAACCGCAGAAAACATCCACATCCGATCCAATCGACTTCAGGCGCAAACGAATACCCGAGGAAACAACCACTCTTTCTGTCTGCGCCCGCTCCCGTTGCCGCCCATCCGACCGGATGGCAAGACGACGCCCCTGAACTCGATCTATTCTGCAGCGACTTCAACGCAAAGCTCGTCGCGATTAATCCATTCCGCAAGCCTAAGGGCGGAGTAACAGCTGTTACCTTTTCGCCCTTCTCTCGCGTGTATTCATCTCGCTTTGCGCAAGACCGTAAACGCTTTTTGAGAGGTGAAGACTTCCATCGACCGACCGGTCGACCATTGCACGGAAATAGCCCCCGGGCTTTGCAATCAGGTACGAGTCACGCAAAGATTTTTCGAGCACGGTCGCCAAGATGACAGACGCAGCAGTACGGCCGACCCTCCCTACAGCGTCCACCCATGCAGCCTCCGACAGGCCGATCATGCGCCGCATCACTTCGGCCGCGCCGACAACATCGGACCATCGGCGAAATTCCACGCTGACACATTCCTGTGCCGCGCGGCACCCAACCTGCAGCAAGCCAATCGACACAGCAGCAAGAACGGCACCCTGTATATCACCAGCCGTCTTTTCTGCCTGCCGCAATCGGTTTTGCATGTCACCCGCAGCCGCTTCAGGCTTATTTTCATAAGCCATTTCGGCGGCGGAGCCGTCGTCAGGTGGAATTATGTCTCGCTCGATAGAGCGGGTCCGTTCATTACTATCAGAAAAGATTTTAGGGATTGTATCAGTAGTGGACGTGACGCTGGTGTCACCCGCGGATGACATTTCATGCTCCTGGAAGCGTTGCTCCGCATACTCAAGAACCTCTGCGTAGAGTGATTCGAGACCGCTTGCCTGTTCTGCCCGGCTGGCCACACCATCGATGATTGCTTGCGCGGAGCTTCTCCAGATATCTGACTTTTCCGGGAACTCCTCGCAGGCATCGATGATTGCTCTGGGTAGCCTCGTGACAGCGCGACGTGCATCCTTGCTGGCCTTGAGTTCCCTCTGATAGTTCTCGACGCTCTCCTTGATCTCCTCCAGCCGTACGCGCGCTGGTGTGAAGTCAAGCCCGAAGCCGCTGGTAATCATCCCGCCTTTGTCGCGATCCACGAAACGCCGGCCGGTCGGACTGTCACGGTAGGCGGCGATTCCAGCCTCAACGATCCTGCGCAGGCAACGTGTCACCGTGCGCACGGAGCGCCGCATATATTCGGCTAGCATGGCGTTCGAGATGGCAACGATCGGTCGCCGGGTTCCTTTCCAATCATCGGGGCCCGAGAGGCCAAGGAGAATGTCCAGGGCATGATAGGTCGCGCCGTCGATCCCAAGAATCGGCGCTGCCTTTTTCAACAGGTGAGAGATCTCCGACTTCGAGGTGTCCGGTATGTCGTTGGCCATCGCCATCCGCGCGCTTGCGAGAATGGCCGGACTGACGCGTCTGAACGATGCGATTGCTGTTTCTTCTGTCATGAGCTAGCTGCCCGCAACGCCTTGGCGTGCGGCTCCATCGAGATTCTTGTTGATGAAAGCCAGCAGACGGGCGCAATTTTTCATTCCCGGCTGTTACGCAGGGGTTGATTGTGCCAGCGGTCCGTCATAGAATCAGTGTGTAAGAGCTGATGTCGATGGGACGCTTTCGTACTGTCGGCCAGGATTTCAAGGGTTCGCCGATTGCCGTCGGTGGGCCCTTTCCTATTTCTGAATCAGCCTACCCCATCGGCGCCTCCTCCCGTTTGCTTTCGGTACTCCTCCACCAGCGCCGGAAGCCTTTCGACGAGCCAGGCCGACAGGCCGGGCACCTTGCTTTCCGGAATCGTGATAAGCGTTGAAGAACGCGAAGATTTCGCGGTGATCACGGCGCCGCCGCCGACGTCGACCTCTTCGCCCTGGTTTCCTCTTGCCGCGTTGTGTTCGAGCGCGCTCATCAGCGCAGCGAAGCGCTGATCGCTCGTGGCAGCGGCCCATACAGCCGTCGAGGACACCCTATCGATGATCGCCTGGGCGGCGGCCGGAGCCTTCCCATCCTTGAAATGGGCGGCGAGCTTTTCCCACTTCGGGCGGCCGATCGAGGGAGCCGGACCAATTCTGCCGATCAGTTCGGCGGGGACCTGTTCCGCGATTCCAATCAGCATCGAAAGGTAGGTCAGCTTGCCATCCGCCCTGCCGAGCGCGGCGGCGATCGTCTCCCGCCGGAAGCCGCGCGCCTTGAGCGTCGCGGCAAAGAACGCCTGCTCGATGAAGGAGAGATTGGCGCGTTCGGTATTCTCGATACCTTGAGCGACCACCAGTTCATCGTCGGAGAGATTGCGGACGATGGCTTTCACCGGCCGTTCAAGGATCTGACAGGCGCGCAAACGCCTGTGGCCGTAAGCGACCTGAAAGTAGCCTTGCCTGTCGGGGGAGGTGCGAACGAGGATGGGAAGCCTCTGGCCCTTTCCCGAATGCCATCAACGAAACCCTGGAACTGCGGATCTCCCTCGATATCGAGGCGGTCCCTGACAAAGGAGGGAACGACAAGAGCGGAGTCAATTTCGACAATGGCTTCAGAGCCGCTCAATTGCAGGCGGAGGCGTTCATTCTCCTCCTCGACGGCAACGAAGGCCCGGTCCATCGATTTGAAGGCTCCAGATCCGACTTTCACCGCTGGCCCAGCTGAGATTTGCTTGGCAAGCTCCGCGGAATCGACGTTCGCGAACAGACTTTTCATCCGACTGGAGCGTTCTTTGGCATTTGTCATAACCGTCCCCATACCGATTTGAGGTGGTTGAAGATCTCGAGATTGACCGCGTCGACGGAATCCAGGGCGCGCGTAAGCGTGTCCCGACCAACCGAACCATGCGCCATTTCGTAAAGGCTCTTCTTCTCAAGGCCGGCGCTGGCGATTGCGGTCGTCTCCACCACCGCTGGCGCCAGCACGTCCTCGCCGAACAGGGAGCGCAGAAGCGCGACGACGTTCACCTGCGGAACGTCGTTCGGATTGTGCCTGGTGATGACATATCGGATGAAATCGTGTTCCAGAATACCGCCACGCTCCTCGATGACGTGCATGACATCGCTCACCATCGCCAGGAACTGGTTCATGCTGGCAACGTCGATCATAGCCGGCTGAACGGTGATCAGCAGCGAGGTCGCAGCACAAAGCGCGCCCAGGGTCAGATTGCCCAGTTGCGGCGACGAGTCGATCACGACGACATCATAGTCTTCCTCGACGCTGTTTATGACGGCGCCGAGCCGCCGGAAGAAGATCCCGTCGCCGCGGCCGCCGCCGCTTGCGATCGCCTGCGGCGTCACATGCTCGTATTCCATGAGCTCCAGGTTGCCCGGTACGAGATCGATTCCGTCAAAATAGGTATTGCGAATGACGTCGCGTATCGGTCGGCGGTTGTCGTCGTCATAACGAATCGCCGCATATACGGTCTCGTTGTCGCTGACATCGACCTCCGGCTGATAGCCGAACATGGCCGACAAGGATGCCTGCGGGTCAAGATCGATCGCGAGCACCCGCAGACCCGCCAGCGCAAGATAGTGGGCGAGATGAACGGTCGTCGTCGTTTTGGCCGATCCGCCCTTGAAGTTCGCAACCGCGATAACCTGCAACTTCTCACCGGGACGCCGGCGCGGCAAGAAATCCAAAGCTTCCATGGGCCGCTTCACCGCCAGGTATCTCCGGATCTCATTGACCTGGGCGAGCGTGTAGCTCCTGCGGCCATTCTCCAGCCTCTCTGGCATCGCACCTTCGCCGTCCAATGACATCTGTCGAAGGGTAGATCCTGCGATCCCAAGCATGGTGGCCACGTCGCGCGATTTAAACGTGCGCAACGATTTCATCGCTTTCGGCGGATACAAATCGGTGCGAAGAGACTGCAACTTCGCTGACAACATCTGCGATTGGCGTGTAATCTTCGCAGCGGAGGTTTCGCTTAATGGCCTGTATGTCTTCATCTGTTCCGTTATCCCGTCACGACGGATTTATGCCGCCATTCGCTAATATTCCGTCAGGAATGTTGCAGTTATCGCATACGTCGTCAAACATTCTTTGGTTAGTGACAAAAATGTAATGAATCACAGGCTGCCGGCAATGTGTTGCAGGCGTTCTCCATTGGGGGTGCGACTCAACGTCGGCCGCCCCCCATCGGCGTGCAACGCGGCGTCGCCATCAGCCCTGACCCCAAACTACGGGTACAGCGACACGCACTAGAGGCCGGCCAGCCCGTCTTAAAAATATGGAAAATATTTGCGCGAGTCGCAGATTTGCGACTGGAACCAGCCCGCTGCTTTCCGCAAACCAGGATCCGCTGACCAGCCTAATTCGGACCGAGATCATAGAGCTGATAGCACTCAAGACGATAAATCGCGCAAGGAGGAGCGCCACTGATCCACAGTCGGTCAACGCGATCATCAAGCAGCGGCTAGAAATGGCTGGGTTGGACAGTGGAGAGTTTTCCGCGCATGGTCTGCGCTGGGGTTTGCTGACCGAGACTGCCAACTGTGGGATTCCGCTCCCCGAGGCGATGGAACAGTCGAGACATCGCTCCGTTCAGCAAGCCTCGAGTTATTACAACAATGCCACGCGGCACAGCGGACGCGCTACGCGTATGCTCTGAAGGCTGCTTCCGGCTCGAGCGATCAGAAGTGGGTTACAGACAGCCGATTTTTGCTAACACTTTCCCCGAGAGAGATGGGGTGAGCGATGAACCAAGATTGAGTTGGAGTACGTCTACGTTGCAGCGTGGCCACCTTTACCCCTTCAGCGCTCCCCGCAAAGAGGGGAATATTCGACAGCGTCAGATCAATTGCCACGTTTGCTGAGTCCGCGCGTCTGCCCCTCATGGACGCCGGATGCTTCCCTCCTGTCACAAAATGGCGGGCGGCGGACGATAGAAGGAAGTGCGTGCAGCCTCTGTACCTTCGCTCGCTCGAAGTCGGTCAGGTTGATCGGCCTTCAGCGGGCGCGGCTGGAGCATCACGAGGGAACCGGGGAAGCAGCTCATGTCTCTAAGCTTCTGGTCTGCATCCTCTCAGCAGCATCGAAATTAAAGTCGTCGATGGCCTCCTTGACGCCGGCCGGCTCCATGACCAGATCCACCAAGACGATTGGCGGGACTTCGTGAGCCAATGATCGATAAGGATGTCCCAAATCCTAGTGACGGATGCGGCGGTTGTCCTGCCAGCGCAAGAACAAGCCCAGACCTCCGATAGTGACTGACAGCATGGTGTTCGTCGGACCCAAACGGTTTGGCAGGAGGCGAACCGCTTGAACACTCTGAAGGTAATGCTGCGACGCAGAACGTTGAAGTATGCGTGCTTGCACCGCGTACAGATCTCGGCCTGCAAAAAAGATCGACCGACGAACCTGGTCCATCCGACCCTTCACATAGCAAATAGACTCGGGCCTGCAGGTTGTCCGCAGATATCTTGCCGGACTTGCGATCCTTTACCAGCTCATATGTAATTTTCTGGCCGTCGTTGAGGGGCCCGCTCCACTACTGAAATATGGGCGAACACATCGGCGTGCCGTCGTCCGGCTTGATGAACCCGAAGCCCTTCGTTGCGTTGAACCACTTCACAGTACCCGTCGCCATGACGTCTTCCTTTGAACAATCGCCTTGCCGGAGCGTGTTACGCCGACACTTTTCTTGGCGGCAGCACTGATGGACGCTTCTCGCCGCAGGGGAAAGGCCGTACTCACGGTCTTGTCCCGGTACTTGCTCGCTCTATCGCGGCGAGATGGTGCTACTTTTTGCCTCGTTGTTTCACCCGGATGCTGATCGGACCGCCCTCGGCCTGGCGAACCTCGAACTGGTTCGTCTTGCGGATAACATCGCTGAATTTTCGGAAGCCGAATGTACGCGGGTCGAAATCCGGTGCGAGGTTCAACAACTGCTTGCCCACGGTGCCCAGGTTGACCCAGCCGTCATCACTATCCTCCTGGGACAGTACCTTCTTGATCAGCGGCACGGCCGATGTTGCCGACTGGAGCGGCTTGTCGGTGGAAACCGTATTCTGCTCGTCCTTGATCGCGCCAGGAAGCAGGTTTTCGGTATAGACGAACCGCCGGCAGGCCTGTCGAAAACTTTCCGGTGTCTTCTGCTCGCCAAAGCCGAATACATCGACGCCCTGCTCACGGATCCGGGCGGCAAGCCGCGTAAAATCGCTGTCCGAGGACACTAGGCAGAAGCCGTCGAACCGACCGCTGTGCAGCAAATCCATTGCATCGATGACCAATGATATCGGAAGCATTTTTTCCCGTCGTATACGCGAATTGCTGCTGCGGGATAATCGCGTGCTTTGCGAACACGTCCGCCCAACCCTTGGAGCGCGTGCCGGAAAAATGACCGTAAATGCGACGCACGCTCGCCTCCCCGATTTTGGCTACCTCTTCGAACAGCCCGTCGGCGATTTTAGCGGATGCATTGTCCGCATCAATCAGAACAGCTAGGCGCGGAGATCGAGTGTCAGACGGCATTGCTCTTCCTCATTTTTAAAGCGGTCTCGAAGGCCAGCAGTGCACGGCTCGGACCAGGCAAGGAACTTCATTTAACTTGCCCACCGGACCGATTGCTGCCTTGTCGGATGATGTCAGCAGCCGCCAGCCGAGTTGATCTACCCTTCCGCGCTCCAGCATCCGTCGATATCAAAACCCTGACAGCTGTCAGGGTTTTGATCAGCCGACCACAAGCATTGGCACCCAACTATCCCGTCCTGCGATTGCTATCGTCATCGACCCGAAGCAGCGCCATAAGCGCCGGGCCAAGTGAAAATTCGCCACGTGCTGCTTTGCGTGTCAGGTCTCGCAGATATCCCCCGGGCGAATTGATATGCCCAATTCGCTCAAGGATACAGGCGATCGCCGTGGCGGCATTCTCCGCCCCCATCACCTCACAGGCCTCCTGATAGGCTGACGGGCTGACACCGAGCATTGACCGGACAACGACCGCCGCCGCCATCATTTCGCGCCAACTTCCGATCGCACCATCCGGCCCATACATCGCGATTTCCGGACAAGCCCGCAGCACCATTCCAAGAGGAAAATTCCGCATTGGCTCCCGTTTCGGCCGATCATCGTCAACCGACTTTGCGCCATGGCTATTTCTGGAGCTAGGTTCAAGTTCAGTGATGGATTCGGTTTTTGAATTCTGTATGTGATGCTCACTATGATCATCATTGGTGCTAGTATTTGCGTCTTTTTGCTGCATTCCCAGGATGTTGATGATCTCCTGCTGCAATAGCTCCATTTCGTCCAGGATTGAATTCACGTCGCTGAGCGTTGGAGAGCGCGGAATCCTGCCAACGAGGCCGATGTAAATCATTTCGATGCTTTCCCAATCGCCGGACACGCCTTCTTCGATTGCGGCAGATATGAGCTTTCGAACGTCGCGCCGGCATATCGTCAAATTTTCCTTCGCCTGGCGGAGGGCGAAACGATCTGCGACGACCTGTTGCGCCATCATGGCAAGCTCATCCGCCCGCATGAGCAATGGTGACAGATCAAAGCCGAATGCGGTATCGATCGCACCCCCCTTGTCCTTCCGGGCGTAGCGCTTTCCATTCGCACTGTCCTTACGCACGATCAGTCCAGCCTCGACGAGCAGGGCCAGATGTCTACGAAGCGTAGCACCGGCGATCCCGTGAGCCCGAAGCGTCAATTGCGTGTTGGACGGGAAAACGATGAGCTGCGCGTCTTGGCGCAAGTCGTTGTCTGGGTAAAAGCTTAGGAGGGCGTCCAGCACGGCCAGGCTGCGATCCTGCAGCCCAAGCAGTTCCCTCGCCTCGGAAGCATCCCGAAAGACCTTCCATTTGCCCGCCGTCTTGCCTGGCTTGATCTCACTCGACTCGATTTGCCGTTTCACCAAGGCAAGCGTCATCGGTCGCCGCCCAAAGGGCGTCGTCACACTTCCAATCTGCATTTTCTTCACCTTCAAAAAGGCAAAAGAAACCCGCTCACCAAATTACGGTGCCAAAGACTCTTGACTGGGATTCGGGGAAATGCGATTCTCTAGTTGTCACACATTGAGAGAGGCTTCCACGACGGCAACGTTTGGGGGGCCTTTTCTTTTGCAGTTAGTCCTTTTTTCCATCTCCAAAACCCTGACAGCTGTCAGGGTTTCTCGTCTTCTCGCAGGCGGACAAAGCGCTCCGTTAGCGCTGGGAGCTCCGCCTCAACAAACTTCAAAAAGTCGATCCCGAGTGAACCCTCAGCCGAAATTCGAACCTCTTTTGAGGATATCAACAGGGCGCCAAGCTTCGTTCCGCTCTTGTCTGTAATCGGGCTTGGCTCTTTCCGACCAGTCGATACTGGCTTGATGGCGTTCAATGCACGCTGAAACCTTTGATCGGACGTCTCAACCGTATCGCCCGTCCTAACCAGTGCCGCCCTTAGGGCACCGAGCGCTTCCGCGTCGCCTGCAACAGTCTTAGCAAGATCCAGCCATCGTGGCCGCCCAATCTTCGGCGCCCGCCCGATGGCCTCGATGATATCCGCGGGAACGACCCTGTAGACATTCCGCATGCGAGCCAGTTCTGCGTCCTCGATCGAAAGCGCAGCGTAGATGTGCCGAGGCTTGATCCCCGCATCATCCATTCGGGAGGCAAACAGCGCGCGCTCGATCCAGGTCAGGTCTTGGCGACCCGCGTTTTCGATGCCTTGTGCAAGAACTAGGTCGAGGTCGGAAATTTCGACTTCGAGAGCGCGAACAGGCCTGTCAAGCTGCATGGCAGCGAGCCAGCGTCGATGACCGTAAACGATCTGATAACGACCTGGGGACGAGGGGTGTTTGCGAACCTGGACGGGAACCTTTTGCCCCTCAGTCTCGATCGACCGCTTGAACGCCTCGAAGCGCGACGCATCATCGTCCGGCAGCCTGTCCGGATAAGGGGAAGGGTCGATGAGCGACGGATCCAACTCGCGAATAGCACCACCGCCCGACTCCACGATAGCCTTCAAGCGATCTCGCTCAGTTCGAATGTCGTCGATTGCTCGGTGAGCAGCACCGATCACACCTGCTCCGACACGGTTTCCGGCAACCGGGGCAGGGGCCTGCGACGGCTGCTGTTGATCCGCTGCCTGATCGCTCTCCAGCTCTGCGGAAAGCAACCCGAAGCTGGCGACAATCGACTTCCGAGGGGATTTGCTCATGTCCGCCCCCAGCTCTCATTGACGAGGCGAACAATCGCCTCGTTCACCGCATCTACCGCCTCGCGGGCACGCTTGTGGGTATCGCGTCCGATCTGTCCCAATTCGAGCTCGTATACCGAGCGTTTCGCCAAGCCGGCTGCTTCAACGGCGGTGCTTTCAATGGCGGTGGGCAATAATACATCGGGGCCGAACAGATGCCGAAGCATCGCAACGACTTGCGACTGTGGCGCGTCATTGGGGTCGTGTCGTGTAACCAGATACCGAATGAAGTCCTGGTCCAACTGAGCGCCGCTCTCGTTCAGAACACTGATCAGATCACCCATCATGAGAAGGAACTGGCTCATTGACGCGACGTCCAGCATGGCCGGGTGGACTGTAATGATCATGCTAGTCGCGGCGTATATCGCGCTCAACGTCAGAAAGCCCAGCGATGGCGGAGTGTCGAGAATCACGATGTCGTAGTCCGCCTCGACTTCCGAAAGGGCGAGTTTCAGCCGCTCAAAGAAGATTGCACCGGAGCTGGACTTGTTCGCCAAGATCCGTGGCGTTTCGTGCTCATACTCCATGACTTCAAGATTGCCAGGAATGAGGTCGATGCCACCAAAATATGTCTTGCGAATTATGTCGCGGATGGGACGACGCTCGGCGTCATCGTAACGCAAAGCGGCATAGATCGTTTCGTTCGACCCGACGTCAACTTCTGGCTGAGCACCGAACAAAGCGGACAAGGATGCTTGCGGGTCCAGGTCGAGTGCGAGGACGCGATACCCATGAAGGGCGAGATAGTGGGCAAGATGGACACAGGTCGTCGTCTTCGCGCTGCCGCCCTTGAAGTTGGCTATAGCAAGAACCTGGAGGTGCTCGCCGGCACGACGACGGGGCAGGAACCGCAAGGCGTCTGCTGGCTTTTGAATAGCGAACAATTCACGCAGTTCATTGATCTGGTCCAGCGTGTAGACGCGATGGTTGTTTTCCAGCCTACTGGGAATCGGCCCACGTCCTTCGGTGGACATGAGCTTCAGGGTGGAATCGGGTATAGATGTCAGCTTCGACACTTCGTTGGTCAGAAAGGGACGCAGGGTCTTTTCCGATTTCGGCGGATACATACGAGTTCTGAGCTGCTGCAATTGCCCGGACAGAAGCCCGGCATGGCGCATGATTTTGCTGCCGGCATCTTCCTTTGAGCCAACACTTGCTTGTACTCGGTTTGCTATCGCCATCTGTCCCTCTTGGCGGCTTTTCACCGGTTTACCGGCCATTGCCCGCCAAAAATAGAACACGATTCTCCGAACTGGTCCAGCGGTTTACGGTTAACAAAGGGTGAACCACGAGGGACAATTTTCATAAGGCCATTGGGTTTTTGCTTTTCCGCTCCGGGAGTTAGCCCCAAACGGCGCGATCTCTGATCCCGCAATGTTCTCCTGTGAATCCTACAAATCCGAACAGTGTAGCAGCACGTAGATGGGGCGGTTCCGTAGCGCCACAGCCCTCATGACCCGCGACTCACCTCGCTACGCGCATGTTGAATCCTACAACTGCCCTCCGATCCCAATCTGTGCTGATTTCCTCGCCATCCAACGATGATGGAGAAAAGCATGCATCTTCTCACACTCTCAACGCCCCGGACGATTCAAGAGGCGCATCTCCTGCACATCCATCACCAGCTTCGTGCTCGGGTCTTTTCCGATCGCCTGGGTTGGGAAGTCGACGTAACGGCGGGGTGCGAGTCCGATCGTTTCGACGCGCTTCGGCCGACTTATGTGCTCGCCGTCGCAGAGACGGGCGGATTGATGGGGTGTGCGAGGCTTCTTCCTTCGCTTGGTCCAACAATGGTGGCCGACGTTTTCCCGTCGCTACTTCCCGACGGTCAACTCAATGGTCATGCCGCGATGATCGAGAGTTCTCGCTTCTGCGTCGACACAACTCTCGCGGAGGGGAGGGGCGACGGCTCGGTCCATGAAGCGACGCTCACCATGTTCGCTGGCATCATCGAATGGTGCATGGCGAATGGGTACACTGAGATTGTTACGGTGACCGATCTTCGATTCGAGCGAATCCTCGCTCGCGTCGGATGGCAGCTGCATCGTTTAGGCGAACCCAAGAAGATTGGCGTGACGATCGCCGTAGCGGGCACACTGGCCGCCGACGCAGATACGTTCCTCAGGCTTCGCCCCTCCAACTACCGTTCTCAACTCGCGCCCTGTCAGCCGGGCAGCCTAAGGAGAAATCCATGAACCAGCTTCGCTCTCACCCTCGGCTCGTCCGCAAACTTCAGGATGCGCTCGGCGATCAGCTTTGTGTTGCCCTGGACGACGCTAACGTCGTCGAAATCATGCTCAATCCGGACGGCAAATTATTCATCGAACGGCTAGGTCACGGCGTTGCGCCCGCCGGCGAGATGTCATCCGCTGCCGCGGAGATGGTCATTGGTACAGTGGCGCACGCGCTTCAGTCAGAGGTCGACACGGAACAGCCAATCATCTCCGGCGAGCTGCCAATCGGTGGTCACCGCTTCGAGGGACTGTTGCCTCCCGTTGTCACCAAGCCTGCCTTCACGATTCGTCGTCGGGCATCGCGCCTTATTCCGCTCGAAGACTATATTTACGCCGGGGTGATGACAGAATACCAAGCCGCAACGATCCGCAGTGCCATTTCCACGAGGCTGAACATCATCATTTCCGGGGGAACGGGCTCGGGCAAGACGACGCTTGCGAACGCTGTGATCCAAGAGATCGTCAAATCTGCCCCAGACGATCGCCTCGTCATTCTTGAGGACACCTCGGAAATCCAATGCGCCGCCGAAAACGCAGTTCTCCTGCATACCAGCGATACGATCGACATGGCGCGGCTCCTCAAGAGCACCATGCGCTTGCGACCCGACAGAATCGTGGTTGGCGAGGTCCGCGACGGCGCAGCTCTGACGCTGCTCAAGGCCTGGAACACCGGCCACCCGGGCGGCGTGGCGACCATTCACTCGAACTCCGCCATGTCGGCGCTGCGCCGGCTTGAACAGCTCACGGCCGAAGCAAGCCAGCAGCCGATGCACGAGGTAATCGGAGAGGCCGTCGACCTGGTCATTTCGATTGAGCGGACGCCGCGTGGGCGGCTTGTTCGCGACATCATTCAAGTCGAGCGGTTCATCAACGGACAGTACGAGATCGAATCCGATCAGTTCACCGAAGAATTGGAGGCGCGCCATGTCGCGTAAGCATCCCCTCATCGCCGCCGCGCTCCTTGCGGCGCCAATCATTCTTGCCTCTGTCGTGCCGGCGCTCGCCAGTTCCGGGGGCAGTCTCCCATGGGAAGGGCCGCTGCAGCAGATCCAGGAGTCGATCACTGGACCGGTCGCGGGTGCGATCGCGCTTGCAGCCGTGGCCATTGCCGGCGGCATGCTCATCTTCGGCGGCGAGCTCAACGATTTCGCGCGGCGACTTGTGTACGTCGTTCTTGTCGCCGGCATCCTGCTCGGCGCCACCAACATTGTCGGCCTGTTCGGTGCGACCGGCGCTTCGATCGGGCTGACCGACGAGCAGATCACGTCAATTGGTTCGAACAGAGGAGGGGAGGGAGATCATGGCTGAGTCCCTGTCCGGCCTGCGGCGTAACCGCATCCATCGCGCGCTCTCTCGCCCGAACCTGCTCATGGGCGCCGACCGGGAGCTGGTCCTGATCACCGGTCTTGCAGCAGTGATCCTGATCTTCGTCGTGCTTACGGCCTATTCGGCGATCTTCGGCCTCACTGTCTGGGTCGTGATCGTCGGGCTGCTCAGGATGATGGCGAAGTCCGACCCACTGATGCGGCAAGTCTATATCAGGCACATTTCATACAAGCCCTACTACAAGGCAACCACTATGCCGTGGCGGCGGTACTGAGGAGGCGGCCATGGTAGCTCTCAAACGCTTCCGGGTGACCGGCCCTTCCTTCGCCGATCTCGTTCCCTATGCCGGCCTGGTCGACAATGGTGTCCTCCTCTTGAAGGACGGAAGCCTGATGGCCGGCTGGTATTTCGCTGGCCCGGACTCCGAAAGCGCGATCGACCTCGAGCGTAACGAGCTGTCGAGGCAGATCAATGCCGTTCTGTCGCGGCTCGGAAGCGGCTGGATGATCCAGGTGGAGGCCATCCGTATTCCAACGGTCGACTATCCATCAGAAGATCGATGCCATTTCCCCGACCCGGTAACCCGCGCAATCGATGCCGAGCGTCGGGCGCATTTCGCGCGCGAGCAGGGCCATTTCGAGAGCAAGCATGCGCTGATCCTGACCCACCGGCCGCTCGAATCCAAAAAGACTGCTCTCAGCAAATACATCTATTCGGATGAGGAAAGCCGGAAAAAATCCTACGCGGACACGGTGCTCTTCGTGTTCAAGAACGCGGTGCGAGAGCTTGAGCAGTATTTGGCCAACACGCTTTCGATCCGGCGAATGGAAACCCGTGAAACGGTCGAAAGGGGAGGCGAGCGAATTGCCCGATACGACGAGCTGCTGCAGTTCGCGCGGTACTGCACTACCGGGGAAAGCCATCCAATCCGGCTACCCGACGTTCCCATGTATCTCGACTGGATCGCCACCGCGGAGCTTGAGCACGGACTGACGCCAAAGGTCGAAAACCTTTTTCTCGGCGTCGTTGCGATCGACGGTCTGCCGGCCGAGAGCTGGCCCGGTATTCTCAACAGCCTAGACCTGATGCCGCTGACTTATCGGTGGTCATCGCGCTTCATTTTCCTTGATGCCGAGGAGGCCCGGCAAAAGCTCGAACGGACGCGGAAGAAATGGCAGCAGAAGGTCCGGCCGTTCTTTGACCAGATATTCCAGACACAAAGTCGATCCGTCGACCAGGACGCGATGACGATGGTAGTCGAGACTGAGGATGCGATCGCGCAGGCCTCGTCGCAACTGGTTGCCTATGGCTATTACACACCGGTCGTTGTGTTGTTCGACAGCGATCGCGAAGCACTCCAGGAGAAGGCCGAAGCGATCCGGCGGCTGATCCAGGCGGAAGGTTTCGGGGCACGGATCGAAACGCTCAACGCCACCGACGCCTATCTCGGTAGCTTGCCAGGCAACTGGTATTGCAACATCCGTGAGCCGCTGATCAACACCAGCAATCTCGCCGACTTGATTCCGCTGAACTCGGTCTGGTCCGGAAACCCCGTCGCGCCATGCCCCTTTTACCCACCGAATTCGCCGCCCTTGATGCAGGTTGCGAGCGGCTCGACAGCGTTTCGTCTGAACCTGCACGTCGATGATGTCGGCCACACGCTGATCTTCGGTCCGACCGGTTCTGGCAAGTCGACGTTGCTCGCCCTGATCGCCGCGCAGTTTCGTCGCTACGAAAATGCGCAGATCTTCGCCTTTGACAAAGGCAGTTCACTTCTGCCCCTGACGCTCGCAGCCGGCGGCGATCACTATGAGATCGGCGGCGACAATGCGGAAGAGGGGAGGGCGTTGGCCTTTTGCCCATTGTCCGAACTCAAAAGTGATGCCGACCGGGCTTGGGCAACAGAGTGGGTCGAGATGCTGGTCGGTCTGCAGGGAGTCACCATCACCCCCGATCATCGCAACGCCATCTCTCGGCAGATCGGCCTCATGGCCAGTGCATCCGGTCGCTCGCTCTCGGATTTCGTCAGCGGCGTGCAGCTGCGCGAGATCAAGGACGCACTGCATCATTACACCGTCGATGGCCCGATGGGCCAGCTTCTCGATGCAGAAGAGGACGGCCTCACACTCGGCGCCTTCCAGACCTTCGAGATCGAGCAGTTGATGAATATGGGCGAACGCAGTCTCGTTCCGGTGCTGACCTACCTGTTCCGCAGGATCGAGAAGCGGTTGGATGGGTCCCCCAGTCTGATCGTGCTCGACGAGGCGTGGCTGATGCTCGGCCACCCTGTCTTCCGCGACAAGATTCGCGAGTGGCTCAAGGTGCTGCGCAAGGCGAATTGCGCCGTCGTTCTCGCGACCCAATCGATCTCGGATGCCGAGCGGTCCGGGATCATAGACGTGCTGAAGGAATCCTGCCCGACAAAAATCTGCCTCCCGAATGGCGCCGCTCGCGAGACAGGGACGCGAGAATTTTATGAGAGAATCGGGTTCAACGAGCGCCAGCTCGAAATCGTCGCTACCGCCATACCGAAGCGCGAATACTACGTCGCCACGCCAGAAGGCCGGCGGCTCTTCGACATGTCGCTTGGGCCAGTTGCGCTGAGCTTTGTCGGCGCGTCGGGCAAAGAGGACCTCAAACGCATCCGCGCACTGAAATCCGAACATGGCCACGAATGGCCGATCCACTGGCTTGAAACGAGAGGAGTTCACGATGCCGCATCGCTACTCAGGTTCGAATAGATGGCTCGCCTGCTTGGCCGCCGCCGCTCTCACGACCGGCGCTGCAGGCTCAGTGCAAGCCGGAACAGCCACCGGCGCTGCGACCGAATGGACGCAGCTCGCCAACAATGCGCAGCTCGTAGATCTTCTAAAAAGCTCCGGCATCCAGGTCGACAATCAGCTGACGCAGATCAGCCAGCTTGCAGAGCAGATCCAGAACCAGCTGAAGATCTACGAGAACATGCTGCAAAACACTGCGCAGCTTCCTGATCATGTCTGGGGGCAGATCGAAAGCGATCTCAACCAGCTGCGCAGTATCGTCGACGAGGGACAGGGCATCGCCTTTTCGATGGGGAATGCGGACGATGTTCTCCAGCAGCGCTTTCAGAGCTATGCCGATCTCAAGACCAACTTGCCGGACAATGCAACGTTTTCCTCGACCTACCAGTCCTGGTCGAACACCAACCGCGACACGATCGCCAGCTCGCTGAAAGCGGCGAGCCTCACGGCCGACCAGTTCGATAGCGAAGAAGATACAATGTCCTCGCTGCGGTCGATGTCCGAAACGGCTGACGGGCAGATGAAGGCTTTGCAGGTCGGCCACGAGATCGCGGCTCAGCAAGTCGCGCAAATGCAGAAGCTTCGCGGTCTCGTCTCCCAACAGATGACAATGATGGGAACATGGCTTCAGACGGAACAGACCGACAAGGACCTGGCGCAGGCGCGGCGAGAAAAGTTCTTCAACGCCGAGGTCAAGAGCGTTCCGGAAGGCCAGAAAATGGAACCGCGATGGTGAGCCGCCCCGTCCTCATTGCCTTGGTCCTGGCTGTCGCCGCTGCATCGTCTGCCGCGACAGTACTGATCGTCAATTCCCGAAACACAAGAATACCTGCGCTCACCGAGGAGCAGCGCGCCGTCCGGGAAAAATTCTTCGGCTCCGACAAGGAGCTGCCGCCGATCAAAGAAGGTCAGGAGATGCGCCCGAGATGGTGAAGGTTGCTGTCGCGCGTTCATTCCTGATTACCGGTCTTTTTTGCCTCGCCTATGCTGTTCCCGCATTCGCGCAGGAGGGACAGGTCCTCACGGAACTGGAAAACCAGGTCTCGTCCGCTGCGAAGGGGTGGGAGACCACCATCATGGAGGCGGCGAAATCCCTATTCTGGATTCTCGCAACGATCGAGATCGGCATTGCGGCCGTTTGGTTGGCAATCCAGTCAGCCTCACTGGACAGCTGGTTCGCCGAACTGGTGCGGCGGATCATGTTCATCGGGTTCTTCGCATTCGTCCTTACTCAAGGTCCGACCTTCGCCCGAGCTGTGGTCGACAGCCTCTTCCAGATTGGCGCCGGTGGCGGTTCAGCGTCACCCGCTGAGGTGTTCGACGCCGGCATTCGGGTCGCCTCGCAAATGTCCGAGCAGGCACAGTTCGGCGTGTTCGAAGACAACGCGCTGGCAATTGCGGCCGTGTTGGCAATGGGAATCGTCGTTATCTGCTTCTCGCTGGTCGCCGCGATTTTCGTGTCGGTCATGGTCGAGATGTATGTCGGCCTGCTCGCCGGTATGATTATGCTCGGATTGGGCGGCTCATCCTTCACGAAAGACTTCGCTATCCGCTATCTCGTCTACGCCTTCGGCGTCGGCATGAAGCTCATGGCCCTGGTGATGATCGCCAAGATCGGATCGAACGTCCTGCTTGGCCTCGCTCAAGCTCCGACTGCCTCGTCGGATCAGTTCGTCACCACCTTGGCCATTGCCGGTATCTCCGTCGTCGTCTTAATCATCGCGATGTACGTCCCGAACATCATCCAGGGCGTCGTCCAGGGCGCATCGGTTTCCGGAGGAATGGAAGCGATCCGCCACGGCGGCCAAGCGGCCTCTTTTGCCGCCGGTGCCGGCTTCCTCGCAGCCGGCGCTGCCGGCGCGGGGTTTGCGGTGGCTCAAGCCGCACGAGCTGGCGGTTCATCCGTTGCAGGTGCCGCTCTTCGCGGCATGGGTGCGAGCTTCAGTTCTGGTGCACAGGCGGCGGGATCGGCGGCGAAGGAAAAGGCAATCGGCTCTCCGGGCGCTTATGCCGGGTCCATTCTCGGACTGGCCAATGGCAAGCTCGATGAACAGCGCGGCGGTCATAGCGGACCGAAGCCTCCTCCCGAACGCAACGACAAACCGTAATCGAGACAAGGGAAGAATAAATGGCAGCGAACCGCGCCCCGGAAAACCCGTATCTTGCCGCCCGCCAGGAATGGAGCGAACGCTATGGCTCCTATGTGAAGGCCGCAGCCGCATGGCGCATTGTTGGTGTCCTCGGTCTGGTCATGGCCGTCATCGGCTTCAGCTACGCGATGTTTCTCAGCACCCAGGTCAGGCTCGTGCCTTACATCGTCGAGGTCGACAAGCTCGGAACTGCGGTCACGGCAGGTTTCCCCGAGCAGATCGAGTATGCCGACGTCCGCGTGGTGCGCTCCACACTCGGTAACTTCGTCACGAGCTTTCGCTCGATCACTCCAGATGCGGTGGTGCAGAAGCAATATATAGACCGGACCTACGCCCTTCTTCGCACGTCCGATCCGTCGACGGAGAAAGTCAACGCCTGGTTTCGAGGCAATTCTCCGTTCGAGAAGGCAAAGTCCTCGACGGTTGCCATCGAGGTCAACAACATCGTGGCGCTCTCGAACCAGACCTATCAGATCGACTGGACGGAATACGAGCGGGACCGAAAGGGCAAGGAAACCGGCACACGCCGTTTCCGCGGCATCGCAACGGTCGCGCTCACCGCGCCACAGGATGAGGCGACGATCCGCCTCAATCCGATCGGCCTCTACGTCCGGGATTTCGACTGGACGGCACAGCTTTAAGGGCAGGGATTCTTTCAATGAAAAAAACGGGATTGATCGCAGCCGCCGGCTGCATGGCCGGACTCTTGCTTGCCGCGGGCGCACAGGCGCAAAGCATGACGAGCAACGAGGTGAAGGGAACAAATCTTTCCAGAAAGTGGCGCGGCACGCCGGGACTGGTCACGACAGGACCGGACGGAAAGGTGATTTTCCTGTTCGGGGAAACGCAGCCGTCCGTGG
Source organism: Rhizobium bangladeshense (assembly GCF_017357245.1). Lineage (NCBI taxonomy): Bacteria > Pseudomonadati > Pseudomonadota > Alphaproteobacteria > Hyphomicrobiales > Rhizobiaceae > Rhizobium > Rhizobium bangladeshense. Next base: position 263,060 of record NZ_CP071615.1, on the reverse strand, counting down.
TTTGCTCGCCCCTGCAGGTCTGCGATATCGAGCTTCAGGGCGGCGAGATCGTCCGCGACGTCCTCGTCGGCGACACGGTCAGATGGAAGGTGGAACCCGCGACCTCGGGGGCCACAGGCGGGCAGGCGATCCATCTCATCGTCAAACCGTCGGAACCAGGGCTTCTCACCTCGATGGTCGTGACGACATCACGTCGAACCTATCATATCCAGCTCAAATCCCATCCCAGCCAGTACATGGCGCGCATTGGCTTCGAGTATCCAGAAGACGTGTCCACCAAGCTCGCCGACATCAATGCCCGCCTCGAAACGGGCGGCATTCCGGGCGCCGCGCCGGACAAGCTGAACTTCTCCTATTCGGTCAGCGGCGGTGCTTCGTGGAAACCGAAGCGGGTCTATTCGGACGGAGTGAAGACCTACATTCAGTTCCCGAAGTCGATCTCCGGCCAAGATGCGCCTGTGCTCTTCGTCGTCTCCGGCGGTCAAAATCGTATCGTCAATTACCGGATGAAGAACGACATGATGACCGTCGACTATGCGATCGACAAGGCGATCCTCCTTTCCGGCGTCGGTTGGCGGCAGCAGAAGATCACCATCCGGCGGGGAGGCTGAACCATGCGGAAGCTTCTCGCATATTGCGTCGTGGTCGCGCTGCTCTCCGGTTGCCAAACGGCCGACGACGCGCTGACCACCAGCTCAACCCCTGTCGCAGTCACCGGACCGGCTGCGAGCGCCATCGCCGGCGACATGGCAAGCCGACTGGCCGAACAGATCGGCCCTGCCGGTGCTACGACCACGATCAAAATGGAGACGGACGCATCGGAGTTCGCATCCGCCCTCGAGGCGGCCCTGAAGGGGCGGGGTTATACGGTCGTCAGGGACGGCAAAGTCGCCAAAGACATCAAGCCGGTCGAGCTTGCCTATGCAATTGAGGGAATCGACGGGCAGCTGCTCGCGCGGGTTTCGACGCCTTCGATCGCTCTCGGACGTGCTTATACACCAACGGCGGCAGGCGCCACGCCGGCTAGTCCGCTTTCGATCATGCAGCGTAACTGACGGAGAGCAATATGGTCCAGTCGCTCCAACTTGGCGCGTCAGCCCAGGCCGACGATCAGAATGGCATGCGCCGGCTCAACCGCCTGCCGATCATCGTCGCCATCATCGTCATCGTGCTGTTCGTCGGCGTGGTCGTGATTGGTCTGTCACTGCGCGGGCTTTCCTTCAATCATGGCGACATCGAGGGTGCTTCCAACAGCCCTGCGACCAGTTTCGGCGATCAGCTTAAGCGGGGTGTCACCGACGGCATTATCGGTGACCCAGAAAAGCAGGAGGTGTTTCAACCGACGCCAGTCGTCGCGGAGAAAAAGGAAAAGCAGGAACCGGTCTTCGAGCGCCAACCAACAGATCGACAAGATCGCCGACAAAGGCTCGAATCCGAAGAGGAGTGGAAGGCACGCCTGAAGCGAGAGCAGGATGAACAATATATGCGCGAAGCCCAGCGGCAACGGATGGCGCGTCTCCAGGCCCGTTCCACGGCGCTCGATTCGCCGCTAAAGGTAGACATCTCCGATGTCGAGAAGGCTGCAATCTCCACCAATGACACCGTCCGCCAGCCGACAAATGCCGTGACGAGCAGCGCCTCAGACCTTTATGGCGCGGCCATGAAATCCGGCCTGATGGGACAGAACGTCGATCAGAACGGGCAGACGTCGAGGGAGGACTTCTTTAATCAGGACATCAAGGATCTCGGCTACCTGCCGAACCAGGTCGTGCCGCAGATGTCACCCAACGAATTGAAGCGCGGTTCAGTCATCCCGGCGACATTGATCACCGGCCTCAATTCCGACCTGCCGGGGCGCATTAGCGCTCAGATCAGCCAAAATGTCTACGACAGCGCAACCGGTTATCGCCTTCTCATCCCGCAAGGCGCAAAGCTCTTCGGTCGCTACGATTCCAAGGTGTCCTTCGGCCAGGAACGGGTACTCGTCGTCTGGACGGACCTCATTTTTCCGAACGGGTCTACCCTGCAGATCGGTGGTATGGCGGGCACTGACGCTGAAGGTTATGGCGGCTTCCAGGACAAGCTCGACCGACATCTCTGGAGAACATTCGGTTCTGCAGCCCTGGTGGCAATCATCGGGGCGGGTACCGATATGTCGATGCCTGAGAGTTCGACGCTCGCGACGCAGGACACGGCTTCGGATGCAGCAAGACGGAATTTTGCCGCGTCATTTGGCCGCGTAGCAGAAGAGACGATCTCGAAGAATCTGAACGTTCAGCCGACGATTCGCATCCGGCCGGGCTACAAGTTCAATGTGTTGGTCGATCAGGATGTTATTTTTCATTCTGTCTATAGCGGCCGCTAAACAGCTAACGGACGCTCAGATTTTCGCTTGTCGCTGAACGTCGCAAGTACATTCCGCGCGGGGCGCAGGTGTGACTAAAAATCTCTATAAAAATCATCGTCTTTAGATCAGAAAGAGTTGAATATCCGGCAGAGGTCAATAGACCTAAGCGATGCAACGAACGTGGATCTGCTTCGCGTAGAAGCAACTGCCGTATCGTCCAATGTCCCATGGGGTTCCGGCTAGCCGAACGGTGGCAACCGGTACCTCGCGGCGTCAGAACGGCGCGACGAGTGGGAGGCTTGCACCGTCGAAAAAAGGAGAAAAGTTAGTGGACGGTGACCTTCGCTCTCTCATCGATATGACAGAAGCCGCGCATGATGAACGTATGATCAAAAGTGCTTTGAAAACATTTGCGCACACATGCGGCTTCGACCGTTTTGCTTATCTGCAGACTGAGGGGTTGGAAATCCGCACATTCAACTCCTATCCGGAGGAATGGCAGGGTGTTTATCTCGAAGGCCATTACTCCCGCATCGACCCGGTCGTTACTGAAGCCAAGCGTCGCATGGAAATGTTTTCCTGGACGGCCGACGATTGGCCCGCTCGTGGAACCTCCGAACTCAGGCGTTTTCGGGACCAGGCGATCGAGTACGGAATTCGGAGTGGGGTGACGATCCCCGTCGAAGGAAGTTTCGGGTCGACGATGATGCTGACGTTTGCATCTTCGGCGCCGACGGCTGACGTTTCAAAACTGCGGGATGCGCAACAAGCGATCCGAGCGGTGCTGGTGATCCATTACTGCCTGAAGATTATCGCTGCGACGACCATTGTCGCTCCGAGACGGTTGCTTTCACCAAGAGAAGCAATGTGCCTCATGTGGGCGGCAAAGGGTAAAAGCGCTCCGGAAACCGCAATGCTAACGGGGATCAACCCGAGGACAGTGCAGCACTACCTTGATAAAGCGCGCGAAAAACTTGAGGCTGCGACCGTCCCACAGCTCGTCGCAATTGCTAAAGATCACGGGTTGGTTTGACCGTCATTCATGTTTATCGAGTGGAACCTCGGGGACGTAGCCTAATGCATCGATGATTTCCGAAAGTTCTTCTTGCTGGACTTCAGATTTCTTTTGGCGCGCGACATACTCCTCCTGCAGGCTCTTGAGCACGGCGGCGGAAATTGATGGGTCTGCGGTCGCGCGAGCCCATTCGTCATAGACAGCTTCGTCGGCGGCGATCAGGAGGCGGTGTTCGAGAATTGCCGAGACAGCCAACACCTCAAGCTTCGACTGTTGCATCGAGCTGAAGCGCGATTCTCTTTCCTTTTCTCGACCATTTGCATCGGATGAGCTCGCTTTGTTCACCCGCTTCTCCCAAACTTTCATTCTCTCACCAAGCGGCCCCGAAGGTTCGCCTACATCAAATGGGACACCGTTACATCCGAAATCTCTGAGTTGCAGACAATGTGCTGATGCTTATATCGACAACTAAACCCATTACCCGCCCGCATTGGCAGGCATTTACGGGAAGGAGCTTTACATACTTTAGTTGATAAACTCCGAGTGTGTAAACGGCGATCTTTCGGCGCATGGACATGCGCAAACTGGTCGGCTCGAATTTTGCCCGCCTGCGTCGGGAGAAAGGCCTGACACAGGAAGAGGTCGAGGCGCGTTCTGGTTTCAGCCAGCAATATCTTAGTAGCCTGGAGCGAGGTCGTCGCAACCCAACTGTGATTACGATTTATGAACTGGCTCAAGCCTTAGATGTCAGCCACGTCGAATTAGTGCGACCGATTGGTGAGACCCAAGTGAGTACGCAAACAGGCGCATAATCTGGGATCTCAGCAGCTTCAATCCGGCCCGCGACAACGAGAAATCGTCGAAGCAAGCCAATGGAATTGAGATTGTACTCCTCTCGAGTCCGAACAATCGCTGCGATGAAATTGCAAGGCGCTGCCGCAGACGAGATCGTCGAGGGTTATCCGGCTCTCACTGCGCGCATGGTGGACCTCGCCGCAAGCTACATCTTTACTCCAGGCGACCACTAGAATTGTCAACTTTGTCCATCGAGGCAATTAGTCGTGGTGAAGAATTCATAATGCGAGGGCTTTCTCGGCCCCAGGGATTGTGATACAAATCCTAGGATAATAGATCCTATTCTCCTAGCTTTTATATCAATGCCCAGTTCAGTCACGCAACGCCAAATTGCTCGGACCGTGCTAACCGAGCGCGGAATAGCACGTTTCGTCGAACTGCGGAACGCAGGAGTGACGGCTGCCACCATGAGCCGAATGGAACGAGATGGTGAAGTGCTGCGGCTTGCCCGCGGTCTCTATCAACTTCCTGATGCGCAGCTCGACGCCAGCCACAGCCTGGCGGAGGTTGCCAAACGCGCGCCCAAAGCCGTTATCTGCCTCGTTTCGGCATTGGCATTTCACAGCCTGACAGATCAGCTCCCCGGACAAATCTGGCTTGCCATAGGCCGTAAGGACTGGCCGCCGAAGCTGGAAGCCCCCGCTGTGCGCATCGTGCGCTTCACAGACAGCCTTCTCAACGACAGCGTCGAAACCCATATCATTGAAGGCGTTCCTGTGAGGGTCTTTGGAATCGCCAAGACAATTGCCGATTGCTTTCGATATCGCAACAAGATCGGCCTTTCGGTAGCGATAGAAGGGCTGCAGGAGGCGCTGCGGCAACGAAGGGCTACTCCTGGCGAAATCGCCAACCAGGCCGAACGCGGTGGCGTTGGCTCTGTGATCCGGCCGTATCTCGAGGCGCTGACCGCCAATGGCTAAAGAAATCAGAAACGTCGGCGCCTCGGTGCGCGCCCGCCTGTTGCAACTCGCCAAGGCAAGCGGGCAAAGCTTCGATCTCGTCCTGACGCGTTTCGCCCTTGAACGGTTATTGTTCCGGCTTAGCCAGTCGCCCCACGCCGATCGCTTCGTTCTAAAAGGGGCGATGTTGATGATGAGTTGGTTCGACAATCCGCACCGAGGCACGCGCGACCTGGATCTTTTGGGTTTCGGTGATCCGAGTCCGGACCCGATGCTTGAGACATTTCGGGAAATTCTGGCGCAAGAGGCCGACGATGGCGTTACGTTCGACGCTGATACGCTGCATGTGGATCGTATTCGCGAGGCACTGGATTATGGTGGGCTCAGGCTGCGGGTGATCGCTTCGATCAGCGGAGCCCGGATCAACCTGACCATCGACATCGGTTTTGGCGATGCGCTTGAGCCTGGGGTGGAGGTTTTGGATTATCCTTCCATGCTCGATTTTCCGATGCCGCGGCTTCGGGCCTATGCGCGAGAAACGGTCATTGCCGAGAAGTTCCAGGCAATGGTGATGCTGGGGCGAGTAAACAGCCGCATGAAGGATTTCTACGACATCTGGATCCTCAGCAGGTCTTTCGACTTCAGCGATGATCGGCTGGCGCGCGCAATAGCCGCTACCTTTGATCGCCGCGAGACACCGATCCCCATTGACCTGCCGGACGCCCTAACGGAGCCTTTGCCAAGGACCAGCAAAAGCAGCGACAATGGCGTGCTTTCATTGAAGGCGTTGCACACAATCCTGGCGATCTGATCGACGTCATCGCGCAGATTGCCACATTCCTGATGCCGCACGCGGTTGCGGCTGCGAGGCTGGACGAATGAGCGGTTTGGTCGCAACCACGCGAGTTCATGGCTCAGCGAGCAGAAATCAGATCCTGTCGGGTTTTTGTCGGGCAACTTCATAGCTGGAACCCGTCAGCACGCGGTTTTACTGGCTCGCCGCCATTACAACCGCGGACGAGGCATCTGGAAGCGCATTAAATTCATGCTTTGGAGTCGCCTAAACTTTGGCTTGGCCGGAACATGCCTCGCCAATGCGAGGTGAACTCAACGCTGTTGTTGACCACCAATGCGGGAAAGATCGATCCGTATGCCCGCATGCCTAACATCCTGCATCGTCTCTGGTTGTAAGTCTTTCGGCGTCGCTTCCTCGCCATCCACTTCCTTATCGCTTTGCTGCGGCGCTTCGATGGGTATGCCAGGATCCTCCGCCTGAAACACGCCGACACCCCCGAACTGGCCGGTCTTCCATGCGTAGACCGCGTCCTCGAAGATTTGCGGGAAGACGTCTTTGCTCGTGGGGTTGCCATACCATTTTGCAACGATCCTCAATACCTTGGCGAACATCGCAGTGCCTTTCCGGAGGTTCTGGCAAGGATCGACGAGATCGGGCTTCAGATCCGCCGGTTCCTTGACTCCCACGCCAGCGGGGAACTGGGTGAGCCCTACGCGGACGACCGCCTGACCAGCATATTGGCGCACGATCGCAATCGCCTCCTCGGCCGATGCCGCTTTCGGAACGAGGATCAATCGGTCGCCTGATTTGACGGTGACGACGAAGGGATCAGCCGAGCCCGCCGCCATCACGAACTGTTCGACGATCGTCGGCTTGAGTGAAGGGTCTGCGCATTCTTTTATCAGGGCTGCGTCGATCATGGTGTCTCCTGAGCACTCAGGTGTTGAAGGCAATAACAATCGGTTTTGCGAAGAGCTTTGACCACGCTGTGGTGGCAGTTCGCTGGATAGCTACGATTGATGTCCCTTCGGTCCACCACCCGTTTCCGACAGCAACAATGAGGTCCGGATCGTGCAGCATCGACTGAAGCACCGGCCAAACAATCAGTTGCTCGTAGCAGATCAGCGGTGCCGCTCGGCTGGCGCCGATGGAGACGACCGGGTTCGCGAAGAAATCCGCCCGAGCACCACCACTCTCCCCAAACCAGGATCGCCACGGCTGCCACATCGAACCGGGAACCGGCATACGTTCGCGATAGAGGATGCGGCCGCCCCTCCCGTCGACCGCGACCAGAACATTGTCGTAGCCCCCAGCATCGACCATCGCCGCACCGGCGATCACCGTCCCATCATCATCCCTGAAGGCGCTCGTCCAAAGCCGCGCCACGGTCGGTGTCCAGAAACCGAGCGCAGTTTCCGGCAGCACCACAAAACGGGCCCCATCGCTGGCCGCGCCACGCACCGTTGCGATCATGGCACGCTGGCGTTGAAGCCCGGGCTCCCGACCGAGCGAAGCCCCCATATCAAGATCGACGCCGCGCCAGCCTTCCGGTAGTTTCGGGTCGGTCCAGATTGCGGCGGACCACAGCCAAGGGCCTGCGAAGGCGATGGCGACAGCTGGCCAAATGCGGGTTACGAGACCCGCAAGGCCGGCTGTCATGAAGCCAAGTCCCCACCATCCCCATCCCGGAAACAGAACACCCGCGGCGGTGACAGGATGCGCCCAGCCCGTGATGCCGAACGGCGGGATGGCCATGACGGCTGCCGCAAGGAGGTAGCGAAACGGACGCGCGCGTCCGTTCATCGTCCAGAGGAGCGTATGCACGGCAACGAAACTCATAGACGCACCCAGCCAGAGCAGGAGGCCCGGCCAGATATCCGACGAATAAAAGGCGGCAACGCCTTGTGGCAGACCCCGGGACGCGGCCAGGAAGTATCCGCTGGAGACAAGTGCCGCGACCGATCTCGTTTGCGAGATCGACCAAAGAACCGGAAACCCGAGCGCGACGGGTAGGAGCCACACATGGCCGCTCCAGCCCACCACGCCGATCGCGATCGAAGCGAATATCAGCAGCGCTGGCTGAAGGTAATCACGGCACATAGGTGAACACCTCCTGCGCCAGCCCGAGAATGCCGGAGATCGGCACCGGGCCAAAATATCGGGAGTCATAGGAGCCGGGGAATGCGGAATGCAGGAAGACATATCCTGGCGGTATGATGCCGCTCGGAAACGGCGTCAACGGCCGGCCTTTTCCATCACGTAGTGCGAGACTGGATGAGGAAACCACCCGCCCATCCACTCTCACGTTGACGCCGATTTCGACACGCTGTCCTACAACGGCGATCACTGTCTTGATCAACGGTGCGACGTCGCCCGGGCAGGAACCAGAACGGAAATAGCCTCGTGCCCTGGCTGCCCGCATCGCCGCCGTTTCCAGCGGGCAGATGAACAGGAGGTCGTCGACTGCCACCGGTCGATGAAGCGGGATAATGCGCCATAGGCCCAGTGGCTCGCTCGGCGTCAGATTGATGCGGTAGCCGCCGGCGACGGCAGTCACCACCAGCAGAATGATGGCCGCGGCCGCTATCGACAGAACCGCAGTGGCACGTCGTTGTTGCGTGGTCATCGACCGGGTGGTTGCTGCCCGGGTCATTTCAGCGAGAGCCCTTGGCTCTTGGTTTGCCGCAGCGTCTCGGCCTGCTTGAGCGCTTCGGTCGTGCGTTCATGAGCGCCAAGCTGCTGGACCGTCCGCATAGATTTCCACGCGGACTGGACCTCAGCCTTCTGGACGACCGTCATTCCTGCTGTGACGGTCTCGAAAGTCTTGCCATCAGTGTCTTTGGCAGCCAAAGGCAGGAAGGTCCGTTCCCCGAAACGCTCCGACACAGCCTTGGCAAAACCTTCGAGTTCTGCCTTCACCATTTTGTCGGCGAGCGCGTATTCGAGGCCAGCCGGAAGATCGTTGCGATCGATCGCCTCGCGCACGCGTTCGAGCGTTTGCTTGGCGGCTGGAGAGAGCGCCGGGATGTCGACCGAAACCTTGAGCCGGACCGCGCGCTCCTCCGTCTCATGTTTGAATTCGGCCTCGGCCCGCTCACGAAGGTAGCGTTCAAGATTTCGGGCGAGCGCCGGTACATTGGCGAGCGCTTTTTCCCGGTCCTGCTTGTCACCACGGCTCGCGAGAAGACCGGTCTTGCCCTTGAGCGCGCCAAAGCTCTCTGGCTCGCCGGCAATCCTTGCCAGGGTGGACTGCGCGACCGACTGGTCCTTCAACATGGTATCGACATTGATCGCCTTGAAGGCAGCTTCCGGCTTCGCGTAGATGAGCTGGAGGCGGGTCGAGACGTCCTCCCATTGTTTCTTGAGGCCGGGATCGGCGGCGAGCTTATCTTCGACAGCCTGGTCGAGCGATTTCGGGAAGGTGGTGATGCCTGATACCATGGGCTTGGCCTCCTTGATTGTGTCCGGGATGGAGTGTTTGTTGCTGCCGCGGACCAGCCCGAGTGCCGCGCCGATGGCGGCAAGTCGGGCGCCGAGGTCGGCGAGTTTCTTTTTCTGCCGGACGGCCCATTGGAGCCGATCGTGTGCGATCGTGCGGGCGACGTTCATGAGGTGCAGGCCGCGGGCCTCGGCAAAGCGCAACGCCTGGCGATAGAGTGCGCTCTTCTCGTAGTCGAGGCTGGTTTCCTTGGCGTTCCGGCGCGACAGGATCGGGATGAGGCCGCCGGATTTCGCGAAGGAACGACTGCCGTAGTAGATCGCGAGATCCTCACGATGGCGCGTCATGGCCACATAGGTCAGGTGCCGGTCCAACGAGAGGGAAGCAAGTACCTTCACCCGGTCGACGGTCGCGCCCTGGCTCTTGTGGATCGTCGTCGCATAGCCGTGATCGAGATTGTTGTAGAAGCGCTGCTCGATCGTGACCTGGCGACGATGTTCCCTTTCGCCGATCTCAGCGACGATCCGGCCGGGTGCGGCCTCAACCACCTTTGCGAGCATGCCGTTCTTGACGCCAAGACTGCCCTCGTTCTTGAGGAACACGATCTGGTCGCCGGCCGCGAACATGCGGGTTCCGTCCTCTGTCTTGAACGCAAATCCGTCTGCGACGACGCCACGCTCGACCAGCTTGGCGCGGGCGATATCGTTGAGCATTCGGGCGTCGCGGCGAAGGTGTGCGAGGATCAGGCTGGTCTTCGAAGGGTCGTAGTCGCGGTCCCACGCTGCGATCAGGCTTTCGACCGCCTCGTCCTTCAGTCTCAAACCAATCATTCGACCATGGGCGGTGTAGGCATCGACAGCCTTGCGGACATTGCCACGCGCGAGATCGAGCGAGGCGTCGCGCATCCATTGCTGACGCTGACGATAGATCGTCTCGAGTTCGGCATAGCCGATGCGATCGGCAATGGCGCGAAAGGCCGCACCCGCTTCGATCGGTTGAAGCTGTTCCGGATCGCCGACAAGGACGAGTTTGGCGCCGGCCTTGGTGACTGCTTCGACCAACAGCGCCATCTGCCGTGACGAAACCATGCCGGCCTCGTCGAGTACGAAGACGGTCTTATCATCGAGCTGGTTGCGACCCTGGTTCCAGCGAAGCTCCCAGGACGACAGCGTGCGGGAAACGATGCCCGCTTCCTTCTCCAAACCTTCGGCGGCTTTGCCAGCCAAAGCTCCGCCGACCACACGATAACCGGCCGTTTCCCACGCCTCGCGCGCAGCCTTCATCATCGTCGTCTTGCCGGCCCCGGCGCGGCCGATGACAGCGGCAATCCGCGTGGTCCCGGCGACATGCTCGATCGCCGTTCGCTGCTCATCCGACAGACGAGAATGGCGCGTAAAAGTCGCCTGCAGCACCACCTCACGGACGCCATGGGAGGCGCGACCGGAGAGCCAGATCGCGCGATTGGCCATCTCGGCCTCAAGCCGGATCATCTCGCGCGTCGTGTATTTCGCGGGTGTCCGAATACCTGTCGCAAAGTTGATCCGCTCGCGTTCGAGCCGGAGTGCTTCCGGACTTTGCAGAATGCGGACCATCAGACTTTGGAACAGAAGGACATCGTCGATATAGCGATACAACACCTTCGCAACATCGCGTTCGTCGAAGACGCTCTTCTCCCGCGTGATCAGGTCGAGCACGATCTCCGGACGGCGCTGGATGCGGCGGGCGTTCTCCCTGCGGCGCTCCTCCTGAAGCTCGACGCGTTCGAGTTTGGGAGTCGAGGTCTCCGACTTGTGGTCGGATTGCTCGGCCTTGCGCTCGATGGCTTTGGCGCCGACGCCGAGGTGAATGGTTGGCTCGAGGTCGATACCCTGCTTTTCGAAGGAACGGCCATCGATGCGGATATCGAGGCCGGCAAGCGCCAGATGTTTGTTCTGGCAGGCAAACCAGCCGTCGCGAAACGCATTGAAATCCTCAGTGCTACCGGCCCACAGCTGATAGACGATTTTGCCGGCATCATTGCGGATCGGCTTGCCGTCCGGGGCGAGAACCGCGACCTTCTTTGAGCCGAACCCGTCCTCGGTGAGCGGCCGCAATGTCGTCATCAGATGCACATGCGGATTGCCTGGGGCGTCGTGATAGACCCAGTCGGCGACCATGCCCTTCGCGGTGATGTGGCACGCCACAAAGTCGCGCACGAGCGCGATGTTCTGCTCGGCCGTCAGTTCGAGCGGAAGGCCTATGGTGACGTCCTTGGCGAGCTGCGCGTCGGATCGCTTCTCGAAGCCCTCCACTTTGTTCCAGAAGGCCTCGGATGCGCCGGCGACCGAGCGATCGGCAATCATGCTGCGCACCCATTCCGGCGCGTCGGTAGGGATCACGAACTCCTCATGCAGGAGCCCCTGCTTTCGCGTGTAGTCGATCGTCCGGGCTTCCCGCTCAAACTCCATCTTAGCGCAGTGCCGGTAGGCGGCCGAGAGCACGGCGCTGCGGCCTGAGCCACGGGCGACGACGCTGACGGAGAAGTGAGGGACGGCCACGGCGAAGTTCTCTCCCGGTTACGAACGAAATCAATGAGTTCGTCGGGAGCGGCGGCCCCGCCAGGCACTCTCAGCAACACGTCGCGCCAGCGACGTATAATTGCGCCCTTGGAAGCCGCTCCTTCGGAACGGCCGGGATCATCCACGAAAGCATCGCCGCTGGCGATTGTAGGATTCACAGTAGTGCGTTCGCTACTTAAGTTCCGGAAACTGGCTTCGAAAGACAAGCTTTCTCAGCCAGGGAGACAAACGGACATGAAGAAGCCATCCGCGAAGATCCGCGACGAAATTGCCAAACTGCAGGAGCAGCTCAAGCTCGCCGAGACACGGGAAGCGGAACGCATTGGCCGGATCGCGCTCAAGGCAGGCCTTGGCGAGATCGAGATCGACGAGGCGGAGCTTCAGGCAGCGTTTGACCAACTGAGCAGGCGATTTCGCGGAGGGCAGGGGGGTACGACCGGAGGGAAAAAGGGGGCAGGCGATGGCAGCGGCGCAACGTCAACCACGGCGGTCGCGTCTGGCCCGAATGCAGGCCGGACTGGCGAGGCTTGAACGGATGGTGAGGACGATGACATCCGACTCCCGCAAGAAGGACACGCGCGAAAAGATCGAGCTCGGCGGCCTGATCGTCAAGGCCGGTCTTCGCTATGAGAAGCGAGCGCTGGTGCTGGGCGCGCTGATCGATGCAGCGCGCCGCATCAAGGGCGACGATGGCGAGCGATCCAGGCTCACCGGACTCGGCGTGGAGGCCTTCGGCAATGACGATCAATAGGATTGCGCTCGTTATAGTGCCAGCGGCGTTGATGATCCCGGTCGTCATCGGAATGACCGGGATCGAGCAGTGGCTATCCGGGTTCGGCAAAACCGAGACCGCACGACTGGCATGGGGGCGGGCAGGGATCGCGCTTCCCTATCTCGCAAGTGCCGCAGTCGGAATCTTGTTCCTGTTCGCGACCGCCGGCGCGATCAATATCAAGCAGGCAGGTTGGGGCGTCGTTGCGGGATGCAGCGGTATGATCCTGATCGCGGCACTTCGCGAGACAATACGCCTTTCCGCTTTCATGAAGACGGTACCCGCCGACAAGACGGTCTTGGCCTTTCTCGATCCGGCAACGTCGATCGGAGCGAGTGCGGCGCTCTTATGTGCCTGCTTCGCACTCCGCGTCGCGCTCATCGGCAATGCGGCCTTCGCAAGGGCCGAGCCGAAGCGCATTCAGGGCAAGCGGGCGCTCCATGGCGAAGCGGACTGGATGAAGCTGACAGAAGCGGCAAAGCTGTTTCCCGATACTGGCGGTATCGTCATCGGCGAGCGTTATCGGGTCGACAGAGACAGTGTCGGGAGCCAAGCGTTTCGAGCCGATAGCGCTGAGACGTGGGGCGCCGGTGGCAAGTCGCCCTTGCTGTGCTTTGATGGCTCCTTCGGCTCGTCGCACGGGATCGTTTTTGCCGGTTCCGGCGGTTTCAAGACAACGTCGGTAACGATCCCAACGGCGCTCAAATGGGGCGGCACGCTGATCGTGCTCGATCCATCGAACGAGGTCGCACCGATGGTCTCCGCACATCGCGGCGGAGCGGGGAGAGACGTGTTCGTCCTCGATCCGCGGAAGCCGGACATCGGCTTTAACGTCCTGGATTGGGTCGGATGTTTCGGCGGAACCAAGGAGGAGGATATTGCCTCGGTCGCCTCATGGATCATGAGCGACAGCGGCGGCGCGCGTGGTGTCCGTGACGACTTCTTTCGCGCATCGGCGCTGCAGCTTCTGACGGCGCTCATCGCCGATGTCTGCCTGTCCGGCCACACGGATGAGAAGGAACAGACACTTCGGCAGGTACGCATGAACCTCTCCGAGCCTGAGCCAACATTACGCAAGCGGCTCCAAGACATCTACGACAATTCCGGCTCGGATTTCGTCAAGGAAAACGTCGCCGCATTCGTCAACATGACCCCGGAAACATTCAGCGGCGTCTATGCCAATGCGGTCAAGGAGACACACTGGCTGTCCTATCCGAACTATGCCGCCCTCGTGTCGGGAAAGAAGTTCTCGACCAGCCAAATCGCGGCGGGCAACACCGACGTCTTCATCAACATCGACCTCAAGACGTTGGAGACCCATTCGGGTCTTGCGCGAGTCATCATCGGCTCATTTCTGAATGCAATTTACAATCGCGACGGACAGATCAAGGGGCGCGCCCTGTTTCTCCTCGATGAGGTCGCCCGGCTCGGCTACATGCGGATCCTCGAAACCGCGCGTGACGCCGGCCGCAAATACGGGATCACGCTCACGATGATCTATCAGTCGATCGGCCAGATGCGCGAAACCTATGGCGGCCGCGACGCAGCAAGCAAGTGGTTCGAGAGTGCCAGCTGGATTTCGTTTGCCGCGATCAACGATCCCGAGACCGCCGATTACATATCGAAACGCTGCGGCATGACCACGGTCGAGATCGACCAGGTCAGCCGCAGTTTCCAGGCAAAGGGATCATCGCGAACACGCTCGAAGCAACTCGCTGCCAGACCACTCATTCAGCCCCATGAAGTTCTGCGCATGCGTGCCGACGAGCAGATCGTCTTCACGGCCGGCAACGCGCCGCTCCGATGCGGCCGCGCCATCTGGTTCCGGCGCGACGATATGAAGGCATGCGTCGGCGCGAACAGGTTTCACATGATCGGGGATGCGCCAAGGCCTGCATGATCCAAGCCGGCGCGCGGTGCAACCGAGCAAGGCTGATCCAGGAAAGAGAAGAGTATCGGAGAAATCAGCATAGCGACGCCCGACGGGCGAGATTTCGGGAATTCTCGTCGTGCGATGGGTGGGAAACAGGGCAGCCGCGGGAGCCTCAACATAGTGGCCCGAAGGGGAGGCGGGATCGACTGCTCCCCGCCCCTCGCGCACCATTTTGCCGGCCACGCAGTAGCCCGGAGCCAAGCTCCTCCGTAAACGCAGATGAAACCGAGTCCGACATAGGCTGAGGCGAAACGAGGGGATCGGATATTGGCAAATTCGAATGTGGTTCCGTTCAAAAAGCCGCCGAAGGCCAGAGGCAGTCGCGGTCGGCAGCGCGCGGGCGGAGGATTGCTGAGATCTGGGCGGAACAGATGGCGTAGACGCTCGACGGCAGTTCTATGCACCGTGATCATTGCTGTTGGGGGTTGGCTTGCCTATGGCGGCGCCGACGTTCTCCCCGGGTTCGCCACTTTGGCCAAGACACCGACGACGGATTCATTGTCGGCCGCATTTTCGATCTGCGACGGAAGCCATCGAGCCAGCTGCGTCGTCGACGGCGACACCTTCTGGTTCAACGGCGAGAAAATCCGTATTGCCGATATCGACACGCCCGAACTCAGCCCGCCCCGCTGCGAGGCTGAACGGATAAAGGGTGAGGCGGCAAAATCTCGCCTGCTGACGCTGCTCAACGCAGGAAAATTCTCTCTGGCAGCCGGGTTCCGTGATGAAGACAAGTACGGTCGCAAACTTCGCACCGTGTCTCGCGCAGGCAATTCGCTGGGCGACGTCTTGATCGACGAAGGGCTCGCCCGATCATGGGATGGTGCCCGACACGGCTGGTGCCAGGGCGGGTGACAGCGAACCATCGCTTCCCCGGCACGGGAGAGGGATAGGGGTTTGGGGAAAGGGAGGAGGGAACCGTCCCCTTTCCCCATGGGAGGATGTTTGAAGGAGGGGCGTTGCCCTTCCTTCATGGGGTGAGGTTTGAGAGGGGCGGCAGGCCACCCTTTCAAAGCCTTACCGGCCGGTCGATCCGGCTGAAACGGCTCACGCGAAGGCAAAGACCAGAGGCGGCGAGCCACCTCTGGTCTGAAACCTCAATGATCTTCATCAGGTTCGAAGAACGGCTCTCTGTCTTCGAGGCCGATGTGCCATTGCTTGTCCGACCACCGCGACGGGAGGTAGATCTCATCACCGCCAAAATGCGCAATGATGATCTCGTCGGCCTCGTGGAACAGAGCGAAATCGACTTTGTGCTCGATCGCCCAGAGGAGGGATGCAGACAGAAACTCTCGCGAGATATCGGCTGGCAAATGAACTTCCGCATCGAAATTTCGGCGCAAACTTTCAAGCCAATTCGGTTGTTGATTCAGCAGCTTTTGATCTTCGCCAACCAGGTGAGTGTTTTGATGCCTTGTCATCAGAGTCTCCTTTTCGTTTCTGACGAAAGGTGTCCGCACCGTAGCCCGTGAGGGGTCAGGGACCGCGGAACGCGGCCGCCCTGCGGCGAGCGGAGGAACCGATTTTCCTGGGGCCGCTTGCGGCGCTGGGAAAATTGGAGGGGCCGCGATGTCCTTGACGCCGGAACGGCGGGTGCAAAATGGGATGTCAGAGAGAGATAGAACCGCGTCCGGAAGGGACGCGACCGCTTGCCATCTCCGATGGCCTTGTGTCGTTCTGGCTGTCTCCGGACAACGATTTTTGACAGAGGCATGCTTCTTGCCGCGAGAGGATCGTAACCCGACTGGGCGGAGACCGCGTGCAGGCTCCGGCCGCAGCGCGAATAGAGCCGCGCGCCGGCGGCGCCTCGCCCGAGCACCATTCTTCACGAAAATGAATCGGTCGCACCTGTAGGATTCACATATGTCGTTGGACGTGGCGGCGCCGGGTGACGATCATGCCGACATGATTTCGCAACCCTACCAGCTCTATGTCGAACGAACGGACCCAGCCAAAAACATGGCTCGGTACTATGCCATGGCGATCGAGCAGACGATGTTCGGAGAGGCTTGCCTGACGCGGCGTTGGGGACGGATCGGCAGGCGCGGGCAGGAGAAACAGCATGTTTTCGAACGGGAAGAGGAAGCGGTTCTGTTGTTCCTCGACCTGTTGAAACAAAAGCGTGCTCGCGGATATTTGCCGAGAACAGGGCTTCAGCTCTCGCAAAGCTGACCTTGGCCGCCTGTGCGTTTCGAGCGACAAAAGGAGGGCCGCCGTAGCGGCCCCTGGCGCATCATCTGCGCCGGTCCCAGTCGGTTTCGAACGAAGCCTCGATCTCAACGAAGAACGGGATCTTGACCGCGAGCTTGAAGCCGAGTTTTCCCTTGCGGAAAAAGTGACTGATCACCTTGCCGAGAGCCCGAAGACGGCGGCCGGTGGCGCCGAGGAATTTTGCGAGTTGGCGCATGATATTTTCTCCTTTCGATAAGCTGTCATCGCGGGGTGAGACACGCTGACCGGAAAGGAGGGCTGCATCGGGACGGCCGCAGCCATGCGGAGGACTTGCAGGCGACTGAATTTTGACCCGCGAGGAGCCGGCGGCGGGGAAAATTCTGGCGGCGGCAGGTTGCGGCGCGACGGACGGGATGCAGCATCCCCATGTCGATGACAGGAGATCGAAAGGAAAGTTGCAGCGGATCGCTCCTCTCGGACCTGCGAAAGACAGCGTCCAGAGTGCTGGTGATAGGCCGCCCTCAAGAGGGCGGCTCTTCGGAAAGAAGAGCATCAAGCTCTGCGTTGGCAAAGGCAAGCTCCTGCCTTGCGCCGGCCAGAGCCGCCTCGATCTGAAGGCGCTCGTCCCAGTCCGCGCAATTCGCCAACTCGGCCCGCAGTTCCTCGATGTGCTGTTCCAGGGAAAAAGTCATCGTTTCATCTCCTTGAGTTCGTGAAAGACGATGCCCGGCACCGGGGAGGTGACGACGGGGTCAAGGATCGCGACAGCGACCGGCGGAGCCGGGGAGTGGGGGAGCCGATTTGCGCAGGCTGCCCTTGGGCAGCTGGAGTAAATTGGGGGAACCGCTCATCCTTGGGGCCGTCGTCGCCGACCGGTATCCTCGACAGGATCTGAGCCGCTCACCCCCTCTCGTATGGCACTAAAAAAGCCGGACCGGGCTCGATGCCCGATCCGGCTTTGATATTTCGGCGGATCAGCAGGCCCCGCCTGGTAGCGGGGCCGTTGAGCGCCTCAGTCCTTGCGGCGGGACCAGATAAGCTGGAGCTCCTTCTCGCCTTCGACCTCGACGAGGCTGGCGTAGATCGGGGATGGGAAGCTCGGATCGTCCAGTTTGACCGAGAGGTAGTCGCGGCCCTTCTGCTCCGAGACCCGCTGCCAGGCGGCGCCGAGCTCGACATTGCCTGCGTAGATGCGGAAGTGCGGACCGTCGTCGGAGGGATTTTCGATCCGGGAGATGCGAGCCTTGACGTTGAGTGCGAGAGTGCGGATCGAGCCGGCGAAGCCGTTTTCGGTGGAGGTGAAGGTGCCGATGGTAGCCATTGTCTGTTCCTTTCGGTTGTTTCGGGCCGCGCCCTTCGCGGCCTCGATGGCTGTCGCAAGGATCGGGGACGATCGGACCGCACCCCGAAGGGGCTGAAACGACGTGGAGGGCGGCCGGGAGCGGCTTTGTTGTTGCGCGAGGAATGGGCGCGCAGCGCTCAGGGGAAGAAAGTTGCGGACGACCGTTGCGGGAGAACGATCGAGGCGAAGCCGGTCTCCGATCAGACATGCCTCATCGAGCCCGCGGAGGACGTGGCCTATGACAGCGGTGGGAGGAACTTGGACATGGCGGCCTTCGTCAGCGCGTTGCCATGTCGGAACATCGCAGCCGCGATCCCGTTGCCCTGTCTCTGAGTCAGGGCGTCGGCTTTGGACGCGACAAAACTCGGCCGCCCGGGCAGTTGCCTCCTCTCATCAACGCGATATTGTCGGGCCGCGATTCGTCGCCTGGAGGATCTATGCGTCAGCAGACAAAACCGTTTGCCGTCGAAATCAAGCACTCCCGGAAGCTGAAAGCCACCGATCGGAAACCATCGATCTGGGGGAAGTTGGACCTCACGTCCGATCAGAACGCGCTGGCGGAAAGAGAGCCGAAAGAGCTGTCGGCCGTTGCGGGTGACAACGACCGACCATGGCGTCTCCTATGCAGCCGATCTCTCGTCGGCCTGAATGGACTGGAGACCGTGCAGGAAGCTGACAGCACGCTGGGCATGCGCCGCGGCCTGGAAAATAGCCCGCCTGTCGTCGCATAGAATCTTCAGCCACGAGCCTAGGTAAGAGGCATGGTCCGGCCGGGGCTCCAGCTCCGGCGCGATTCCGAGATCGGCGCATAGGAAGCAGCTTCCGAGCTCGGCGATCAGTTCCTCGCGGGCGCGTTCGCTCTTGTCTTTGGCATATCGGCTGAGATCGCGACCGACGCGATCGGCGCGCGCCGTCCAATGGCAACTTTCGTGACTCAGCGTTGCCACATAAGACGCGGCGTCGCGGAAGGTCTCGAACGGCGGCATCTGGATGTGATCCGTGACCGGCGAGTAGTAGGCCTGCGAGCCTCCATGGCGAATGACCGCGCCGGTGTTCCGGAAAAAGCGATCGGCGTGCTCGACCCGCTCGACAGGATCGAGCACCGGAACCGGTCGATGATGATAGTGTTCCGGCAACCCGTCGATCTGCTCGATGTTGAAGACCGTATGTGCCTTCAGAAACGGGATTTCACGGTCGACTTCGCCACCATTGCCATCCGTTTCGGACTTGGTGAAGCGGCTGGCGAAGACGACGGTCGAACCGGTCTCGCCCTTGCGCACCGCCGCTCCCAGTTCAAGCGCCTGCTTGAACGTCATCCACATGGGTGAAGTGAAGCCGCGCGCCATTCCCTCCGACCATAACAGGAGAATGTTCATGCCCGAATAGGGCTGACCGTCGTGGCGTAGCGGCCGGGTAATCCGACCATCCGTGTTGGCCGCGTGCCAAGGCTTCATCCAGGGTTTTACACCCTTTTCCAGATCGGCAACGATCCGGTCCGTGATCCGTGCATAAATGTCGGCGCGTTCGTCCTCGGCTTTCCTGCTCATGTCCTTATCCTCCGTTTTGGAGGCCGCGCCCATCGCGGCCCCGTCGCGGAGGTCCGAAGCAGGAGCGATCAGGCGGCCGGCCGCACCGGAACGGCCGCAACGGAGTGAAGGACGGCGAAGCCGTTGCGGCAGACCGCCGGCTCCTGCAGGACCGCCGACCGGGACGGGGTCGCGTGGCGAGCGGGGTCCATGTTTCTCTTCCTTCTGATGACCTGGAAAAAGGCCGGTCCCAAAGGAACCGGCCTAATGATCAGGGAGAGGGAAGAAAGGGCGGAGCCGAAGCTCCGCGCGAAAAGCGGCTCAACCGAGTGCCGCCATCTGCGCCTCCGCCGCCTTGCGGTCGAGCGACTGGCCCGGGTTTTCGACCGGGCGGTCGAAAGGCTTCCAGGCTTCGCCGATGACGTGGCTGTAAGCTGCGACTGCGCCCTCGGCGGCCATCCGCAACGCGTGGGACTGTATGCCCATGTCGGCGGCGAATTCGCGTTTGCGCTGGGCGGCGCTGTCGTAACCGACCGGGCCATCGAGGTCCTCGTCGCGGGCATCGTTTGCCGATTTGGCGGTGGCGTCTCGCGCCTCGGAGACTGCCCGACTGTAGAACTGGCCGGCTCCGTGCGCCGAGCCGACATAGGCCCCGACGATGCGCTGGAGATGGATCTGCATCGCTTTCTCGCCGAGACCGTCTGAGAGGCTGTCGGCGGTCGCAATGATCAGGCGCTCGTGGAGCTCACGGATGCCGTCGCTGTCGACCACCGCGGATCCAAAGCTCTCGGCGATCAGCATTGCCTGGACGGTGTCCGGGCATGTGAGCCTGACCATCTCGAGGGTCGCGCCCTTGCGGAGCGGCACGACGCGGGGGGAGGGTCGATTGGTTGCGGGCTTGGCCATGGGATCTTCCTTTCGTGGTTTTCACCGAAGCGGCTCCGGCTCCTGCCGGTCTGCCCTTCGATGCGGTCGACAGGAACCGGTTGAGGACGGGCGCTTTCACAGGTCCGGGACGGCCGGGCGAGCGAAACGGATTTGCGGACAAGCGGGGTAAAGCCCTGCGAAGGACGCGGAGCCGTTTTGCGAGGGAGGCTGCACCGGCCGCTCCGCGGCGCGCCAGCGGCCTTGAAACGACCGGCCGCCGGTTCAGACCGCAGCGAAAACGAAGGGCAGACCGGCAGGGGTCGGGCTATGGATCCGAGACCCCGGAGGAGAGAAACCCCTGGGAGCGACAGCCAGCATTCCTCCTCCAGCGCATCAGCCGCCGCGAAAGCCCCCATACGGTCGGACTCACGCCGCCGCATTACCTGCATCATCGCCGAGCATCATACGCATGGTAGTGATCGCCCGCTCCTGATGTTGGAGTTTGCGCGCCAGGGCAGCGATTTCCGTTCGCCGTTCGAAGCTGACCCGCTCGACGTGATCCTGAAACAGCTGTTCGTCGGAGCGCGTCCACCGCGACCCGCCCCGGCGGTGCGAGCGGGCTTTCGCCTTCTCGGTAACCGCTATGCGTTCGGCCCGGCCCGTGATCTGCCGGTGAATGCGATCGAGATGGTGGCGCGTCTCTCGCCGCGCCGCCCCCATGCTGGACAGAAGAACGCGGGACGGACCGGATTCATGGACCGGTCACCCGCGCCTGCCAGTTGATGAAAGACGACGATCCGTCATAGGCAGCGTGGTCCGCCGGATCGATGACGAAGCCAAATCGGCCAACCTCGTACTCGTCGCTTGGCACGAGAAAGCGTCGCTCTTCCGCATCGGTGGCCCGCGCGCCGCCGATCGTGGCGATGACCTCGGTCATCCCGGCATGATGACCCGAGCGTAGCGCGGAGATGACGATCCAGTCGCCGGCACTCTCCCGCTCAAAGGCGCGGCGATCCTTCTCATGGGATTCACCGGGCGCAAGCAGACGGCCGAAAATTGCCTCCCAGGCATTGGGCGAGGTATCTCGCACCGTCCGATCGGCGCACTTGCGCTCGCATGCGGTAAAGAGGCTCGGGTAGGTGAGGGCAACCGCGGCCCACGCGGCATCTTCCTCGTACCAGCCATTGGCGCAACCCAGCATCGGATGGATCTTGGCATTGCGCTCGTTGGACAGCTTGAACCCGCCATGCCCGGCAGTGGTGTGAGCGACGATACCCTCCGCGTAGACGGTGGCGCCCTGCGACGGTCCCCAGGGGGTGGAGCAGTTCATCCGGACAGTTTGTCGGTCGAGCGCCCGGAGGTCTCGGACGTGCTCGGCCTGCTCGATCATCCGTGCCCGAAATTCCGGCTCGTCCGCAACGGCGCCATGATGCGAGTAGAAGTCGTCGCGATTGAGCTCGTAAAGCTGCCGTGACACACGCCAGGCGCTGGCGAGAAAATGCTGGCCGTCACGTCCCGGCACCATGGCGAAGACGAAATCGCCGACACGGGCGACGGGCATGTCATCGGCGCTGCGACCGAAGGCCACCCCTGAACCTTCAGGGATGGAAGCTGCTTTGGCTTGGAGAGCAGGCGTGTTCATGCCGCGACCCTCCCTTCGGCATGGGCGGCCGCCACTTCATCGGCAGTGACCTCTTCCAGCACGGCATTGGGATAGCTATGCCGGGTCAGCCATTCCTCCGCGGCTTGGCGATTGGCGGCGAGGTGGACGAGCTCGGCGTTGTCGCCGGCGCGGTCGAAGACCCTGATGTAGCCGAGCTGCGGGCGCGCGATCACCTTGAATGTCAGGCTGCTGTCGAGTGAGAACGTCCTGTGGATACGGATAGTGATGACGCTATTGGTGCCGAAATCGCCCTCATGCAGCGTAAAATCCGGCGACAGGCAGGCATTGCCGATGCCGCGCTTGCCCTGTTTTCGGATCAGCCTTCCCTTGCCGTTACGGCTTTCCCAGGCGGCGAGCTTTTGTCGGTGGCGCTCGGGCGGGCGGGGCGTACCGTCGGACCGGGCGAGATCATAAATCAAAGACGCAGACATATTCGTTCTCCTGTTTCGAGGTGTGGAAACAAAGCCGCCGCCGGTGATGGCCGGCGGCGGTATCGATCAGTATGACGTTGTGGGGCAGGGTTACTCGGCCGCAATTCCGTAAGCGGTATTGGAATCCTCAGGGCTGGTGTCAGCGCCGGCATCGACCAGGTCTTCGAGGTCGGCGTCCGCCGCATTGCCGTCGTCCTGGGCTTCCGGAACATGCGGATTGGCCTCCGCGTCGTCCTCGACCGACGGCTCAGCCTCATCGACGGCGCCGTGCTCGATGCCGCCGACCGCCCCTTCGGCGGACGCTTCGTGGTCCTCGCCATTTTTGTCCATGTTCTTAGCCAGCCACTCGGCCAGCTTTGCGTCATCGGGTGCGAAGAGGGCAGACGGATGTACGAAGCGTTCATCCTTGAAGTGCTCGACTAGGGCAGCGCGGGTGTCCCTGACACGCGGGCGGGGAACGACACTCGTGCCGCCGCAGGACGCTTCCAACGCCGGGCGGGAGAGGCACGCGAGGAATTGCTCCGTGCCCATGTTCGGAAGATAGGTGTCGGCGCCGATGGCATCGCCGGCGATCCGGGCGACAATGCCGCTGTCCGTGCGGTTGGTCCGCGCCGACAGTGCGTCGATCAGGGTCAACCTGGCCACGACACGAAGCGTATCCGTGGCGAACTCCAGCTTGCCGCTTTCACCGATCAGCCGGACGGCGTGCCGGGCGAAACGCCTGGAGCCGTAGAGATGGTTGGAGGTTTCGGAGCCGGAATCGACCGAGACGTTCTGCCCGGCGAATGCGAGGACGAGCAGCGCCATGAGCGTATCGTCCTCGATCGGCGCTCGTGCTAATGCCTCGTGCAGAGCGTCTGTGCGGAAATCGCCGATCATGTCGAGGCCGTTTCGAGTCACGTCGGGCCGGGTCTTGGCTGCAACGTCGATACCCTCGTTTCCGTCCTCGCCGCCGAGCGCGGTCGGATCGGCGCTGCCCTTGACTTGTCTGACCTCCGGCATCCGGAAGTGAGCAGTCTGCACCTTGCCGTCACGGTCGAGATACATGGCGGTGCAATCGCCCTTGCCGGGCTTGCCGTAGACGCGCTCCGCCTTCGGCGGCAATTGCGGCTGGCCGAAATTGCTGACTTCGACGATGGCGCCCTTCTTGGGAAGATTGCTACTCATCCATTCCTGCTGCGCACCGAGGAATGCTTCGACGTTGGTGGTGTAGCGGTTATCCTCGTCGGCCGGGCCGAACAGGTCTTCCGCCCACTCGATGCCGTAGGCCTGGCGGAGATCGTCGCCGAAACTCGCATCGCGCGCGAACATGCGGGTCTTGGTGAGGCCGTTGGCAATCGCCCACCAGGACGCCGTGTCACCCTTCTTCGGCTTGTGGGCCTTCCAGACTTCCTTCTGGTCATCGAGTGACGCCGCGGAAATCGTGCGCAGCTGCTGCTCGCTCGGCATGTCGCCCCTGGCCATGTGATCGAGCATCGCCGGCAGCACGTTGGCGAGCAGGCGAAGCTTGCGGATTTGTCTGACCGGCAGTGCCAGCGCGACCGCAATGGCCTCCTCGGTCCAACCGAGTGCAATGAGGCGCTCGATGCCACGCCATTGATCGATCGGATTGAGCGGCTCGCGCGCGATGTTTTCGATCATCGAACGCATCGCGCCATTGTCGTTGGCCGCCTCGACGACGATAACATCGATTTCTTCGATGCCGGCGGCGATCGCCATGCGGGTGCGCCGGTGACCGGCTTCGATGACATAGCCGTTGCCGCCGGCTTCGGCGAAAATGACGGGCGGCTGGATGATGCCGACGGCCTTGATGGTCGCAAGCAGCAGCGCGTCGGCCTGGGGCGTCGACGTCGACTGGCGGGTGTTGTCGGGATTCTCCTTCAGCGCACGCGGATCGACCTTCATGAGTTGCATGGGAGTGTTCCTTTCCGGGGGATGCGGACCTGGCCCTCTGCCGGTCCCTTCCTGTCTTCATTTTTTCCTGAAGACATCTCCCGGACCGTAAAGCGGCCCGACCGGCGCAACTGCGGTCGAGCAGCCCTGCCGCGAAGGACAAGCGGGGCTAACAGCCCTGCGAAGGACGAGTGGCCGGGATGCGGAGGCGGCGGTTGAGCGACAGCGGCGGCGGGAGGACCGATCTGCGACCGGTTTTCCTTCCCTTTCCCCTTCTCCCTTTCCCAACTTCTTCTGATAAGCGCTCTGCTA
Source organism: Rhizobium bangladeshense (assembly GCF_017357245.1). Classification (NCBI taxonomy): domain Bacteria; kingdom Pseudomonadati; phylum Pseudomonadota; class Alphaproteobacteria; order Hyphomicrobiales; family Rhizobiaceae; genus Rhizobium; species Rhizobium bangladeshense. The sequence goes on along the minus strand of NZ_CP071615.1, from coordinate 238,240 downwards.
CAGAGCTCGCAATCTGGTTGCGAGGGAACAAAAAAATGGGCCGTCGGAAAAACCGGGGCCCATGAAGTGTGAAGGTCAAAAACCTCCAGAGGGGAACAGCTGTTGCGGCGGCACTGGGAGGAGACCGCCATGTGCATCAGCTGTGTGCACTATGATCATTTTTTGATCAGATGGAAAACATTTATTGTGCAATGCACCTATGCGCATGCTGCACTGCTTCCAAGATCAAGCTGATTACCTGGCAGAGGTACCTGCCTCGCGCGCCTCGGCTGCGAGTTCCGCCTCAACGTCCCGGAGCTGGCGACGGTTTTCGCCCAGTTCCCCGGCAAACGCGAATTCGCCACACTCACGGTTTTGGTATGAGGCAAGACGTCTGCGCGCCTCCTCCAGCCGCTGGCGATAACGTTCCCGCTCCCCGTCGAAGTCGTCGAGCGCGTGCTCAAGGCGGGAGACCGCGCCGAGTGGCGTCACCGTGACAGCGAGATCGATCTCGTAATCCGCGCCCGTGCGCTGAAGCATGGTCGTGTAGCGATAGCCGTCAGACCTGCCGAACCGCTCGCCATCATAGACGAGATCGAAGCCACCAATGGAAGCGATGACGATCTCACCCTCCTGTTGAAGCTGGACGAGGGTAAGGATTTCCTTCATCAGCGCGCGGCCGGCTTCCTTTCGCTCGTCGTATGAAACGCCCGTGACGGTCATCGTGAAGGCATCTCCCGCAGTCGGAACCAGCCGTTGGACATCCTTGCCGATGTCGCCGATGCGCCGGGTCGACACCTCAATGTCGCGTTCGGCGTCCCGGACCTGCCGGCGCACTGCGAACAGGTCGTCATCATAGGCGGCGCGTAACCGCTCGAGACGAGCGATATCGGCTTCGAGTCCGGCCTTCTGCATCAGGCGTTCGTCGCCCGAGGCAATCGCCTTGGCCATGGCGAACTGGTTGGCCTGGCCTTCGCCGAGATCGTCCAGCCTGCGGATCGATGTATCGCCGGAAAGAGCCGCAGCGATGAACCGGGCCTTGCGCTCGTTGTTCTGCCACATGGAGGCATCAAGTGACCCTTGCGTGGCGTAGGCGAAGATGTCGACGACATCGTGCTGATTGCCCTGCCGGACGATGCGGCCCTCGCGCTGCTCGATCTGTGACGGCAGCCACGGCACATCAAGGTGATGCAGCGCCTTCAATCTGAGTTGGGCGTTGACGCCGGTGCCCATCATTTCGGAACTGCCGATCAGGAAACGAACTTTGCCCGAACGGACGTCACCGAACAGGCGTTGCTTTGCCTCGGTCTTCTTGAAGTCCTGAATATAGGCGATTTCCGATGGCGGGACACCAAGTCGGACCAACTCGTCGCGAATCCAGCGATAGGCGCTGAAGCCGCGCGTCTTCTCGGCATTGATGGTGCCGAGATCGGAGAAGATCATCTGCGCAGCGCCGGCAATCTCATAGGGCTTGCCGTCCGGGCGAAGATAGGTGTTTTCACTCGTTTCCTTCCAGATGCGAAAGGCGTTCTCGATGAGCAGGTTGAGCTTGTTGTCCGGCTCGTTGTGGTTTGCCGGAATGACCAGCCGCAGGTCGATCGCCGCGTGGCGCCCGTCGGTGATGACGGATAACAGGATGTCGTCGCCGGGCTGGGCCGGCCCCTCGCGCATCTCGATCGCCTTGATGCGGCTGTCGAGGATCTGCTGATAAAATTTGAAGGCCGGCGTCGGCCTGGCCGCGAGAATCTGCCGCCGACCGGTCGAGAGTGCCGGGACCTTCACATATTGTTTCAGGTCCTCCGGCATCACCACGTCGGCGAAGGAGCGGAACATGGCGATCAACTCCGGCACGTTGACGAAGCTCGCAAACCGGCTGACCGGCTTGTATTTGCCGGACGGCTGGATTTCGAGTTCGGTCGTCGTGTCGCCGAAGGTCGAGGCCCAGGCGTCGAATTCGTGAAGCCCGCGTTCGCGGAGCGCCTCGTGGCCGAGCAGGCGCTGGATCGAGAACATCTCACCGAGCGTGTTGGTGATTGGCGTGCCGGAGGCCAACACCAGCGCGCGGCCGGGATTCTTGCTCTCGATATAGCGAGACTTGACATAGAGGTCCCAGGCCCGCTGCGATCCGTTCGGGTCGATGCCTTTCAGTGTCGACATATTCGTCGCAAAAGAGAGTTTGCGGAATTCCTGCGCCTCGTCGACAATGATCTGATCGACGCCGATTTCCGAGATCGTGAGAAGGTCGTCCTTGCGGGTTGAGAGCGCTTCCAACCGCTCTTGCAAACCTTCCTTCAGGCGCTCGAGCCGCTTGCGCGACACCCGATCCTCGCTGTCCACCTTGGTCAGAATATCCTCATAGAGCTCGAGCTCATCATGGATCATTTGGCTCTCGAACACCGACGGAACGGCGATGAACCTGAAGGCCGAATGGGTGATGATAACAGCATCCCAGGTGGCCGTGGCGGCGCGCGACAGGAAACGTGCCCGCTTGTCCTTGGTGAAGTTGGTTTCGTCGGCGACGAGGATACGGGCGTTCGGATAAAGGGCGAGGAACTCGCGCGCTGCCTGTGCGAGGCAATGGCCTGGCACAACCAGCATCGCCTTGGCGATCAGGCCGAGACGGCGCTGCTCCATGATTGCCGCGGCCATCGTCATCGTCTTGCCGGCACCGACGGCATGGGCGAGATAGGTCGACCCGGCAGAAATAATGCGCCAGATGCCGCGCTTCTGGTGCCCATACAGAACAAAGGCGCCAGAGGCGCCGGGCAGTTTCAGGTGGGAGCCGTCGAACTTTCGCGGCGCGATGTTGTTGAACCGGTCATTGTAGACTCGCGCCAGCCGGTCGGTGCGGTCCGGATCGGTCCAGACCCAGGACTGGAATGCTTGCTTGATCTTCTGCAGCTTGTCGCGGGCCGCTTCGGTATCAACGACGTTCAGAACGCGGCGCTCGCCACCAACATCCTTGAACACGTCAAAGATCTGCGGAACCCGGCTGTTCAGCGCATCGGCCAGCAGTTCGCCGGCATGGCGCCGCCTTGTGCCCCATTCGGAGGTGCCGGTGGCGTTATAGCCAAGCTGCCGTACCTCGACGGTCCAGGATCCGAGTTCCGGCATATGATGGATTCTGATGTCGACATCCATCGTCTCCCTGACGAAGGCGACGATATCGGCAGCCGGGATCCAGGGCGCGCCGAGACGCGCGGTGATATCCGACGGCCGGAGGTCTGCGGGCTGGACGCCCTGCAGCGCTCGGACATTGCGCTCATATAACGGATCGAGCGCCGCCGCCGCTTCGGCGACCGTGAGCTTCGTGCGGACCGGGCCAGAGAGATAGGCGTCAGAGGTCTGCCATGACCCGTCGGCGGGATCGCGGAAGATGGCGTCCCCGAGCTGGCCGATCACAGCGCCGGGATCGCGATGCAGCAGCTCGGCAATATGCTCGGGATCGACGCGGCCACGCTCGTTGAGAACGACGGCGAGCGCATCGGCCGCTGAGGTTATGACGGGTGGTGCAGGAGGGGAAATCACCCGCTCAGAGAAAATCGGACCGGGCTTTGCCGTATCGGTTTCGAGGTCGTAGTCCTCGATCGAGGCCACCAGCCAGCAATCCGGGTCGTCCAGGAACGGCTGGAGATTGGACCGGCGATGGGTTTCGCCGACCTCGCCGCTTTCCTCATCGTCCGAGATCGAAACCGTCGTATGGTTGATCGGCCCGAAGTCGCGCACAAAACTCGACCAGGCGATGCGCAGCCGAACCTGCAGATCCCGCCACGGTCGGTCCAACTCCTGCGCTTTGAGAACATCGCGCACTGCGTCGCGGATCGGAATCAGCTTCTTAATGATCCGGACATGCTTTTCGGGCAGGCCGTCGCCTGACCGGCCTTTCCGCACCGAAACCGCGAGCGGCACTCCGTCGATCATTTGCATGAGGCCGTGGCGGTTATTGATGAAGAAGCTGCCCTCGCGGACCTTGTCGTTGCCGGAGCGGAGATCGACGATCTCGCCCAACTCCTCTTCCAGATCGATGTCGATCTGCGTCGGCTCGCCGTCATACAGATCCTCCGGAAGAAGAGCGATCACGGCCATCAGTGCCGTTTCGAGATCTTCACCGGCGCGTGGCCGGCACGTATAGGTCTCGCCGAACGGGCCAGACGTTAGGGCGTGCTCGCCGAGCACGAGGTGCGGGTGCCGCGCGAACCAGCGGTTCACTCGGATTGCACCGTCGTCGGATGTGGCCGGGCGCACCTCCTCCAGATCGAGCCACGACAGCTCGCCCTCCGGCTCGGCAATCCGGCGCTTGCGGAAGAACAGGATGTCCACCACTACGTCCGTGCCGGCATCTGCCCGGAAGCTGCCCTCGGGCAGGCGGACGGCGGCGATCAGATCGGCGGATCTGGCGATATGCTCGCGGGCCGTCGCGTCCGCCTTGTCCATCGTGCCCGAACTCGTGACGAAAGCGGCGAGTGCGCCAGGCTTCAAGAGATCGATCGACCGGGCGATGAAGTAGTCGTGCAGCCGCAGACCGAGCGGACGGTAGTGCCGGTCCGACCGAACCGTGCGATCGGAAAAGGGAGGATTGCCGATCGCGAGATCATAGATCGCGTTGAGTTCGATGCGCGCGAAGTCGGCGTTGATGACGCGCGCCTTCGGCTGAAGCAGCCGGGCAATCCGTGCCGTCACCGGATCGAGTTCGATTCCGGTAACATGGCTGGTATCCCTGAGAGCTGTTGGCATCAGCGCCGGAAACAGTCCGGTGCCGATCCCTGGCTCCAGAACACGTCCGCCACGCCAGCCGAGTCGCTGAAGGGCCGCCCAGATTGCGCGGACGATGAACTCGGGGGTGAAGTGAGCATACTGGGTACAGCGCGCGAGCGAAGCATAGTCGGCATCGGTGACGGCGCTTTCCAGCGAACTGCCGAGGTCGTCCCAGCCTTCCCGGAAGTCGACTTCGCCTAGACGCCGGAACATGCCGTTTGCGAGTTCCGATGCGCCAAAACCGATGAAGCGGATCAGCCTCGCCTGCTCGTCACGGGTGGCGGGTCGATCTTGCTTTTCGATCTCGGTGGCAGTCAGGATGGCCGCAAGATTTGCCTTCGCCCGCTCCTTCCAGGTCGCGGCCAAGCCGCGGTCGTCGCCGTCGTTGAGATAGAAGTTGGTTCGCTCGCCTTGTCTCCGCGTCGCCGGCCGCTTCGCAGCTGGCAGAGGCAATGCCGGCGTGGGGGAGGGGGGCGGCGGATCGGGATCGTCGTCATTGGCGGCGAAACCGCCAAACGCAGTGACGCTGAGGCGAAGGCCGGACGACAATGCGCTGCTGCCGAACATATCGAGGGTGAAGGGATCGTGGGACATGAAAGCTCCTTTTCGAGGATGTGCGCCACGGGACAGGTCCCGTGGCTGTGAAGGCGGATGAAAATGAGTTGTGGGAATTTCGACCTGGTTCGTCCGGCGGCAGCGATCGCGACCTACGAGCGTGTGATTACGGAGAGCTGCATTGTTTCCGTCGCAAACTCCGCCCGCAGATGCGTGGCTTCCGGGTTTGTGGAAAGCATGGCTTCCAGGCTCTCAGAGTCGATGAAGACGATGCCGTCGTCTCCCCCGAGATACCGGCGCTTGTAGTGCCAGTAGTCCGGATTGGTCTTCGGATCGCACTCCTCGGCATAGACCGCGAGCGCTCTTTGGCCCTCCGCCAATTTTCCGTTGGAAAGCAAATAGACGCCTTCGTCGCCGACGACCCACAGGCCGGGCCGTTCGTCCTTGCCTGGGAGGAGTCCATAATACGGATTGCGGAAGCCGCCATTGGCTTCCGCGTCCGTGCGTCCGCGCGCGATCACCGCATCGACCTCGACCACGCTGAAAGTGAACATGGCTTCTTCCTCACGCGGCGATCGGGGAGGGAAGGTGGCGAAGATGCACCGGCAGCTTCGCAGTGACCTCCTTCTCGGTGAGCTCGTCGAGCCGCTCTTGGCGCGTCATCGTCCGGACCGGACGGCTTTCTCGCTCGATGATGGCGACGCGCATCGTTTCGACGAATGCCCTTTCGGAAAGATCGCAATAGCCATGGAAATAGCGGATGACCTCGTCGATCCTGAGCGCGAAGAACACTGATGTCACCGAGCAGGACATGAATTCGCGCATCGCGAACATGGACCCTCGGATCCACAACGGAGGCAGGATCTCGAACATATAATCATGTTCGGTCTCGCCGATCCCGAACCATTCGCCCGAGTAAAGTGGCGCGGCATCACCGACCCAACGGTTCGGGCGCTGGGCGTGGCGATCGAACATGCGGAAGATCTGCTGGCGGCTTGCGACACCCTGAAAAACCTTGGCGATTGCGGGAGAGGGGATCATCTGCGGCTCCTTCGCGCGTTTTCGGACCGACGTGCGGCGCCGTCCTCTCGGCCTCGCCATTCCCTTCAGTCCTTCATGACACCTTCCGAGCCGCCGGCATCGCGACCGGCCGGGTCAAGGGCCGGCTCCGCCGGGCGAAGCCTCCCTTGACGCGGGCGGTGCGAATGCGGCACGCCACTTTCCTTTCTTTCCCGTTTTTGCTTTTCCCTGACTTTCAGGGTCTCGTTCCAATCCTCCTTGGGAGGGCGCAGCCGCGTCCAGTCGCACCCGGTATCCTCGGCGAGCGCCCGCAACCGCTCCGCAAACAGATCCCCCTGAGAATTGGCGTCCGTCGCCGCGAGCAGCCGGGCGTCAGGTCGGGAGGCCAATTCCCGCAGCGCGGCTTGCGTGGCCGACGACCATCCACCGCCGGTGCTGAGATAAAGCGTGCCGTCGCGCAACCCCTCGATCGCCGCAAGGCTCATGGCGTCGATCGCGGCTTCGGTGACGGCCAGGCGCAACGCAGTATCCAACCCGATACGGAAGAGAACCTTCGTTCCGCCAGAGGCGAACCCCCGGTATTGTGGGCCCCGTGCCTCCCAGCCGGTCACCACGCCAGCATTGTCCGTATGAGCTGCCCACATGCTGCCATAGGGGCCTTCCCGAAGCAGGTCGGCGTTGATCGCCGCATGGAGCAAAGGCGCCGGCAGCCAGCGCACACTATTAAGGTAGCGCCATGTCGATGATCCGGGCCATGGGCTGCGGCGCGCCTGCCAACGATTAGGGAAAGAGAGGTTGAATCCTTCACCACGCCTCGCAGGCTGCCACTCCGGTTCCGTGATCTCGAAACCAACGAGATCCGCGACCTTTTCGGCGCCTTCGAGAAAACCGACATGATCGAGATGCTCGACAAGCCCGAAGACATCGCCTTTCGCATCGCTTAGCGGATTGAACCATCCGCGCCCCTCATGCGTGACGATGATGATCTCACCACCACGGCGAAACTTGACTGCCCGCCGGGTGCTTTCCTTGATGTCAATGGCGAACCTCGCCTGTTCAAGAACGGCCGCGCAGCTCACCTGCTCACGCAGCGCCTCTATCTCTCTTCTTTCCATTTTGCTCCCGATCGCCCGGCGATCGGCCTCCATTGCCTTTCCTTGCCCGTCGCTTCGCGGGCACCCTTCGGCCCGCCGCGAAGAGCAAAGGCTGCAAGGGCGCGGCTGACAAGTGTCGGATCATGCAATGCTTGACCGCGGCGAAGCCTCCCTTGCGCCTGCAGCGCGCAAGCGGCAAGCCAAAGGCCGGCTCAATGCGCCGGCCAGGGAAAAAATTCGTAAACGATCGCCAGATCGTCGTCGGCGTCGATCTCGTCAGAGGGTAGAACGCCGCACTCGCTGTCGGCTTCGAAGACCGTGATCAGGTCGCGGGAGAGCTGGAGGGACCGTACGAAGGAAAGATCGAGCGACTTTAGAGGGGGCTCCAGGCCGGCCAATTCCCGCTGAATGACTCCTCATGCGCGGGACGTGCGCGAGCAAGCGCGACGTGGAGCGGCAGCAGATTCCTAGCGGATCTTTCACCGGGTTGACGTGGAATCCGGAACAGAGCCGGGGTCCATTCAAACACGCGAATTGGCTTGCTTTCATGGCCACCTCGGTTCCGCACCGACCGCAGGAGCCATCCTATCCGTCTTTTTAAAAACCAGTGGCGCGATCTTGCTTAGGGCCAGGATGTCGCCCAAACGGTGCATTTACGAGCAGATGAAAGGCAAGGTGAAAGCATCCGGCGCCCATGACGCGATCAGTCTGATCGCATGAGCTTCGCTTTCTCAAGCGCCTGTTCCAATGATTCGGCGTTGAGCGAAATAACCGCACGCTCCACGCACGCCTGAATTTCAGCGGTACCCTTTCCCTCGATCAACGCGATATCAGCCAAAGTCCAGCCTCTCGATATCCAATGGAGACAGGTTCGTTCAGACGGCGAGAGCATTGGTATCTTCATGACGCACTGGTCCCACTCAGCTAAAGCCCAGCGGGTTTCCGAGCGGAAAACGTCGACCTTACCATTGGAGAATCTGTGCAAACTTGATCCGAAATAACCATGGGTGCTTGCCTCGAAACCTTTGGTCCACCTATCCAGCTCGACTTCAACTTAAACTCGGGGGTCAACACCACGAGATCTGCGCCGTCTTCAGGCACAAGCCGACCTTCGTGCTTTGCGGGTTCCACGAGCGGAAGCTTTTTCGTCAGCGCGATCGCGCGCGTGGCCGCCTCGGCAAGGCAGCGCCGCGACCAAAGTTGAGCCCGACACCGTCGATTGAGGCGCGGGGCGGCCGAATCGAAGAGACGGGTAATTTCGCCCTCAGCTCGATGGGACATCTCAGTGCGATGGCGGGATGGTCGGACAAGCTGCGCGCGACCGTGACGACGAATGCGGTGTTCTCGGAGCGCAAAGCCGCACCGGCGGCAGCGAAGTCTTTTGCTAAGCGCTCGAGCAATTTGGCCGCCGCTTTCGAAATTTGGTCGACCTCTCGGCGCATGTTCGTTTGCATGGTGGCCTGCATGATAGGATCCTATCTTGTAAAAAGAGAGGCTAGTTTTCGAGAAAGGTGAGCTCGCTGACGAAACCTTCGGCATCGCCTCGAAAAAGTGAGCGGCTGAACTCGATCGCGCGGCCCGAAGCAAGATAGGCAACGCGCTTTGTTAAAAGACCAGCCGTTCCGATCGCGACGCCAAGCGTGGTGGCGTCCGGATCTTCGATGTTAAGTGCAAAAGTGCGCTGGATCGCGCGAACGGGTCTAAAGCTGGCGTCCGCGAGTGTGTTGCAGATGGAAGAGGTAACGGTCCGAGTGTCGGGCAGGAATTCCGAGGAAATGCATATGCGTTCAATCGCAAGCGGCTGGCCCGCCGAGCTCCGCAAGCGGGTGATGCGCACGACACGACTGTCGCTTGACAGGCCGAGTGTCATCATCTCCTCTGGTGCGGGATAAGACGTGCTGCGCTCGATCCACTCGACTTTCGTGTCCGATTCAAGCCAGGAAGTATCACCCGTCAAAAAGTTTGCACGTAATGGAGGCTGATCTGCGCGGACCGCCGAGCCGGCTACGAAGGTTCCTGAGCCGCGCCGGCGAACCAGAAATCCGTCTTGGACGAGATGGTCGATTGCTTTGCGGACCGTTACACGGCTAACGCGGACATGTTCAGCGAGGTCTCGTTCGGGATAAAGAACGTCGCCCTTTTTGAGTTTACCTGACAGGATCGACTCTACAAGCGCCAGGCGAAGCCTTTGATAGAGCGGACCGGCGCCCTTGATGTCTTTGCCCCACCCCGGAAGCATGGCAGCAAGCCCGTCACTCATTCGATCGCTTTCAGGTGCCCGAAGCGCGAAACAGCCAGGGCCACGGCCCCGCTCAGTGCATCGCCTTCGGGCGTTACCAATAGACTTTGATGCCGTGCAGCGATCCAGGACGAATAGAGCGGCCCCAATCCCCCTAACAGGCAAATCCTCTGCGTTCCCCGAGCGACTAGACGATCAAGTGCTTCGTCAACTGAAACAGCGGCTTCTTTCAACAGGCGCGCGGCGACGGCATCGCCTTGTTTGATGTGCTCGAATACGCGCGGCGCATAGCGACCAAAGGCGCAGGGCTTTGCCTGCCGCGCAAACTCGACGATATTACGTGGGTCATTCTTGAATTCCGCAAGGACGGAGGCGGTCATGGCGGACATGACATGGATGCCGTCGTATGCGAGCAGCGATTCTTGCAAAAGCGCATGTCCAATACGAGCGCCGCTGCCGAGGTCGCCGACAGTAAAGCCCCATCCGCCGGTGTAGGTCACCGTATCACAGTGGCGGGAGATGTAGATCGTGCCTGTTCCTAAAATGGCGACGGCTCCGTCTTTATCGCCAAGCGCACCTTGTAGCGCGATCAGTCCGTCTGACTCTATGTCCGCCTCGGCGAAAGGTAGCCTGTTTTTCACGTAGTGAACGGCCTCGCCGACATTATTGCCCGCTACCCCCAGAACTGCACGCGCCGAGGCGATGCTACGCGCATTGATGCCAGCTGCGTAAAACGCTGCGCGGGTCGCACTGGCAATGTTGTCGAGCGCCGCATCCGGATCGGAAAGGATGTTGGCTGGCCCGGCTTGAGCCCGCGCAAGGATATTCCCGTTCGAACCGGCGACTGCCGCTCGGCAGCTCGTGCCACCGCCGTCGATTCCGATTAGGTATGCGGTCATCCGCCCGTTCCTTCAGGAGGTCATCTGACACAACGTCGATCGCGTTCGGCCCGCGCCAGCTACCCGTGTTAGTACGTACGTCGCACAAACATACTTCGTTGTCAATTGGAAACCGGCCGCGAGGGCATGGGGCGACGCAGTCGCGAGTAACCCTCACGCAATTTTGGGAAATGCTCGTGCGCAAAGAAGTCGACGGCTTCGTCGCTAGGATTCGAAGGTCTTTGCTCCGTTGTTCAAGTTTGAAGGATTCTTCGGACGGCATCGTGTCGAGGCAGTCGCATCAAACAACAGCCATGGCAGGGAAACTTTGATCTGGATCAAAGCGCGGTCCCGGCGAAATTGATAATCATCAAGCCGTGCCGGAAAAACGGGATAGCCGAACCCGCAATCGCGGCGTAATCATCTCGGGCATGCCGGCATGCGCAGCCACGCCCGCCACACGCGGATTTCGAAGGGATCAGGACATGGACGTCGTACGCAGTGACGTTTCGGACGCCGGCACTCTCGTCGCCTGCCGTTCCTGCCAGGCGCGGCACGGCGTCGTCTGCGGCGCCTTGTCCAACAGCCAACTCCGGGAGCTCGGCCGCCACTCGCTCCGCCGCACGGTCGGCGCGGGCTGCGAGATCATCGCTCAAGGCTCGGAAAGCTCTTCCTATTCGAACATCATGCGCGGGGTGGTGAAGCTCTGCAAAGTGATGCCGGACGGACGCCAGCAGATCGTCGGCCTGCAATTCGCCCCCGATTTCGTCGGCAGGCCATTCGTGCGCGAAAGCACGCTGTCAACCGAGGCTGCGACCGATGCCGAAATCTGCGTTTTCCCCCGCAACCTGCTCGACCGCATGATATCGGAAGCGCCGGAACTGCAGCGCAGCCTTCACGATCAGGCGCTAAAGGAGCTGGACGCCGCGCGCGAATGGATGCTCACGCTCGGCCGGCGCACCGCAGGCGAGAAAGTCGCAAGCCTGCTTTACCTGATCGCCACACACGCCGAACCGCAGACCGCCACGAGCACCGATTTCGAACTGCCGCTGTCCCGCGCCGAGATCGCCGATTTTCTCGGGATGACGATCGAAACCGTCAGTCGCCAGATGACCAGGCTGCGCAAGAGCGGCGTCATTCGCATCGAGAACTTCCGACATATCATGGTGCCCGACATGGATGAGCTGGAGCGAATGATCAGCGCATAGAACGGGATCTGCCAACATGGGGGCGCTGATCCGGGATCGGCGCGCAAAACGGATCAGATGCCGAATTCAGAGTCTGGCGCTGAGCCGAGATCAGCGCGTGATCACGATGCGGGTCTTAGCGAGGCCAGCCCCTGGCGCCAGCGAGAAGAACTGGGCGGCATTTTCGAAGTGCAGGCGAACGCAGCCATGCGAGTCCGGCCGGCCCGAGCGCTTCAGGCTATAGCGCTCCTCATCACATCACCCACCCGGGACCCCGTCCCCATTCAAGCTCGAACGAGGCAGATACATGAACAAGATCAAGGTCGCCAATCCCGTCGCCGATCTCGACGGCGATGAAATGACGCGCATCATCTGGCAGCTCATCAAGGATAAGCTGATCCATCCGTATCTTGACCTCGACATCGACTATTTCGACCTCTCGGTCGAAAACCGCGACGCCACCAACGACCAGGTCACTGTCGACGCCGCCAACGCCATCAAGAAGTACGGCGTCGGCATCAAGTGCGCGACGATCACGCCGGATGAAGCCCGCGTCAAGGAATTCAACCTCAAGGAAATGTGGAAGAGCCCGAACGGCACGATCCGCAACATCCTCGGCGGCGTCATCTTCCGCGAGCCGATCATCTGCAAGAACGTGCCGCGCCTCGTTCCCGGCTGGACCAAGCCGATCGTCGTCGGCCGCCACGCCTTCGGCGACCAATACCGCGCCACCGATTTCAAGTTCCCCGGCAAGGGCAAGCTGACGATCAAGTTCGTCGGCGAAGACGGCACCGTCATCGAGAAGGAAGTCTTCAACGCACCGGGCGCCGGCGTTGCCATGGCGATGTACAACCTCGATGAATCGATCCGCGAATTTGCCCGCGCCTCGATGATGTATGGCCTGATGCGCAAGTGGCCGGTCTACCTGTCGACCAAAAACACCATCCTCAAGGCCTATGACGGCCGCTTCAAGGACATCTTCGAGGAAGTCTACGAGACCGAATTCAAGGATCAGTTCAAGGAAGCAAACATCACCTACGAACACCGTCTGATCGACGACATGGTCGCCTCGGCGCTCAAGTGGTCTGGCGGCTACGTCTGGGCCTGCAAGAACTATGACGGCGACGTCCAGTCCGATACCGTTGCCCAGGGCTTCGGCTCGCTCGGCCTGATGACCTCGGTTTTGCTCACGCCCGACGGCAAGACGGTCGAAGCCGAAGCCGCCCACGGCACGGTCACCCGCCACTACCGTCAGCATCAGAAGGGCCAGGAAACCTCGACGAACTCGATCGCCTCTATCTTCGCCTGGACCCGTGGCCTCGCCCACCGCGCCAAGCTCGACGACAATGCCGAGCTCGCCAAATTCGCCACCACTCTGGAAAAGGTCTGCGTCGACACCGTCGAATCCGGCTTCATGACCAAGGACCTGGCGCGGCTGATCGGCCACGACCAGCCGTGGCTCTCGACCACTGCCTTCCTCGACAAGATCGACCAGAACCTGCAGAAGGCCATGGCGTAAGCCGGCTTATCCAAGATAACATCGAAGCGGCGGGAAATTCCCCGCAGTCCGAGTGCTGACAAAACCCCTGGCCTTGGCTGGGGGTTTATGATTCAGTGGGACATGTTGAAGAAACTCCCGCCGCAGCAGACGGCTCTCGAGGCAAGGGCCTGAAACGTCGCTAGCCAGCAGTCGCGGCGAGGATCTCTGCCTATTGATCGACGACACCGACGAAGCGACAGATTCTTTGGTCTAGACTGTCCATCCATCCGGGCCCGGAACTGTTCAGGCGTCAACGCTGCTACCGAGAAACGTCGAGGGTAGGCGTATTCGCCATCATGCGCTTTGCCTCGCGCGCGCCTCGGCGACCATCTCCTCGAGCCTAACAGCAACACTATGAGCGCGGCGATAGAAGGCGGATTCTGGAATCCCATATCGATCCATTGGTGTCTCGAAGTTGAGCGGAGTCTGATAAGGAGTTGCAGCGATCGCCGAGGCGATCGTGTGCCAATCTAATCGTCCGTCGAATGGCAAGAGATGGTTATCAATTGCTCCGAAATTGTCGTGAATGTGAGTAGCGATGAGGCGATCCGCGAAACGCTCAAGCACGCTGAGCTTGCCTGGCTCGATCAGTTCCCAGTGGCCACTATCGAAGCAGACGCCGATGAACTCCTTGCCGTATCGAGCGAACAATCGATCATAGAGGTTGAGGAAATTCTGGGCGTTGGCGCAAAGGAGAGTTTCCGCGGCAATCTGGACGCCTTTTTCGACGCAGTAGGACCTAATCTCGTCGAGAGACTGGTAAAGGGGGTCGAAGAACGCTCGTTCGGCGGCTTCGCTGCCGAAGACGTTGTCGTTGATATCGATGTGCAAAACAATATTTGGGGACTGGAACGCGGCCGCCAGGTCGACACGGTTACGCAACAGTTCGACTCCGCTGCGGCGCTGCCATTCATGCGGCGACAGGAAGTCCTTGCGCGTCTCCATCGCGAAAGGCCCAGGGTTTTTGTGGCCGATCTCGGTGATAGGATTGCGGCCGTTGCTGCCATGAACGGAGTGCACTTTCAGCCCAGCATCGGCCACGATCCTGCTTGTAAACTCAATCTCGGCGTCGGCCAGCCAGTACGAACTGCCGGAGTCGGGATTCCAGTTGACGTGTGTGAAGCCAGCTTCCTTGATGAGGGTGAGCGAGTTGCGAATGCCTTCGTCGTACCAACGCTCCTGGTGCGGCCAATGCCAGACGGTAATGCAGGTCTCCAATGGATCAGTCTCCGGTTCTACAATGTTGTGGTTTCTGGACCTTTGCCAAGGCCTATGCGCTCGGCCAACAGAATGATCGCCATTGAAAACGCCATGATCAGAGTGACATAGACAAGGTTGAGCGCGGCCTGTTCAGGATCGACAGACAGCGAGCTGTCTACGATTGCAATCGGCAGCGGTTTATTGTTGACGTTGTATAAAAACGCCGACAGGGGGTATTCCGACAGGAGATCGTTGAAGACCATCCCGGCGACGAGGATTCCAGTCGGCGTCACTATCGGCAGAATGATGCGGCGATAGCGATAGAGACCAGTGGCGCCCATCGAGCGGGCCGCCTCGTTATAGGCCGGATCGATTCCTACGAAGGCTGCCCGCAGAAACCTCACCATAATGGGCAAGGCGACGATGGCATAGCCAATCGGCAGGAGCCAGTAGCCGCCGAGGAGAACTGCGTTTCCAACGAGTGGGTTTGGCGTATCGAAGGTGACGATCAGCCCGACAGCGAGCAGAATACTAGGAACTACCCATGGCAGGAAGAAAGTGATGTCCAGAAGGCGCGTTAGCCAACTGCGCCGGCCAAGAATAACCGGGACGGCAAACAGTGTAACGACGAGCGCCGCCGATACCGCGACAAGGCTCATCACTATGGAGTTGAAGAACGGAAGAAAGGCGGTGCCTTCGGTAAAGACGCGGGCATAGTTCTTCAGTGTCAGGCTGGATGGGATCACTTCGATGCCGATGCTCGCGGCCGGGGCGAAGGAGAAGAGTACGACAAGAGCGATCGGCACCGCATAAATAGCCACGAGAAGATAGGCAAAAAAATGTAGCAACGCATTGCCGATCGGGCTGCAAATTTTGCGTAACTGGATGGGCGCAGTCGCTTTTGCGCCGCCGACATGGGAGCCGCGCGCTTCGTAATATTGAGACAGCAGGATAAGCACCATGAGACACAGTCCCATCATAAGCGCCAGTAAGGCGGCCATGTCGGGACGGCGCAGGCTGTTCAGAGTGAGCACCATCTGGCTCAGCATATGGAAATCGCGACCGCCCAGCACCTGAGGGGCGGCGAAAGAGCTGATCGCAGTGTAAAGGGTGAGAAGGATGACAGCGAGGAGCGTTGGCATGATTGCGGGCAGTACCACACGCCACAGGATCGTATATTCCGAGGCACCCATACTGCGCGCGGCTTCGATGGTTGCGTAGTCGACGCGGCGCATCGCGGCACGCAGAAAAAGATAGTAAAAGCTGGTCATCAGAAAGGTATGCGTGAAGAGCACGCCGAACCAGCCGGTGAACCAGTCTTGCGGCAGGCCTGGAATGATCGCCTTCACCAAATGTGTTACCGCACCTCCAGGACCATAGGTGAAGTTGTAGCCCGCCGCCGCAACGACACCGCCGAAGACCAGCGGCGTTGCATAGGCAATTTTCAAGAGTGCGCGACCGCGTACGTGAAAATATTCAAGGACGACCACCTGGAAAATCCCGACAATGGTCACCGTGACCATGGTAGCTGACGTCATCCAGACCGTGTTCCAAAGCGCAGCGCGCACTCTTCGTGATCTTGAAAGTTCGCTTACGATCTGGCCGACCACCAGGCTGCCGTCCTTGAAAAATGCCGCATGAAGTGACGCGACCAGCGGCAGTATCAGGAAGGTGACGACGATCCAGATCAGGGCCGCCAACCCGATCCAATAGACTACGCGCTCGACGGCAGCCGCGCGGTTCATCTGTCCGCTTCCGCGAAGATATGCACCGAGCCCGGCCGGATCGTCCAGGACACGGTCTCACCGATTTCGGGTAACTCGTGCCCCATCCTGGCGGCCGAAATGAAATGCCCGCCGGCATCCAGGTCGATGCGGCTGTGCGCGCCAAGAAATTCCACATGGCGGACGGTCGCCGGCAACCCGGCTTCTACCGCTTTCCCGACACACACATCTTCGTGGCGGACAAAGATGCGCCCCCGAACGTCGGGGCCTAGAATTTGCGCGACAACCGGTGCGAGCAGTTCGTTGGCGGTGCCGATAAACTCGCAGATGAACGGCGTCGCGGGCTTCC
The DNA here is from genome assembly GCF_017357245.1 of Rhizobium bangladeshense. Classification (NCBI taxonomy): domain Bacteria; kingdom Pseudomonadati; phylum Pseudomonadota; class Alphaproteobacteria; order Hyphomicrobiales; family Rhizobiaceae; genus Rhizobium; species Rhizobium bangladeshense. Next base: position 221,720 of record NZ_CP071615.1, on the reverse strand, counting down.
GATAAAGAGTACGTCCGTCACCGATCTGTTCAACGCCACCGTTCGCCAGCACGACGATCGTGTCGGACATCGTGAGTGCATCTTCCTGATCATGCGTGACAAAGACTGCCGTGAAGCCAAATTCCTGCTGGAGCCTCTTGATCTCGCGGCGCATCGTCACTCGCACCTTGGCGTCGAGATTGGACAATGGTTCGTCGAACAAAAGCATCTTGGAGCCCGCGACGAGCGCGCGCGCAATCGCGACCCGCTGTTGTTGCCCGCCTGACATGGTCGATGGCTTCTTGTGCAGTTGCTCCGTAATCCCGGATGTTTCGGCGATCTGGGCGACACGCTTGCCAATCTCGCTCTGCGGCATTTTCGCCACACGCAAAGCAAAGGCGATATTCTCGAAAGCCGTCATCGTTGGAAACAGCGCATAGTTTTGGAATACCATGCCGACATTGCGCCGCTCCGGAGGAGCGATGGTAATATCTTTTCCTTCAAGGATAATCCGACCGCTCATGACCGGATGAAAGCCGGCCAGGGTCCTTAGAACGCTGGATTTGCCGCTGCCGGAAGCCCCGAGCAGAGCAACGAACTCGCCTTCGTGAATCTCAAGCGAGAGGTCGCGGATGACCACCTTGTCGCCGTAGCCAATATGCAGTTTATCGATGATGAGGATCGGGGTCGGCATAATAATACTCCTGAGAAGCCTGGCGATCTGCGTCGCCCGGCCCTACATTCTCACCGGATTTCAAGCTCGATCTTCTGCAACCAGCCGTCCAGTTTGGGCGCGATCGCATCCCAGTCGATCGGCTGCGCCTTGACTACTTCCGCATTCGCCTGCACCTCTGGCGGTGATTTAGCCAGCGCCGCCGGCAGCACCGGAACCTGACCGAACTTTTTGGCGTAGCTGGCCATGACATCGGCAGAGCCGAACCAGTCGACGAATGCCTTTGCCTGCTCCAACTGATCGGTTCCCGCCATGATCGCCACGCCTTCGGAGATGACCGGCGTGCCACCTTCCGGGTCAATGACCTTGACTTGCATGCCGAGCTCCTTGGCGTCCTTGATGGCGCCGCCGAACCAGTTCAGATTGATGATCGCACCGCCCGATTTGAAGGCTTCCTTGCGCGCATCGGCGTCATCGACAACGATGGCGTTCGCATAGAATGCGCCAAGAAAATCCCATCCAGCCTGAGTGACTTCGCCCTTGTCGTCGAGGAATCGGGCCAAGATGCCGGCCAGATAGACCCTTGTCGTCTGCCAGGCGGTGTTGCCGATGACGTATTTGCCTTTGTATTCGCCCCTTGTCAGGTCCAGCCAGCTTTTCGGCGCCCGCTCAGCGGCAAGCTTGTCGGGATCAAAGGCGATGACAACCGGTGTGCTCCAGAATTTGTAGACAATGCCTTCCTTGTCCTTGTATTGCGCAGGGAGGTCCGCCGCCCAGGCTGGTATGTATGGCTGGAACAGGCCGTTCTTTTTGAGCAAAGCCATAGACGTGTCGACCATACCCAGTACGACATCGGCCTGGGGGTTGTTCTTCTCGGCGACCAGCCGATCAAAAAGTTCTCCTCCGGGTGCGCGCAGAAACTGCACATCGTGACCGGCGGCTTTAGCCTGGTCGATTATCCACTGAACGTTCTCTTCTCCCTGAGGGGAATAAACGACAAGACTATGGGCCAAGACCGGAGAGGTGACCGCGATCAGCACGGCTGCCAGGGTCAATAAACGTTTGATCTGATGCATGGTGTTCCTCTCGTTTCAGTTTGGCCAGTCATCCCTGGTTGGCGCTTTCTTAATGGAGCTTCGTGACAGTTTAATTACATTGCGTAATTTAATATATATTGCAATAGCTCTTCTGCTGCTAATGATTTGAGGCACTCTTGGAACCAATGGACCTTTCACGGAACGAACGACGACTGGTCGAACTGATTTTCGTGGGCAAGAAGATTGCGCGCGTCGACCTGGCCGAACGGTCCGGCATGACGGGTGCTTCTGTAACTCGGCTGATAGGTCGCTTAATTGAGATCGGACTTCTGATCGAGGTGGTCGAGCGGACCGGCGCCCAAGGCCAGCCTCGGCGCTTGCTGAGCTTGCGGGCTGACCGGTATCTTTCCGCAGGAATAACATTCTCGGTCTCCCGAATGGAGGTAGCAATTGTTGATCTAGCGGGTAGGATTCTTACCTCCCGCTCAGCCGACATCGAAACCAGCGCGGCTTTGTCTGTGGCAGAGGCGGCGCAGGAGGCTATTGCAGCGATGCTGGACGACCTTGGCACCCCAAGGGATCGCCTTCTCGGGATCGGCTGCTCGGTGCCCGGCAATTTCGGCACGATGTCGAATATCCTCAAGGCCCATAGCTTCTTCCCGGCTTTCGATGATGGTGAGGCGGACCAAGCTTTTAAAGCGACTTTCGAGGCGCCCTATTACATCGAGAATGATGGAACAGCTGCAGCGCTCGGAGAATATGTGTTCGGCGGACGCATCCCGCAGCCTGATCCAATGTTCTTCATTCACATCGGACACGGCGTCGGGGGAGGCGCGGTTATCGACGGGCGACCGTACCGCGGCATCAATGGAAACGCCTGCCTGCCCGGAGTTCTATACCCGTACGACCAGCCGCGCCCATCCGGCCAAGATCTTTTTGCCGCCCTCAACAGTACCGGCTTCGCCATCCACGACTTCATCGATCTCGAGCGGTTGCCAGACAGCGCCGAAGTGGCTTTAGGAGCCTGGATAGAACGCGCCGGAAAGCAGCTCAGCGAGACGGTACGTGTTGCAACGGCGATGTTCGACCCCGCGCTGATTGTCCTTGGGGGACGGCTGCCAGCACTCGTAACAGACAAGCTGGTAGGTGCAATTTCCAGTCAGTCAATCATTGGTCCGTCGCGCGGCTTGGAGGTCGCTGCAGTCGAGGCCTCCCGACTTGGCCCTCGCGCCGGCGCGATCGGGGCCGCCTGCATACCGTTCTTTGCCTCTCTCTTTTCAGCCGCCGTCGCAGACGATGGCAGTCCCTACCTTAACGGTCGCAAGCCAAAATCCCGACCCTAGATAATTCGACGGCGCGCCTGGGTCTCTTTAAGAAGCCTACTGGGCAGGCCTTGCTCGGCGCGAACCGACACAACAGGTCCGCAAGCCCCTTCGTTGCATATCGGTACCGCTATAAGGCCTCAAATGACCAGCTTGAGGTGGCTGGATAAAACCAGACCCGCGGCGCCCCGCAGAGCCGTATGGCCTTCGCCGATACCATTCACCGTGATCGATATCTCCTGACCAGGTCTCTTCACCACCAACTGTTCGACATGCTGCCTGATCAGCTCTGCAGCCTTCATTCCGCCTCCGGCGACGTCTCCATGAAGGACGTAGGAGTTGAGGGACAGTGTTTGCTGCAGGTTGACGATGCCGAAAGCCACGTTCCGTGTATAACGGTCGAGAAGTTCCTCTGCCGCATTCGAGCCTTCGTCTGTTTCCTTGACAAGTCTGGCACAGGTGACGCTTCGGGGATGTGGCAAGCCCATTCGGGCGGCTTCTTTTCGTAGCCACGGAAGGGCAGCTACCGTCTCCCAGCAACCGTGCTTTCCACAATTGCAAAGGGCACCGTCGATCTGAACCACGCTGTGCCCGAGCTCACCGCCGGATCCGGCGAGTCCACGATAGACCTTGCCGTCGATGAAGAAGGCGCCGCCGAGCACCTCGCCGGTATAGACCGCTGCAAAATTTTGTTGGCCGCGGCCGGGCCCGAACCATCTGTCCCCAACAAGCAAAGCACGAGGGTGATGATCGATAACAACGGGAAGAGAGAAGCGTTCTTGTAGTATCGCTACAAGAGGTAGTCCCGTTAGAACGGGAGCAAGGTTGACGGTAAGAATTGTTCCTTTGTCACTGTCGATCATTCCAGCAGAAGCCACGCCAATGCCAAACGGTGCCCGCTGGGCCTGAGACAGTGTGGCAGTAAGCGTCTTCGTCATGACAGCGATGAATGCTTCTGTGTCGCCATGCGGATCAAACTCAGCTTTCGTAACGGCCTTGATCTCGCCGGTTAAGGCCACGAGGCATGATTGTATCGTGCCGGGCAGAAGGAGGACAGCGCCAAGCATCGGTGCATCGGGGTTAAAATAAAGCGGACGAGCCGGCTTGCCGCCTTTGACGTCGGAAGGCGACGCATCTCCCTCAACAAGAAGCTGGTCTTCGATCATCGGCTGCACAATACCGGTTATCGTGGTCCGGTTGACACCTGCAAGTCGAGCGAGATCTGCCCGGCTTTTGGGTCCGTTATCATATAAGGCTTGAAGGACGCGACCGCGGTTTATCGCGCCAAGTGCCGATTGGGAGACAAGTGTCACGTTGCCGCCGTTCTCGCCGGCGGCGACTTCTCTGCTTGCAGGGGTGCGCCGGCCCAACGAATAGGACGGCTGGCTCTCAAACTTCAATTCTCTTCTCCAATCTACCGGATCCTTTTAGCCCTTACATTATCGAACGGCCATACAGCACAAGGCCCTTTCCGGTGATGCAAGCAGGACGTCGATGATAACCGCGGTACAGCGCGGAAATTTTAGCCGCGACAACTTCTTGACACTAACATAAGTTTGTGCGAGGTACAAACTAACTGCTTACAAAAAGCACATTAGGGGTAACAATCTCAGTATCGACAAGCGGAAGCCCGGGGCTGCGCTGAAGGGCCGGGGTTGGGATACGAAGCAACTGAGGAGGCTGTTTATGACAATCGATATCGGAAATATGTCGCGACGTGACCTGCTGAAAAGCGCTTCCGTCGCAGCTCTTGTGGCTGGCGCGGGATCATTGGCCGTGCCACGGCGAGGGGCGGCACAGGATGCGAACACGGTTCGCGTCCTGTCGGTTGAAGACCCATTCTTTTTCTCAATGAAGGCGCTGGTGCCAGAATACGAGAAGGAAACCGGCATCAAAGTCGAACTGGAGAGTCTCTCCTATGACGCCCTTCAATCGCGCCTCGTCTCTGCCTTTGTCGCCAAGACCTCCGACGCCGATGTCATCGTCGTCGACCAGATGTGGCTCGGGCAATATCTCGACAACGGCTGGATCATCTCGCTGAATGATTTTATTGCCAAGGACAACGAATTCGATCTCACAGACTTCATTCCGGAGGTCCTTTATTCCTCGAACATCTGGCGCGGCCAGATCGGCACATTGCCGGTCGCAGCCTATGCTCAGGGGGTTATGTACCGCAAGGACGTCTTTGACGAACTCGGCATTGCAGCGCCGCCGACCGAGACGTCGGAAGACTGGACCTGGACGAAATACGTTGACACCCTGAAGTTGATGGAAGGCAAATCATTTGGCGGCAAACCGCTCTTTCCAACCGTCGTTTGCGGCTCTCAACCGTCGCCGATCGTCCACATGTTTACGCAGGTCTCAGCAAGCCACGGCGCGAACTGGTTCAAATCATTCCCGGCCGCTCCGTGGGATTTCTCCCCGCAGTTGACAAGCCCCGCATGGATCAAGTCTGTCGAAGTCTACAGGCAGCTCTACAAGTTGTCTCCGCCTGAAGCCATCAATTATGTCTGGTTCGACGCCGGCACCCGTTTCGCCAAGGGCGACATCGGCATGTTCTACTGGTGGACCCCGTACTTCTATCTGATCAAGAATTCCGGCTACATGACCGGCAAGAAGTCGGACGTCATGGAGAAGTATGCAACCGCAGCCTTACCGAAAGCTGAGGGCGTGCCTCAGACGGTCAGCCTCGGCGGCTGGAGTCTTGGCATCCCGTCCAGTTCCGAAAGGCAAGAGGCAGGCTACGCCTTCATCAAATGGGCGACCTCGAAGGCCACGCAGAAGAAAATGGCTCTTTGGCCGGACCTCAACTACCAGTTCTCCGACTTTGCGCGCGTTTCGCTCTATCAAGACGAGGAAGTCAAGGCGATCTATCCCTACCTCGATGTGCAGTATGCGATGATGAAGCAGGGCAACGGCAAGGTCACACGCCCGCCGGTCCCCGGTTACACGGCTGTCGAAAGTGTGCTGGGCCTGACATTGAACCAGCTATTGACCGGAACCGAAGAGCCGAAGACCGGCCTGGAGCGCGCCAACAGCCTGTTCGAGAGCATCCTGAAGGGCAATCTCATGATCCCTTATCAAAAGGACAGCTACGCGGATTCTCTTGACGGTGCCAAAGCCCTGATCGCCAAGAAGTAACAGAGTTCTCCTCGGGCCGGCGCGACAGCGATCGCGCCGGCATCCAATTGAAGAAGAACTGGATCTGGCAATGCACACGACAACTGTTCGCTTTCCGCGAGCCTTCGGGCCTGCCCGGAAGAGCTTTATCCGACGAAACCTGCCATACTTGCTGATTGCGCCTTCGGTGGTGATGCTGCTCGCTCTGATCGCCTACCCGTTGCTGTTTGCTCTCAGATCGAGCTTCTATTTCTGGAATCTGCAAATCGGCCCGGAGCCGCTCCAGTTTGTTGGCTTCGAAAATTATGTGCAGGCGCTTAACGCCTTCGATTTTCGCGCCGCACTCACCAATACCCTGATCCTGTCGATCCTTGGCACGACACTTGAGTTCACGTTTGGCCTGGCGATCGCGCTCATCCTGCTCAAGGCGCTGCCCGGCATGAACATCGTGCGGGCCCTGCTGATCCTGCCCACCACGATCGCGCCCATCGTCGTCGGCTTTTTGTTCCGCTACCTCTATGATCCCGGCGGCGGACTGTTGAGCTGGCTGTTGCAGTCGCTCTGGCTCCCCGTTCCCGCAGAGGGAATTCTTGGCTCGCCATCGACAGCACTCGCGGCCATCCTCTTCGTCGACATCTGGCAGTGGACGCCGTTCTTTGCAATCGTCCTCTATGCGAGCCTGCTGGCCGTGCCCGACGAGATTTTGGAGGCCGCACGACTGGATCGGGCGTCCGCGTGGACGATCCTGATGCGGATCAAGCTGCCGCTGATCAAGCGCACCGCGATCATCATCGTCATGCTGCGCTTCATGCAGATCTTCAACACCTTCGACACAGTACTTGTGCTCACCCGCGGCGGACCGGGCACGTCGACGCGCACGCTTGGATACTCGCTGTACGAGCAGGGCCTTGTCAACTTCAACATAGGCCTAGTCAGCGCCATGACCTGGATCACCGTGCTAATCGTCAACGTCATCGTTGCCCTCTACGTCTTCTTCGCGTTCCGAAACGAGGAGTGGTGAAATGTCCCGTCGCCACACGAGCTTCAACACGGCACTCACCTACGCCGCCGGCCTCCTCTTCCTGGCAATCTTCGTCGGTCCGATCCTGTGGTTCATCGCTCTTGCGATCCGGCCGGCCGAGACGGCGTTCACCATGCCGCCGCAACTTGCCTTCGAGCCCAATCTCGATGCTTTCCGGCATATCCTCGTCGATCCCGGCACCAACGCGCCGCAACTGGTCAACAGCCTCATCGTCGCGATCGGTGCTGTGCTACTCAATCTGCCCTTTTCGGTTCCTGCTGCCTACGCATTGTCCCGTTTCAAGCTCCGCGGCAAGAAGAACATCATGTTGTGGTATCTCGGGCTGTTGATGGCCCCGCCGGTCGCGTTTCTGATCCCGTATTTCATCCTCATCACGCGCATTGGCCTCCAGGGTTCCTACTTTTCGATGATCCTGGTCCTACAGACGCTGACGATCCCGTTTTCCGTCTGGTTGATGAAGAGCTTTATCGATGAGGTGCCAGTGGAACTGGAGGAAGCTGCCCGAGTGGACGGCGCCCGTTGGTACACGATCATGTTGCGGATCACGCTGCCGATCGTTCGTCCCGGCATCATTGTTACCTCGATGTTCGCCTTCGTGTTCGCGTGGAACAACGCCGCTTTTCCGCTGGTGCTGAGCTCACGCTCGACCGCCACCCTTCCGATCGGAACACTTGGGTATTTCGCAACGAGCGGAGTGACCTGGAACTACATCGCCGCCGCCGCAGTGCTCGCGATGATACCTCCGATGATCATCTTCCTTGTTTTCGATCGATACGTCGTACGAGGCCTCACCTTTGGTTCGGTGAAGGGCTGAGCTTTCCTTTATGAATGGAGTAATGAAATGAATAGACTGCGAATGGGCGTCATCGGCGCCGGTCTCTGGGGCGGCAATCATGCCCATACCTTTAATGTCTTGCCGGAGACCGATCTGGTCGGCGTCTGCGATCTTGATGAGGGCCGGGCGCTGAAGATGAAGGAAAGCTACAGCGCAATGCAGGCCTTCACCGACTACCAGAAGCTGATCTCAAGCGATCAGATCGACGCCATCTCGGTCGCAACGCCTGACTTTACCCACACGCCGATCATTCTAGCGGCTCTGAAAGCCGATAAACACGTGTTGAGCGAAAAGCCGCTTGCGACGACGGTGCGTGAAGCCGAGGAAATCGCTGCGGCTGCCGTAAAATCCAAGGGCAAGCTGATGATTGATTTCCACAACCGTGTGAATCCGATCCTCGCCCAGGTTCGTGACATGATCCAAAACGGTCAGATCGGCTTGGCCAAACACGGGACCGCGCGTCTTTCGAATACGACATTCGTTCCGCTCGAAATGCTGAGCTGGGCTGCAAAGTCTTCGGCACTCTGGTTCCTGGGCAGCCACCTCGTCGATGTCCTACGTTTCATTCTCGCAGACGAAGTCGTGCGTGTTTATTCGGTTGCCCGCTCGGGTACCCTATTTGCCGCCGGCGTGGATACGAAAGACTTCCATGTGTCGGTGCTTGAATTTTCCAAGGGCACGGTCGTGACCATGGAGAACAGCTGGATCCTGTCGCGTGACAATCCTTCGCTTGTTGATTTCAAGATCGAGTTCGTTGGTGAAAAGGGCCAGGTCCAGGCGGACCCCACCCATAATGGCGGCCTGCGCAAGATCGTCGACGGCGGACTGAAATACAATGACTACATCGGCATAACACCAACCGGCGCGACACGGATCGGCGGTTTTGTCTTGGAATCCATTGCCCGCTTTGTCGATAGCGTCGTGCGAGACGCTCCGCTGCTGGCAGATGCGCAGGACGGTCTGGCAAACACAAAGATCCTGGCGGCGATCGAAGAATCCGTCGCGACCGGCAAGGCTGTGAACATCGGCTAAAGCCGGAACCAAAGGCGAGGGGCATGTCCGCACAAACGGTGCGGCTTGCCTCGCTTGAAAAATGCGGGAGTACATAAAAATGGCGTCCATGACCTTCGACGGGATCGGCAAGACCTTTCCGGACGGGACCGTTGCCGTTGCGAATGTAAGTTTTTCGGTCGCGGACGGAGAATTCGTCGTGTTGGTCGGCCCGTCGGGTTGTGGCAAGTCGACACTATTGCGGATGGCAGCGGGTCTTGAAGCGCTCAACAGCGGCCGGCTGCTCATGGATAACGCTGACGTGACGGAGACAGAACCCCAGGACCGGGATATTGCGATGGTTTTTCAGAACTACGCGCTTTACCCCCATATGACCGTTTACGACAACATGGCCTTCGGTCTGCAGCAGCGAAAAATGCCCAAGGACAAGATCGACAAGCTGGTTCGCGACGCAGCGGAAATGCTTGATCTTACCCGTTATTTAGAGCGCAAGCCCGGGGCATTGTCCGGCGGTCAGCGCCAACGCGTGGCGATGGGCCGGGCGATCGTTCGCCATCCCATGGCGTTCCTGATGGATGAGCCTCTTTCCAACCTGGATGCAAAACTCCGCGTGCAGATGCGCGGCGAACTGAAGCTCCTTAATCAGCGGCTCGGCGTCACAACCCTTTATGTGACCCACGATCAGGTCGAGGCTATGACCATGGGCGATCGTGTGGCTGTGCTGAAGCCGGTGTTTAATGGACAGGAGAGTAATCTTCAGCAGATCGATACGCCGCAGATGCTTTACGATAAGCCGGCCAACCTCTTCGTCGCCGGGTTTATCGGCTCGCCTGCCATGAATTTTGTTCGGGTCGAGCTGACGGCGGAAGGCGGGTCGCTAAAAGCTGCGGTAACTGGAACGAAAATATCCTTCTCGGTCCCAGCCCAGGGGGCACTGTCGGCCTTCGCCGGGCGACAAGTCATTGTTGGAATTCGCCCAGAGATGTTTAAGGTTTGTCCCGAGGCCGAGGCGTTGTTCAACGAGCAGATCCCGGTTGCCGAAGCGCTTGGAGCCGACACCTTCGTGTTCTTCGACATCGCGTCACCGTCGGTCAATATCAACGATGCTGAAGATACCGAAGACTTTCTCAATAAGGGTAAGAACCGGCTCGTGGCGCGTATACCACCTGCGCTGACGCCACGGCCCAATCAGTTGCTGCCATTGACCGTCGACCTGGGGAAGTTGCACTGGTTCGATCCAGTAACCGGGACTGCGATCCGCGACTGACAGAACGTGCACGAACTATCGCCAGCTGGGGTCTCAACTCTTCCTCCTGCCCTCCCAGGCAACTTGGCTGTCGTCGATTACGAGGTCGGCGGCAGCCATTTTTTTAAAACTCGAGACATCAAACCATCAGAATCTGAACATCCATACGCCGCAAGTGACACCGACCTTAGAGGAGTGGCCTGTGAAACACGTTTCCATTGTCGGTAAGTTCTTTATCATCATGGCCGTCTTTGGCATCATGGCACTCGGCCTGACGTTCTGCCAGAGCCGGCAAATGCTGAAGGTTAACGACAGCTATCAGGAGCTTCTCGACAGAGATGCATCTGCAGCACTTCGCTTGACCCAGTCGAACCGAAGTTTGGATACAGCGCGTGCCAGCATCAGCGACATGGTGATGACGCGGACGAAAGAGGCGAGGGCGCGGGCAGAAGCTGGCTTGAATGACGCACGAGAAAACTTCGTCAGGTTCATGGATCTGGCGATCGCTGCAGTTCCTGAACAGAGCGAACTGCCGAAGTTGAAGGCGGATGGATTCTCCCTCCTGACCGATACGTGTGGTGCTGCCATCGCAGGTGGTCGCGGCGCAAATAGTGAAACCGAGGTTGCCATGGTGCAGCAACTCTATCTCACTCTTTGCCAACCCGCCTTTGCTGCCATCTCACCAAGATTCACATCCGTCACGGAAAAATCGCTTCGGACGCGGAGCAAAAGCGTGCTGACGTTTCAAGCGTTGTCCGTGACACGTCCGTGCTGGGTTTGGGAACAGCTATTGTGGCACTCTTTGCTGTCTCGTGCTTCGGCTTTCTCGCAATTCGCGCCTGGTTGGTCAAACCGATCAAGCAGATGGTTACGACAATGAAGGTCATAGCCGACGGCGATCTCACTTCGACTGTTGAGGGAACGATTCGCCGCGACGAGATCGGATCGATGGCCCGGGCAGTACAGATCTTCAAGGACAATGAGTTAAGGGCGCGCGATCGCCGAAAGGATGCAGAGATAAATCGTGGCGCAAATGAGATTGAACGTGCGCGTCTAGCCGAGACCGAGCGTCAGCGAGCGCGGGATATGGCGGAGGCAACGTCCGGGCTTGCAGAGGGCCTAAGGCATCTCGCCGACGGGAACCTCGTGTTCAGCCTCGACGACAAGTTCGCCGAGGACTTCGAACCGTTGCGGGCGAACTTCAATGCTGCTGTTGCCCAACTCGCTGAGAGCTTGAGAGCTGTGTCGAACGCGACCGGGTCGATCGATGATGGCGCACAGGAAATCAGTTTGAGCGCGCAAGACCTGTCACGCCGCACAGAGCATCAGGCTGCTTCACTGGAGCAAACCGCCGCCGCTCTGGATCAGATTACCCAGCACGTCGCCAGTTCCTCTAAGCGCATAGCGGAGGCGCGACATCTTGCGATCGAGACAAACAAGTCGGCGCGCCACTCCGGGGAAGTGGTCTCAAGCGCTGTCGCGGCAAGGCAACGCATCGAACGGTCATCCTCGCAGATCTCCAGTATTGGGGGGTCATCGACGAAATCGCGTTTCAGACCAATCTTCTGGCCCTCAACGCAGGCGTCGAGGCGGCACGATCCGGCGAGGCAGGAAAAGGTTTCGCGGTAGTTGCCCAGGAGGTGCGGGAGCTTGCTCAACGCTCCGCGCACGCAGCAAAGGAAATCAAGGATCTTATCCTCAATTCGGTTGATGAGGTCAGGAGTGGCGTCAAGCTGGTCCGAGACACCGGGGATGCGCTCAAGATAATCATTCAACAGATAGTCCTGATCAACACACAGCTTGATGCCGTCACCGCCGCTTCCAACGAACAGTCCGCAACCCCTTTTGAGGTCAACCGGACAGTTAATCAAATGGATCAGGTTACGCAGCAAAATGCAGCGATGGCCGAGGAATCCACGGCTGCAAGTACGGCACTTACCATCGAGGCAAAACAGTTGCGCGGGATTGTGGCGGAGTTTCAAATTGAGAAGGCGCTCTCTGAGAGGCAGACCAGTCAAAGCAACCTGAAAACAGCGTCAATGTCTTCGCCAGCACGCCGGATGCTTGAAAAGGTCGCCAACGCACTCGGCACAGTGAGTGACGGTTGAGTTGCAAATAGATCCCGGCAATGACCGCCGACCGCCTCAGGTCGTTGCCAAATTGCTTCAAAAGGAGCCCATTTTGGCGCCACTTAAGAAGCTTCCCGAGGATCGATGGCGGATGTCATTAGATGACGAAATTCAGCAATTCAGAAAGAAGCAGACTAGCGGCACCGCGCAAAGCCGCCAAGCATTCTCTATCTCCGAAAGCAAGGGCAATTTCATCGCCCGGGCGATGGAATACCAATTCCCTGAAGCTTTCCTCGATTAAATGAAGTATGGGGCTTCCCCCCCGTACGATGTCGCCGTGAATAACGATAAAATTGGGCGCCATGAACTGCTGGAGGTTCGCCAGGCCGACCGAAATATTGAACGCGTAGTCGCAAAGTAATTCTCTTGCGCCTGGGATATTGTCGTTGGCCAGAGTCAACAATCGACTCACATCCAGCGAGTGAGGTTGTGGCAACCGCCTGGCCTTGGCCTCGTCCGTTAGCCACTTCGAGCTGGCGATTGTTTCCCAGCATCCACGTCGGCCGCACTGGCATATCCGACCTTTGACGTCTACGGTCGTATGACCGATTTCACCGCCTGCACCTGCGGGTCCCCTATAGAGATGCCCATCAAGGTAAAGCGCCCCACCCAAAGTCTCGCCGATATGAACGGAGGCGAAGTTTCTCCGACCACGGCCTTGTCCAAACCATCGGTCTCCAACCAGCAAAGCTCTGGTATCCCGATCGACACACACGGTAACTCCGAATCTTTTGTGCAACTCGGCTTCGAGCGGTAAGCCGTCCAGGAATGGCCCGAGACTAACGGTCACGATTGTGCCCGTCTCCGTATTGATCATTCCTGCCACTGCTACACCTATCCCTAAGATCGGTTTGGCAGATGCGATAGTTTCTTCGACACAGGTGCTTATGATACGGAATGCGTCGGAGGGGTGTGTTAGGTTCTTCGGAAAATTGGCGGCGTGTTGAGCATAGACCTCGCCCTCCAAAGAGACCAGACACGCGCTCACGCGGTCGTGAAGCAGGAGCACCGCGCATATCGGCCTTGCATCCTTGGAAAACCACAACTTGGTAGCCGGCTTGCCGCCTGTTTCATTGGGAGGTATCACCTCTCCTTCCGCAAGAACGCCCTGATCGATTAGGGGCTGCACAATCCCTCCGATAGTTCCTCGAGTCACACCGGTAAGGCGGGCGAGATCCGCTCTGCTAGATGGTCCAATGTCGTACAAGGCTTGCAGCAATCGGCCCCGATTCGCGGGGCCCAAGGTTCCCGTTGGAATCAATCTTTGAGCCAGTACAACACCCTTAGTGCTCTCATCATCATGGTGATCAGCAGGACTGCCCTCGCGTTCACCCAGTCGATGAGCTTCGTGTCTTCTTATCAAGGATTCCATAGCATCCAATCCTGTTGCCGAATTCCATTGCCACCAACGGCCAGTACTAGCGGAGGGCAACCGTTTCTTCGCCATTCGGTGGGCTCGGATTATTATGAGCTCGGGGCAATGTGCTGTTCGTCCAACGCCTCTTCAATAGGCACCCGGCGTTACGGGAACCTTTGGCCGGTTCCCGTCCCAAGCCTCATTCAGTGATCTCAGTTGTCCCCCCAGCCGTTAAAAAACTGTTGAATGTCCAACGTGCTCCGCGCAGAAGCTGACCAAAGTGACGCCTTAAGCGCCTGTCCGCCAATATACAACAACTATTCAGGAGTATACTTATTATACCCCGTTTGCTCCAAATCTACTTTAAAATATACTTTATGATATACTCCATTTTAGCTATCATACGTGGGAAAGCAGTGCTAGCGTTTGTGTGGGCTGATCAGCATTCTAGTGAGCATGATTGGAGAACGCGATGAACGGATTCGGTGCACTACGGCTCATAACTCGCAACGCAACTGGTGCTTTCTCCGGCGAGAAGCTCGCGGTTTTCGGTGGGAAGCCTGTGGTCCCCCAGGGACGTGTTACACCTTGGCCCGCCGCGGAGAAGAGACACTCGGATGCCCTGCGTGGAGTCGTGGACGGTGGAAAGTATCACCGCGTTAATCATCCAATTGTGAGCGGTTTGGAGCAAAGCCTTGCAAGATGGACTGGGAAGTGGCAAGTGCGCGCTGTCGGCAGCGGAACGGCGGCCATTCACATCGAACTCGACTACGTCAAAGAGCGAGGCGAGCAAGTTGTTACCGCGGCACTGAATTGGCCAGGAGCGGTAGGGCCAATTAAAATCACTGGTCTCCAACCCGTCTTCGTTGATGTCGACATGAACTTGGCCGGGATTGATCAGCGCGCGGCCGCTGAAAGGTTCAACCCTAACGTTGCTGCAGTTTTAGTCACTCATCTTTTCGGAAACAATGTTCTCGTCCCCGACGCGAGGGTTGCAGCGCGAGCTCAAGGCATTGCTGTGATCGACGACATCTGCCAATCGATCGGCGCCGCGAAAGCAATCGTCGGCGGTGCGCATCTTGATGCAGACGCGCTCGCTCTATCCGGAAACGGCGCCAAGCACCTTGGCGCCGGCGAACTGGGATTTGTCATTACGGAAGACGCCAACTTGATTGCACATGTTGATCGCGTATCGCTGTCCAGCTCGTCTCGGAGTGGAGCGCGAATATTCTCGCCCTATTCCCAAGGGTACAACTACAGGCCCAACGTATTCTCGTCATCTATAGCGAACTTGCGGGTCACTGAGATGGATAAGCAACTGCAAATCCGAAGAGACAATAGCAAGCTTTTATGGGAGATGATCAGCGAGCTTGTGGGTATATTTCCTCTATTCAACCCATCTGACTGCGACCATTCGATGCTCAACTTTCCCCTCCGGATCGAACCTGCGGCACTTGGCTTCGCGCCAGGCCCGGCTGCAAGGGATTTCGTGGTCAAATCGCTGCAGGCCGAAGGCGTGCCTATCTGTGTTTGGCTCACGAAGCCGGTATTCGAATATCTTCCGGACATTTGCGACAACTGGAACGCCGCCGATTTTCCAAATACAGTGAAACTCTTGGATACGATGTTTTACGTCTCCGAGATTGCGCCGCCCAACGACGGCGAATTGATGCGGCTTTATGCAGAGGCGTTTCACAAGGTTTGGAATGCTCTTCATAAGCAAGGTCCGAAGATCGCCGCAGGAGCAATTGCCGGCTGAGCACCACGCGCGAATTTCCCCGTGCCGCAATGGCCGATTGGATTCAATCATACCCTGCTAAATGCCTGGAAGATTGAAAGTGGCACGGGGACAAAACTCAGAGTCATTCTATGGTGAGGACTACTTATGTCTTTTTCAAAAAGTCCGGAATTGCTGATCTTCGACTGCGATGGGGTTCTCGTCGATAGCGAGCTGATTGCAACTGCGGTGCACATCGAAGCTTTGGCGAAATGCGGCTACATCATATCGGCTGAAGAGTATAACGATCGCTTCATAGGAATGACTGACCAGCAAAGTTATTCCGTCATAGAATCCGAGGGCGGCTTACGCCTACCGGAGGATCATCATGAATGTGTGGTGGCCGAACTTGCAAAACGATATCCTCGCGATCTGCGTGCAACCAACGGCGTTCAGCAAACCTTGGAGGTTATCGATCTAAAGAAGTGCGTGGCGTCGAACAGTGATGATGCAAAGCTCTCCTTGGCGCTTAAAGTCACAGAGCTGCATGATTACTTTTGGCCCCATGTCTTCAGCGCTTCGCAAGTTGCGCGTGGTAAGCCTGCGCCGGATCTGTTTCTGTTTGCAGCAGAGAATATGAACACCCCGGCTAGCAGTTGTCTCGTTATCGAAGACAGCGTTGCTGGAACTCAGGCGGCGGTGGCAGCCGGAATGATGGTGATTGGCTTCGTAGGTGGTTCGCATTGCCTTCCTGGGCATGGAGACAAACTGATGGAGGCAGGTGCCACAAAGCTGTTCAGCCGCATGACGGCGTTGCCACAAATCTTAGCAGGTTTGTGATCACGCAGTTGCGCCTGGCGAACGGTCTTGAATCGCGGCGTCACTGTGCAGGATATATCGTGAGGTCCGATAACTCAGTTAGTGCACGGGCTTCACCTCAAATTGCGCGATCCTCGCCCGTTGCTCGGCCCGCCAAAAAATGGAGACACTATGACCGAGAAACCAATGGTAGCTGGAGCTCCGCTCACCATCGAGTACCTGGAAAAATATCCGAATTTCATTTCCATTTGCGCAAGTTGGACTTTCGGACAATGGGGTTGTCAATCAAATGGTTCGTACGAGCGAACGCGAGGCGAGTTTGAAGCGGCAACGAAAAGCTCGATGCCGCTAACACTTGTCGCCATTGAAAACGCATTGCCTGTAGGAATGGTCACTTTGGCAGCTCGTGATTTCGATGGAAAGCCTCATCTATCCCCGTGGCTTAAGTCGCTTTTTGTCCATCCATTTCACCGCAAGAAAGGAATAGCCACTTTGCTGATCGAGCGGCTGGAGCACGAAGCATTGCGACTCGGTTTTAAAAGTCTGTACCTGATAACAGAGGACGCGCGACTTCTCTACGAGAAGAGCGGCTGGCGGGCAATTGATCACGTCCAAACATCGTATGGCGAAGCAGCGTTAATGGAGAAAGCCCTGCTTCCTCTCAGCTGACGCTACGCTAGAACGGAAATAATTGCGCCGGAGCTCCAAGCTGCTTTCATGACAGCTCTCTCAACGCTTGAGCACGCGATGTCGCAATGCGGTAACGCAACGCCTTGGGTGGACACTTTATGGATCATCTTGCATGTCGAACAGCGTGTTATTGCTGGTACAACGCAAGGATTGAACGTGGACCGGCTGAAAACTTCCTCGCGCTGCGACGGCATCCTCCAGAATTTCGTCCCCACCCCAATCCTTAGCCACTGCTGTGATAGGCTGTTGCAAAGGCCGCACGAACAAACCGTACAACCTAGCGAGCTACCTGAAATACTCATCGAAAGGTTCTGAATCTTTATGGACACCAGCAACAATGTGGCATCAGTACTTCTGAATTTTTGCTCCTCGCGTGTCGGTTACCTCGGCCGCCGACGTGATCTGCGTGCATCGCTCACCCTAACTTCTCTTCTTGCTGTCGGACTTCCATACTACGCCGCAGCAGAGGCGCTACTTCCGGTAAAGCCATCGCCATACCTTGTAAGTGCGATTACAAGAAACATGTTTAAGCTGCCGAAACCCGACGACGACTTGGTCCTGCTATCTGCGCACCGCGGATCTTGGGAGATCTTTCCTGAGAATTCAGCCTATGCCTTGCAAGACGCCTGGAATTCGCAGATTGAGAGCGTGGAGGTCGATGCCCGCTTCACCGCAGACAAAGAAGTCGTTCTATCTCACGACTACAGGATTGAGCGCGAGTCAACTGGAAGCGGCCTATTATATAATCAGAACTTTTCGCAGCTACGACGGGCCGATCTACGGGACCGGCATGGCCGCGTTTTTACGGATTCACGAGGGCGAAAGGCGAAGTTCCTAACGTTCTCCGCCGCGCTCGATCTACTCGCCGAATATGTTTCCGGTGATGGTCATGGGTACGTGATGATCGTCGATATCAAGGCGGCAGTCGATGATCAGGACCCTACTGATCCCATCGAACTTATGCAACGCTGCCTTGACATTCTCGCGAGCAAGGGAAATGCGAAGCTCGGCAAAGCCGTTGTATTCAAGCTCAAAGCAAAGGATGCGGTGGATGTCGGCACGATTCTAAATCGGACTACCTACGACCCCAACCTCATTGGCGGGCTAATTGTCGTCGAAAACCCGGACGACGAGAATGTGAAGGATTCCAACTATGATCCCCACGAGGATCCAATCTACGATCAATGGAATGTGGCGCCGTTCTCCATTCAGTTTGAAATGAACCAATTCTATAAAGGTGACGGTCTGCAGGCATATTTCGACTATATCGACCAGCAGCAGGGCTTCGCCACCTATCATGAAAGTAACTACTTTCCAGAGGGCGTCGCCAACAGCGCCGGAAAATGCTGCTTCGGGCACAACACGGATCCGAAGTCGACCGCTCAACGAGGGATCGTACCAGATTACCGAGGAGATCCTGAGATGGCGGTCGTCAATCGTACCAATCTTATCACCACTGATTGGCCCGACGTAGTCGGCGATATGTTGCGCCAGATAGGGCGCCGCAACACCTCCGAGCTCACTCGCTAGAGCAAGACCTCCGCTTTCAAAAAGGTAAAACTTTGATGAATAATGGAATAAAAATCTTCCTATTGTTTTCCACGCTGGGCTGTCTTGTCGCTGGCGAAGGGCAAGGGGCATCATGCACCAATGAAGCCACTTGTCTTAGGAGCGCGTCGGACAAAGTATCTCAGACGCTCACACCAAAGGTAGTGCCAATTTTCGGAGAATTTCCAAAGCTGTACATACACGACTCGGCGGCAGAAGCGGATTATCCGGTGCCCGAAGATACGAGGCAGGCATTTGACTTCTATACCAACAAGACTTCCTTCAACCTTCCACCGCACGCGTCAATCGAGACTAGTCAAAGCGCGTCGATCAGACCAGACAGGGGCTTCACTGTCCTTTTGGTCGAAAAGACCCGTGAAAATACCGTCCCTGATGGCGGCAGCGCCTTATCGCTTCTAAGTTCTAATTCGAACGATGCTTACCTATCATTCGCGTTGGGAGCGACACCCAATCCGAACGGTCAGAAGTGGTCTTTCGCGAAAAGCCTGCTTCAAAGCAACATGGCGTCTATTGCATGGTGGCAGAAGCCCTGGGATATGAACGTCGTGGGGCCAACAGGGGCATTCTCCGGCACAGAGTGGATTTACTATACCTTTACTCCAGATGGCAAAGTTCGCATCGACCGTTTTGCGCCATATACCTATTTCCTAGCGTTTACAGCTTACCAATGGGATGAGGCAGTGCTCGACAGTGGGTTCCCGCATTCTCCTTTCAGCTCTGGTACGCCAAGCGATCGTCCGAAATCCGTCATTTTCGGATCGGTTGGCCCATGGGTTATTGGCGCTGCAGTAGTGCCCGGTCAGATATCGCCCATGATTGAGCCAATTGAGGCGCTTCCGGGCTTTGAGGGAGTGACGATCTTCTCGACCCCGTTGTCGATGAAAGAAGTCGTAGCGTATCAAAATTCCCTGAAGAGGAGCGACTTTCTCGACGTCAATATGCTACCCTGCAACAGCGGCCAGTACCTTTCCGGAGAGATAAGGACTCCCTGCGGCACGGCTCGTCCTGGCAATCCTCCGTCGAATGTAAAGTCGGTGGCTGGTGATGGGGTCCTCACCAATATGGAACGCTATGAATAGCGATGTTGAGCGACTCTCATTGTTCCGACGGCGATTACACGGCATCAGTTTCAGCGATCGGATGCTGCAACCCCGGCCGCTTGCGAACCGAATGTCTGAGCCAGATCGGGCAAAGATGGTGACAAGTCAAGCTGTGAAGTCGCCGCGCTAAGATATTCTAGAACCACAGCAGGATGTCTTCAATTTCTTGAGCATTGCAGCAGTGAGATTTTCTCCGGCGCGGCCCCAGGTGTTTGGCATACGATCACTCAAAATCGTGTCGACTGCGAGATCAGTTTTGCGAAATGCCATCTGAGGCCGATAAGCGACTTAAGCGTAGGTTCTCGTCTGACCCTTATTCATCTTTGGCCCAGCCGTTGGTGTCGGCCGTCTTCGCGAGGAGGAATGCATAATCCCTGCTGATCTCGTCGAGGTTTTTCACTAACTCGCTGTCCGGCCCACCGAGCAAGGTTTGATAGTCCTCGCCTCTTGTTAGCCTCGGCGATAGCGCTGTGACCACTTCACCACAGAGGAAACGGCTATGTCGAACCGCTCCGCCACCACCCGACAGTTCTGACCGGCCGCAACTGCAGCCACTACGCGTTCACGAAGATCATTCGAATAAGGTCGCGTCATGGATGCTGACCTCCGTTCCAGCATCCATCATGAATCACAATTCCGCTGATTTGGGAATCCCGACCAGATTCCGATAAGCCATGAACCACTCTAGATGTGACTGTCATGGAAGCGTTCCTGTTAAATTCCAGACCGTCCCGCTGTCCATGCTTTGATTGAGCACCGAGATGCTGCCGTTAGCCGCTCCCCTTTGATTGGCAGGATCCGTCGTCTGTTGCACGGAATTGAAGATCATTGCAGCAGCGACCGTACCTCCACCCATCTGGACTTGGATGTTCGCATCACCCGCCGCGGTTCGTCCCTGCATGTCTAAGCGGGCAACGCCCACGGTATGCAATGTGCCATCCCCACGTCCTAGATCGGCGAAAGTGATTTGTGCAATGACAGCCTTACAGTCATTCCGCTGCCCACTGTTCGGGATAGTTTTTCCCCCGGATTGCGTTGTTGGTGTTCGTCTTGATCAACAGCAGGATGAAACTCCTTCGTGCCGTTGATGATGTATGACTGCTGGGTGACGTCTTTCCCCGGATCGCCAACGAAACGCTTAGGTTCAGTTTTGGACATCTTTAATCTCCAGATTGCCTCGAGCTCAGAAAGTCTTGGCCGTGCATGAAGCATGATACGTCTTCGGCGCCGCTCCCAGATCGACATCCTCGTCGCGGATGCCGGCGAGCACGTCCACTCCCTTTTGGAACTTGACGACATTCTCGGCGATTTGCCAGTTCCGCAACTTCCCGCCATGGTTTGTGCCCTTTTATGTGTTCGAAGAAATGCGGTTATCCCGCAACGCGGATGCGGCGGCCGTTCCGCTGCCTCGCAATAGCTCTCAAGATTCGTGCCAGGCAGGCCGATTGAGCTGACGAACAATTATCGCTGTTATCTCAAAAAGGTGGGCGGAAAATGCGGGATCGGGCGAAGAGGAATGTGTGTCGCGGAGCCGACAAAGGTGACGATGATGTCGTAAGTTGGACGTAAACGGTGTTCCTAGGCAACGTCTTCGAGCGATTGGTTCACAGACTACAAACATCGTCGTGTGAAGTTTCACGTGGGAGGAGAACATCGATTACACCTCTGCCAATCATTCCCAACAAAGTGTGCGGTCGCATGCCGAAGAAAGAAACCCTTGGTTTTGGCTTGCCAAGGAATACGGCTGCACGGCTCAATCCGTCTCGGAAGCTTGCGTCATCGAGTCCGCTATAAGGCTTTCCTTCGCAATTCTTTTATTAAGGAAGATCTGCTCGTCACCCAACAGGGCATATCCGCCGCCCAAGCCTTTTCTCGTTGCGTCCGCTGCCTCGAAAAATCTTTGTGCGACGGTGGCGTTAAGGCTGCCCTGCGGAAACCGCACGACAAAAAAGCCTGTCTTCCCTGTCGTGTTGTTTATGCGAGGATATTGGTGGAAGACGTAGCCTAGGGAGCCGGCAAGTCAACCCGCTGCGGCGTCATCGAGATCACCCTCGGTCTGAAGCGATGCATTGGATTGAGGATATACCCGCCTGGCGTAACCTCTGTCCTCAAGCTCGCAGCGTCGATCCCGTTGGCTGTTATGATTTTTGGCACAATGTCTTTTGAAACTTCGGCTGAAAACGTCGTTC
This sequence comes from Rhizobium bangladeshense, assembly GCF_017357245.1. Classification (NCBI taxonomy): domain Bacteria; kingdom Pseudomonadati; phylum Pseudomonadota; class Alphaproteobacteria; order Hyphomicrobiales; family Rhizobiaceae; genus Rhizobium; species Rhizobium bangladeshense. The sequence continues at coordinate 199,885 of NZ_CP071615.1, read as the reverse complement.
GATCAACATAGCTGGCCTGGGCAAGCCGCGGCAAATGGAAACCTGCGGAGCGCGTTGCCGATACGACACAGGCACCTTTCGCTTTGCCAGCGCTGTATTCTGGAATGCTGAAGGGATGGCGGCAGCCTCCTTTATTTGGCAAAATAATTAAATGCTGGTAGGTGATCCGACATCGAGCTTTTGAATTGCCCGCAGCAGCCGCAGATATGCGCGGCACTCGACAAAATTCTTCAGGCTCGTTGATTGGGATCATTCGCCGAGATGACGGTATGCGATGTCACAAACTTTTCGCAGGCGCCGGAAAACCTGTTAATCCACGTTCGTTTACCTCTTGTACAATCCTTGAGACATCACCCTGTTCTAGATCGAGGTGGTTCATCAACGCGGACTCCACCAGGGTCGTTGCCGTGCCAAGTTCAGACATTGCGGCAATTAGCTTCCCGAGGCTTTCAACAAACGCGGGCCGAAGTTCCGACGCAGTTATTTCCATTCGTAAAGGGTGAGTGCAAAAACAGAATCGTTGGACGATTTTGCAAGCCTCGCAATTCGATGCTTCTTGGGCGATTTTAGTGAATATCGCTTCTGCCCTTAAGGCAAGTTCGTCAGGGGACAATTTATCCGTCACGGTCCAACTGTCTGGGACCTGCGGCCGCATTCGATTTAATGCCGAGATCAGGGTCTCACGTCCGACAACATAGACATCTAACAGAGCTCTTTCCGACATTGGCCTCGTGAAAAAGCCTCTTTGAGGGATGTATTGGATCTTGCCTTCAGCTGCAAGCCGCTGAAGCGCTTCGCGAACTGGCGTTCGACCAAGACCGAGCTTAGACGCTAGATCCTGTTCCCTGAGATGTTGCCCCGGCACACGACCGTAGCTGTGGAGAATTCGTCGGATAGCATAGTAGGCAATATCGGCCTTTGCAGGTTCTGGTTCAGTAGAAAAAATTGAGTCAGCCCCACGACCTTGGGGCGCGTTCTTGCAACACCGCATTTGATAGTTTTCCTCTGTCGATATCCTTCAAGGACCCTACAGGAGCTTCTTGCATTGAGACCGGACGGTCGCTTCGAATTGAAGGCTGAATTAGTCGGCCCTTCCAATACCGGCAATGCCTTTCGCGCCCGAACCAGATTCGGCATCGACACCTGCTTTACAGCTGTGGCCGTAATTGGCAGCTATCGCATCCTGCCACAAGTTTCAAAAGGCCGCGTCGGGATGGCGCGCGCTAATCCAATGTCTACCGCCGGTCGTATTTCGTAAGCGGCCGGCTTTAAGAAAACCGTCTTCGCAAGGCCTGCATGTGCCATCAATGTAGTGGCAGTTTTCGAAATCAACATGCTCATAATAGCTCTTTGGTGGACGCGTGTATCCGCGGTTCGCGAAAGCCTTGACTTGTCCATCAGTAGCGATGGTTTCGCCGTTGTCAGAATCACTGCCAGCGCAATCAAAAACACGTTCAGATTTTGAAAGAGACCATGTGATCTGACCCATTCCCTCCGGTTCGTGCTTGGTGGCGAGAAGTGCTTTGGGTAGGCCCATGCCGGTCACAACGGGACGGTTAACATATCTTCCGCTATCAGCGACTTCGCGAAGCGCATCCAAATGGTCGTTCCGTGCGGGCGGCCAGCGAATAGCACGCCTTGCAGCAACTACACGTTCGCGATCGAGGAAGGCGAGCCTCATTTCCGGGCTATCACACCTGGCTTTGTTTGGATGCATTTTGTCACGTCGGTTCATCTAACCCTCCCGTCGCTGGCCAGAGGCAGCCCTCTGTCGCGTGTTGAGCAGGTCTAGACGGCGCTCCGCCATAGATCAATATATAGCAATAATATATTTTTTTATATATTTAGAATCCCGCACCAATGTACGTTTAATACCTTATGATGCGACCATAGAGCTCGCCATCGTATAGTATTTAGCATGCAAATTGAAGGTTTACTTGAGTCCGCGAATGTTCAGGCTGACAATCTCCGTTGATGACGGCCAATGGTCGAAGTGGTCATTTACGGCTATGACTCTCTCAAGCAGCCCGAAAAGGTCGCCTCTATCTGCCAACTCCGAAATGTTGGTCGGATTGAGTATTTCGTCACCATAACGACGGTCGCCAGTGATTTGATTTTATTGGCTGAATCGGCGTTTCGACGAAGTAACTTCCTTCACGCTTGTATTGAATGTCGAACATAGATCGCTGACAAGAGAACGCGTGGGAAGAACACCGCTTACGCCGAAGTCGGTTTACTCGGGCCACCATTATATTCGGCCGGCACAAAAGCGTTCTCGGCAGGTTGGAAACGATGACATCCTGGCCCCCCTTGCGGTAGATCCGAGTAGTTTCTCTGGGTGGGCGACACCCCGCAAAGCAAAAACGAACCGCATTCCTATCGCGCCAGTCACCGGCGCTCGCTCCCCGGGACATTGATACTTTTATCCTCGCGACACAGGCGGTCCCATAGCCACAACAGGTGGCTGCCGTCGAAATAAGTTCGACGACAACCACGTTGCCTTGGGAGGCGAGAGGTTTTCCCGAGAATCCGGTCTTCCGGATGAGGCAGCAAGGCAAGCTACGATTCGCACATTCGACGAACGGTGAGGGCTCTTGCACATGGTTTTCTCAATCGAGTCACAAACGAAATGCACCTAGAGATGACTAGGGGACGACGGATGGCCATTAAGACGATACCTCCGCATTCCAAAATAAGTTTCGCCAATGGTTGACGCGGACAGGTGCTGCGACAACTGCTGATCTACCCGCATAATCGCGACCATCGCCTGGGCCCCTCAATGGGTGGTGTTTTTCGTGCGTGGGCTGGTGTGACGGCGGGCTACAGCTTCGGTTCCACCCGATCGTAAATTTCGCAGGAAGCTCTTGTCCTGTCGATGTGGCAGACCGGAGTGCTCCGTGGATACCCATCCCAATATCACAGTGGGCTCCGGATCAAGGATCAACGTCAATTTGAACCGTGTGCACCGCATTTCTCGCGTCAGTCAGCGGCTGTCCCTCCCCAAATTCATCCGTGCACCGACATAGCAAGATATTCTGGCCAGATGTAGGGGTCCACGGCAAGTCGAACCGCTGCCAACTTCTTCCCTCGCGCGGCCCTACTGAGGCAGTCTGCCATGAGCCTCCACCGTCCACGCTGACCTCGACGCTGGAGATCTGATGATCTCCCCAAGCCCAGCCCCATATTTTCGTTGGGATATCCGCTGACAGCAGATCTCTTGGCGACGGCGATACGATAACGGACTCCGGGGCGACGCCCCAAACCGGCTTCATCCCCGACGCCGTAGGGTCATTGTAGAAGCGCGTCGTATAGGCGCCGCTTGCGCGCCGATCCGCAGCCGTGATCGAACCAACCCATTTTACGGAGTTTGTGCCATACCAACCTGGCACGACCAGTCGGACCGGTCCTCCGCGTTCTGGAGTGAGTGGCCGACCGTTGATCTCAAGTGCGAGGATAACTTCTTCTGCAAGTGCTTTGCCGATCGGCAGGTCTTTTTGAAAGGCCTCTTCAACATCTGCGTATTCGCCCCACTCGAGGCCGGAAGTCCAGATGTAGGACGCATGACTGCTGATCTTTGCGCGTTCCAGAACAAGCGACAGCGGCACACCTTTCCAAACTACATTTCCGACCCTGCGTTTAGCCACTGTCGGTGCAAGCGGACTTCCAGCGCATTCGTGAAACGACATGTACTCTCGCTGTGGCATCGCTTGAAGGTCAGACAGATGCAATCTCGTCGGGTTACCCACGAGGCCATCAACATCCAAATGCCAATGCTCGGGGTCGATCTCCAGGAACCCCATATGCGTGACTAGAAAAAGATCATCTTCAGGGGTGATCCACGAGTTGAGGGCATGAACGCCGTCGGTCGGGCCTTGAAAGGAAAAGCCCTTCTTCGTCATGCGCATAGCGGTCCGCGTCATCACCTTACTCCGGCAAGGCCAGTGCCTCAGGGCCTCTTCGAGGCTCCTCGGTGCTACCTTCGACAAATCTGATCGGCTTTCGGCGCGTTCGGTTTACGACAACGTCGAAAATATCGAAGCGGTTGTAACCAGCAGCGACGTCGTGAAAGCGCTTCTGTTCAACACAGTCGTCGAGATCGATATGGGCATAGCCGATACCTTCCTCGATCATTTCATCGCCCATTGGCGCTCCAGTTGGCCCCAGGAAAAAGCTACTGGCCCGCGGACTGGCATCTATGGTCGCTGCGATGGCAGGATCATCTGACGCAATCGACTCGCGTGCGCTTTCATCAAGGCGACCAGCGACAACAATTCCGAAGCACTTGGCCTCGAAGCAATGCGCCGAGGCACGAATGCGGTTGGCCGCTCGGTTGTCGTAGTTGTCGCTTTCTGTCGGGACGCGAGTGGGCCAGATCGGCGGATAGCTGCTGATGTGGACTTGCTCGCCCTGCGTCATCAGACTGTAGCGCGCGAGCGGATTGGTATTCTCTCCGCAAATCAGACCGCCAATACGACCAATCCTCGTGCTTGCAACGACCAATCCTGCGCCATCGCCTGGATCCCAGACCAGTTTTTCAAAGAAGGTCGCGACCAGTTTTCGATGGTGGATCAGAATTTGTCCGGTATCGGAAATCAAGATATTACTATTCCACAACCCTCCGACACTTGCCGGGTTGCGCTCGGAAAAACCGATTGAAACGAAAACACCGTTATCGGAGGCTGCCTTTCGCACACGCTCAATTTCCGGGCCGTCTATGTACACCGAAGCTCTCAAAAAGCGTTTGAAATGTTGGTGCGATTGAATGGGCGGGTAAAGTGCTGCCCAGACGGGGAAACCGGGAAGAAAGCTCTCCGAAAATACGACGAGCGATGCGCCGTTTCGGGCAGCCTCTGCTATCACCGAGCAAGCTTTTTCCGCGCTCGCCCCAGGATCGAGATAGACGGGGGCAATATGAGCAGCCGAGGCCCAGAATTTCATGTTTCCCATCGACATTCCTCTACTGATTAAGGCTCGCCATTAGCAATCTCGACAAGCTCGGCGAGTCAGGCTCAAGAATGTCGTTTCGCTGTTAGACCGATTTCAATGCGTGCTCCAAGCGGCAGGCTCGCACAGCCGATTGTGGTTCGGGCCGGGTAGGGTAGGGTGGTGAAAAACGTGTGGCGTAAATCTCATTCATCTGACCAAAGTCGCTCATGTCGGTGAGATAGACGTTGACGGATATGACATCATCCGATCCCAGGCCTGCTGCCTCAAGGACTTGAAACAGATTATCGAAACACTGGCGTGTCTGGTCGGCTACATTTCCGTCGACAAGTTTGCCGGTGCCGGGGTCTAGCGGTGTCTGGCCGGAGCAGAACAGAAGATCGCCGGCCCATGCCGCGTGCGAATACGGTCCCACTGCCGCAGCGTTTGAAGCATTCACAGTTCGTCTGGACATGCGTTCTCCCAAGGTAGGTCAAGTAGTGCGACCTGCTGGCGATCAGCGTTTCCGCAAGATATTTTACTTCACTGCGCACCACACATACAGCGGCACAGCACGTTTGAGACTATCAAAACGAAATTGCAAGCCAACCCGAATAGGATGCACTACCCTGTGCAAAAATAGACGGAGGTAGCATGGCGACTGCAATCGATCATCTTGATTGGGACGATCTCAAACTCTTCCTTATCGTCGTCCGGTGCAAGAGCATGACCGGCGCCGCTCGCGAACTAAAAGTCAGCCACTCCACCGTATCTCGTCGACTTGCTCGCCTGGAATATACGGTTGGCAGTGCACTCGTCGAACGGACCAAAGATGGACTTCTCCTGACATCGGCCGGCCTAGTTACAATGCGGCGAGCGGAGGAAATCGAAAACGGCGTGAATGCTCTTCGCAGCGACGTAAGCAATCGTGACGAAATACGCGGCACAGTCAGATTGGCCACCATGGAAGGCATCGCAACGCTTTATCTCTCCGAGCGCCTCGTTGAACTCAGTAGCCGGTACCCTGATCTAGACCTCGAGCTTGTAACATCGCCGCAAACCGTTCGGGTCGCTCGCCGGGAAGCTGATTTATTCCTAAGCTTCTTCAAGCCCCATGGAACTTCTCTCGACAGTCAGCTGATCGGACGTTTCAAGACTGGGTTGTTCGCTTCGCAGGCTTATCTTGAGCGAAATGGCGTTCCCTCTCAGGCGGCGGACCTTAGCGAGCACCGCTTTGTTGGCTATATCGAGGAGCTGATTCAGCTCGAAAGCGTGCTCTGGCTAGAGGAACTCGTACCCACCCCAAAAATTGCGTTCAGCTCAAATAGCATGATGTCGCAGATGTTCGCGGCGTCTGCGGGCGCAGGAATTGTAGCCCTTCCCGAATTCGCACTCAGTCTAAACCTGGGTCTCGTTCCAGTGCTCGACGAGCTGAGCGGCGAGCGCGAGATCTGGATGTCTGCACATCAAGACCTAGCCTATCTTCCAAGAGTGAGAGCCGTAAAGCAATTCGTGAAAGAGCTGGTTCGTCGAGACGAACAACGCCTTCTGAGAAACTCACCTTGGTCTTCGTGAAGTTTCGCAAATCGGACTGCGCGGAGCGCTCTGGCCGGCTGAATTGGCGGACGCTTACGCCCCGTCGCTCAATTCTGCACATCGGGTTGCGAAGTTGTCAGCTTCCGTGACAGCGCCGATTGCGTCAACAAGATTGACGCTCGATCAAAGGAAGGAATCCCTCATGTCGCAAATCAGCCGCGACGCTCGCAAGACTTTGGACCTTCTTCGCTTGCGTGCTGATACCCCCGGCACAAAAAACAGAAACCACCTTAACAATGCTGGTGCTGCGCTGATGCCGAGCCCTGTTATTGAAGCGGTGGTTGGGTACCTAAGCCGGGAAGGGGAGATCGGCGGATACGAAGCCGCAGCTGAGGCCAACTCTCTACTGGAGGGGACATACGACAGCTTGGCCACCTTCGTAAACTGCGCCCGTGACGAGATTGCGATAGCTGAAAATGCGACGATCGCTTGGCAACGCGCCTTCTATTCCCTCGCTTTCGGACCTGGAGACCGGATCCTGACGGCAAGTGCCGAATTTGCAGCCAACTACATCGCCTTTCTGCAGGTTGCCAGGCGCACCGGTGTATCGATCGAAGTCATTCCGAATGACGCTTCTGGGGTCCTTGATCCGGACGCACTGGCGAAAATGATCGATGATCGCGTTCGGTTGATAGCGGTTACCTGGATCCCGACCAACGGCGGGCTTATCAATCCAGCAGCAGCGATCGGCCGAATAGCGCGCGAAAATGGCATTCTCTATCTGCTCGACGCATGCCAAGCTGCGGGTCAAATCCCGATCGATGTCAACGCGCTCGGGTGCGACATCCTGACTGCTACCGGCAGGAAGTTTCTCCGAGCCCCACGGGGAACGGGATTCATGTACATGCGCAAATCACTCCTGGATAAGATCGAGCCAGCCATGATCGACCTATATGGCGCGCCCTGGACTGGTCCGGATCGATACGAATTGCGACCTGATGCCAGGCGTTTTGAAACATGGGAGAAGAACTATTCGGTTCGTCTCGGCCTGCGGGCAGCAGTGGATTACGCGCTCGAAATAGGGCTCGAAAACATCGAAGCGCGCTGCAGTCACCTTTCTTCAAGGCTTCGGGAAGGTCTGAGGGGGATGCGTGCCGTATCCGTACATGATCTTGGGGCGCCGCTCGCGTCCATCATCTCATTCACCGTTAACGGCTGGGATTCGCCAGCCGTCATGGCCTACCTGGCTGGCAACGGAATCAACGTCTCGGTTTCCCCGCCCTCTAGTACACCCGTGGACGCCTATACGCGACAACTCCCGCCCGTGGTGCGAGCGTCGCCACATTATTACAATACCGAGGAAGAGATTGATGCGTTCCTGGAGGCGATTGCTGGTATTGCCTCATAGCAGATTTGCTCGCCTGACGAATGAGCGGATCTTTGCAAAAAGGCAAAGCAGTTGATGCGACCTTCCGTTCGCACGTGTTAAGCGGATCATGCCAACGCAACGCCGCCCTGACCTTCCATCAGAACGACAAGCTTCAAAACCGATGAAGATCGGCTCGACCCGAACACTGCGCGGTGTTCGTCGATGAACGAGATCATCGCTTCAATGGGCGGTCGAGCTCCGCCATCGCGAAAAATGCTGACGCTCTGCACAAAATCTCGTTGGCCAGCCGAAGCTCACGGTTCTCCGCTCCAGCGCCTTCATCCTTTCGGCGACGTCGCTTGGGAGCCCAAGTCGGGGACCATTGTCCACCCGGCCTTCTTCACCCCTCCCACTGAACGTCTGCGCAGTGCAGCCGATCTTGGCGGGGGCGCGGACTTCCGGTGAAAACTTGTTCGTTGTCTTGCTCATACCGGCTCCACTTTCTCAAAAGTTGGAGCGTCCGGCAATCATGCACGGTTCACATCAAACGGCTCCAGGCATTTAGGCGTTGCGTCATTTAAGCATCCGTTCCGTGGATGGATTTCATTCAAACTATCAATTTCACCAATATCATTGAATCACTTAGGAAGACTGACGTCGACAAATTCGAAGGCGGCAAAGGACGAGTCAAGGAGTGCAGGATGGCCCGGATTGGTTAGTATCGCCCACAGTGCTCCTCCATTTATAACGCGACGACATCGTGTCACGTTGCCCGGCCAACCCTGCTCAAGCGTGCTTGGATGAACAGCAGGAAGAAGCTCGCTGCAATGGGCTGGAATGCCAACTCAATGTCATACACCACGCTAAAAGCACTGAGATTCGCTACCACCGGGAAACGCGACGCTTTCATCGGAAGAGCATTAGATGATCGAATTCGGGCCGCAAAAATAGTCGTCCCGCTCAATCGGCTACAACTCTCGCATCCTATCAACCGCGTCAAACGAAGTGGAACCGATAGATCGCATCGAAAGCACGTCGCTAACATCACGCTTTAAGGCCAACACCCGGCCTGTCGGGCCTCGTTGTCATCGTTGCGCATTCCTCGACGAACGGCCGCGCGTGAGTTGGCGGACCAAGAAGTTTGTTTCTAACGGATGCGCCGCTGGCAGAATATTTGCGACCAATTGTGTCTTTCACCAAATCGCGAACTTTGGGTCGCTTCTCAAGCGTGCACGGAACTGGTGACTTCATTGGAAACGAGCGAATACAAACCAGTAGCCTGGAGTTGCCAGCGTAGATAAGTTTGAAAGGTACGCGATTGAAACACGTTCTTGTCGCCGATGACGACCTCGCCATGCGCAATCTTATTGTCGAGTATCTGACATTGCATGCCTTTAAGGTAACCGCAGTCAGCGATAGTGGGCAGCTGAAACGTGTGCTCGCATGTGAACCGGTTGACCTTGTGGTTCTTGATTTTAATCTGGGTCGTGAAGATGGATCGGACATCGTGCGTAATATGACGGTGAAATGGGATATCCCCATCATTGCCATTAGTGGCGACCGCCTTGAGGAGGCAGATCGAGTTGTTGCACTGGAGCTCGGCGCAACTGATTTCATTTCGAAGCCTTTTGGAATGCGCGAATTCTTAGCCCGTATCCGCGTAGCATTGCGCCGGCGGCCTATCAGCCCACGGGCAAAAGATCGACGTTCCTTTCATTTTTCCGGATGGACTTTGAACCTTAGGCAGCGTCAGTTAACCTCTGAAGAAAGCGATGAGGTCAAGTTGACGGCCGGTGAATTCAATCTTTTAGTAGCCTTTTTGGAAAGGCCACGTGACGTTATGACGAGAGAACAGCTTCTACTTGCGAGCCGTGTCCGGGGAGAAGAGGTGTATGACCGAAGCGTTGATGTCCTCATTTTGCGCGTGCGCCGAAAGCTTGAAGCAGATCCGGCCAACCCCCGTCTAATTAAAACAGCCCGGGGCGCAGGCTATTTTTTCGACGCTGACGTGGGCATATGGACCACATCAGCGTCTACGGTCCTGACAACGACAAGCGCCTGACCGGCAAGCATAACACGGCTTCGTGGAACAAGTTCTCCTACGGCGTTGCCGACCGAGGTGCTTCGATTCGCGTGCCACACTCCTTCTCAGGAAGCACTACAAGGGCTACCTCGAAGATCGCCGCCCGAACTCCCAGGCGCGCCCTACAAGCTCGCTTCGCAGATTCTGAAGACCATCTCGGAGAAATCCCCTCCGACTCCGCTTCGGCTGCATCCTAAGTTTTAATACGGCGCCGGCCTCCCCGCCGGCGCCAATGCAACTCGGGCGCTGGCGCGCCAATGACGTGATCAGGTTAAAACATCTCACAATGCAATGCTCGACTACTGCGAGTGCGACCGGACGTTTGCATTTGCTGCGACACCCGCGAAGCCTCCACCCAGGGCGACGCGACCATGGGAGCCGCAAAAACACCGCCGATTGCGACATTCAACTGCACGTGATCCTTGGCCAATTTTTGGATTGCCGTAGCGAGGCCTGCCTGAGCGCTGGACACCTGCCTTTGCGCGTCGAGAACATCGAGCAGAGACGAGGCGCCATCCTTGTACGAGTCCACCGAAAGCTTCAGTGTTTCTTCGGTCGTTTCCACTTGCCTGTGACGTGAGTTTACTGTGCGAACGTCGCGTCGGGCGGCTGTCAAAGCGTCCTGGACTTCCTGCACAGCTGTCAGCACGGTTGATTTCCAGCGTATGTAGGCTGCTGCCGCGGCCGATTTAGAAGTCTCCACGTTTGCCCGCAAACGGCCGCCGTCCAGAATCGGGAGGTCAAGGCTCGGCCCGAAGGACCATTTCGAGATATCGCCGCGACGGCCACGCTGATTGATATAGGAAGGTGTGATCGAGCCGGAGAGCGTTATCGCGGGATAAAGCCGTGCTTCCGCCACGCCGATCTTTGCAGTCGCCGCAGCGAGATTCCGCTCAGCTTCGCGAATATCGGGTCGATTGCGAATAAGATCGGCGGGAATTCCGGCATTGATCTTTTCGCGATAGACCGGCTGCCCTTCGTTTTTCTGCAGTTGCTTGACCACCATTTCCGACGGCAAGGCGATGAGGGTAGCAATGTGATGAGCCGACACGCGGAAATTCAGTTCCAGACTTGGTAATTCGGCAATCGTCGACTGGACAAGCGCTTCGGCCTGCGAGACATCCAGCCGGGAAGCTGCTCCCGCTTCGAGTTGAAAATTCGTGAGATCGTAGGTCTCCTGGCGCGACTTCAGGTTCGCTCGAGAAATGGAGACGCGCTGCTGGTAGTACCGGGCGTCGATGTAGGAGGAAACAAGATCTTTGATTAGAGCCAGCTTTGCGACGTCGACAGCCGCATGCGCAGAATCAAGAGAAGCAAGTGCGCTTTCGGTGCTGCGCCGGTACTGGCCGAATACGTCCAGCAGCCAGGTCAACGATAGTTGCCCCCCGGAGATATTCTGGGTGCTCGTGACATCTCGCGCTTTGCAGATCGTGTGTGATGCTCCAAAATCAAGGTTGGGAAAGCCCCCGGCGCCAGTGATGGTGACGTCCGCGGCGGCGGCATTAATCCTTTCGAGCGCCTGCTGAACACTGAGGTTCTCATCCAGGCCGGTGGCAACGTACTGGTTGAGCGTACGATCTGAAAAGGAATTCCACCATGCCGACACCGCAACATCGCCGACGCTCTGTTTTGCACCCTCGGAAAACTTCGACGGTAAAGGCGTTTCCGGCGATGCATAGTCGGGCCCGAGCATGCAAGATGACAAAAGCAGCGGCAACACCGCAGCGGTTAGAGGGAGCGAATGCATTTCAATCAACCTCGATTACAGCACAATTCAAGTGAAACCCGTTTCGCCTGCCCGAAGAATGATGCAAGCGCACAATTGCCGACGCAGTCGATCGAGGCGAAAAATTCGAGCGTGAGACTACGAAATCGCGTGCAGCCAAAGCAACAAGTCTACAACCGTTGTCCTCCCCCATTTGACTACATTTGTAATAAGTCGCCAGAAAGCCGGCCAGACTCCGACAGGAAGCCTAAAGTCTCGGGGCTTTGAGGAAGGACGCTGGCTATGACACCATTGACGAGTCCAGAACGCATATTTGCACTTGTCGCCTCGCCAATTTCGTGACGGCTACACCCAACGGGCCGATGGCCACTCCCTTACCTATATTCCTCGATGAGGCCGAGGGAGAAAGGGGCGTCCTCTATGCACATCTGGCGCGACCGAACCCGCAGTGGCAGGCTTCTGTCATCGGCCATAGACTGCAGTCTTTATGGGGCAGGACGCCTATGTGAGGCCGTCCTTGTACGCTTCGAAAGCAGAGCATGGGAAGGTTGTCCCAACGTGGAATTACACAGCGGTTCACGCCTGCGGGCCGGTCGAGTTTTTCGAAGAAGCCGAACGACTATTTGAGATTGTGTCGCGCCTCACGAGAATCCACGAGGTGTCACGCTCGCTACCTTGGTCAGTCACTGACGCTCCCGAAGCCTACATTCATGCTCAAATTCGTGGCATTAATGGTATTCGCCCGCCGGTCGTGTCGCTGCAGGGAAAGTGCAAAATGAGCCAAAATCGACCTGCGGCCGATCGCAATGGGGTGAAACAGGGACTTGGCGATAGCGGCAGCCCTACCGATCAGATCGTTTCTGACATGATCTTCGGCTGAGGCGAGCAATTGGGGAGTGAGATTGCGGAAATCGGCCTAGGAATGCAGCAATAAGTTAGCTGGCTCGTCATCCGTAGTTGGCTTGAGACACGAGAGCGAATGCCCCCAAACCATCAACATCGCAGCATTTTGTGCCGGATCGTACACATCGTGTTCCAAGAAGCTATCCTACGGGCAAGGTTGTCGGGATCGAGTTTCTCATCGACGGAGGCGGCAGCCGCGCGGACGGTGACGGTGGGCGTCATGGCGCGGTGGGATGTCGACAACAACAGCGGCTTGGTCATAGGTTACGAGGGAACGAGCGATCCCAGTTCGTACAATTTCGACGAATGTTGCGTTCGTACCGCCGTCAGGTCAATTCAGTTTAGCGAAAAATTCCTTGCAACAAATCATGGGGTACGATAGTTGTTCAGTCGGGCCTGGCCCATGAGATCGCCTTTGCGGTCGCCCAAAAGCCTCGATGGAAACGTCGGAGGCTTTTTGAGTTTTTAGGCCTTCCGTTCGACATTCTCAAAGCAGCTATATTTGGATCCGAGCATCGGCCGCTCGTCTTCCTTGATATGGCAGTCAATCAGCTTTCCGTCGTCGGTCAGGCGCTGGTAAGGACGATTGCTGGCATGATAGCCGCCCATGCAGATCGGCCATAGATACAGGTCCGCCAGTTGCGCCATCGGCGAAGTCTTCTGCTTGGTCTTGAACTCGTAGAGCGTCTGGTTCAACTGCTCGGGGGTCAAGGGGCCGTACTTATCGGAATTTTCCTTAGCGAACGGCATTCCCTCCGCCTTTAGAGCCTTGTAGTAGCCCTCCAGGTTCGCATCCTCAGCCTTGTTGCAGCGCTCAGGATGCACGCGCAGCTTCATGCCTTGGGCGATAGCGCATTTCGCGGCGCGTTCAACGACGACAGTAAATGCGGTTTTGCAGAGCATCCAAGGATTCTTCTTGTACTGGTCGAGGTATCGTCCACAGTATCCGGGGCGGTCGACAGTGCACGCGATACCGACCACGGGCGCCTCTCGCATCAGAATGTAAAGTTCCTCGTAGAATGCTCTCAGTTTGTCCTTCTCCCAACCCCGTAGCAAATCGAAGTTCTCGTTCTGCGATCTGATTTCCGAGGAGTGCAAGGGCGCGGTGATTTCCCATTTCGCACAGAACTCTGCGTGAAGGTCTCGGGCATGTTCCTCTGCGTCACTTCGAACCAGGATTCCACCGAGTGCGAACCAGTCGTACCCGTGCGCCGCTTTCTTCCCGACCTTGTGGGTGGGATGTCTAGTACCGGAATCGTCGAGGTAGAGGTTCAAGGTGACAGGCAAGGCAATCTCTCGTGGCAGTCGATCGGATTCGTTCTACTCGACTACTGATACCGCCAAATACATAATTTTTGCTCACTTACCATTTCACCACACCTTGATGTCGCTCAGTACCTAGTCAAGCTTGCGGCGGTTGGTGAGGAATGTCGCACGCAGCTGGCGGTAGTCAGGCGGCTGGTTCTGACGACGGCGGTCGGCAAAAGGTCACGCACAGCAGCGGAACGGAGGCATCTAAGGGAAATCGACCGCTTAGATTTTTGGGATGGTTCGAATTCCTATAGTGCGATTATCTTCAACACAACGGTAGCCAAATGGCGCGTCGAACGCCACATCGAGGGCACCGTGCACTGCTGCTAAGTTATTATTTCGGTCGACATGGAATTCCAGGATCAGAATTCCACACTTTGAACGAATATTAGAATTCAGTCGTTGTCATTAGTCTATTAAATATATAAACTACGCCAACAATTGAGGCGCAACGAAATGAAAATTCTAGGGCTATCAGGCAATGTCAAGCAACCATCCCGAACTGCCTCTGTTGTGGAGGCCGTCGTCGCAGCAGCGGCATCGAAGCTGGGCCTCGAACGGCGAACCATAGAGCTGGTCGACGCTGCTCCCGTTCTATTCAAGGCGCTTCGATCCGACCAGCTGGATGCCGCGGGGCGTTCGATTATCGACGCCGTCGAGGCGGCTGATGTCCTGGTAGTCGGGTCGCCGGTCTACCGGGCATCGTATGCCGGCGCTCTTAAACATCTTTTCGATCTTGTTGACTACCGCGCACTAACCGGCAAGCGGGTCATTTTAGCTGCGACAGGCGGCACACCGCTGCACGGTTTGATGATTGAACATCAGTTGCGCCCACTGTTCGGCTTCTTCAACGCCCTGACGCTGCCGACTTCGATCTACGCGACTGAATGCGATTTCGTGGATTATGAGATCACCAGCCCTGCGGTTCGCGAGCGCATTGAGCGCGCCGTTTCAGAACTCGCGCAGGTGCTGCCGGTCTCAGATAACGCCGCTGCCGACCGCGCCCATGGAAACCGACCAGCGCTCGTCGCCGCGTCAGCTTAGCCATTTCTAGGGAGAGTACCATGTCCTACGCCAGCAGAGAGCCGGTCAAATTTGCGTACTGGGTGCCCAATGTTTCGGGCGGCCTCGTCATTTCCAACATCGAGCAACGGACCAGCTGGACGATCGAGTACAACAGAAAGCTGGCGCAGATCGCCGAGGCCAGCGGCTTCGATTACGCACTGAGCCAGGTTCGCTTCACCGCCGGTTACGGCGCCGAGTTTCAGCATGAATCGGTCTCCTTCAGCCATGCGCTGCTGGAATCGACGACGACACTGAAGGTGATCGCCGCCATTCTGCCGGGACCATGGAATCCGACACTGGCAGCCAAGCAGATTGCGACGATCAATCACCTCACCAATGGTCGTGTCGCCGTCAACATCGTCAGTGGCTGGTTCCGCGGCGAGTTCCACGCGATCGGAGAACACTGGCTGGATCATGACGAGCGTTACCGCCGCTCGGAGGAATTCATCCGCGCGCTGCGGGGCATCTGGACCGAAGACAATTTCACCTTCCACGGCGATTTCTATCGCTTCAACAATTATTCGCTGAAGCCAAAGCCGACCGATCCACAGCCGGAAATCTTCCAGGGCGGCTCCTCGCGCGCGGCGCGCGACATGGCGTCGCGTGTTTCCGACTGGTATTTTACCAACGGCAACACGCCAGAGGAAATCAGAAAGCAGGTCGCCGATATTCAGGGTAAGGCAAAGGCCAGCGGCCACTCGGTGCGCGTCGGGGTCAATGCCTTCGCAATCGTGCGCGAGACCGAAGAGGAGGCCCGCGCCGTTCTGGCCGAGATCATTGAAAAGGCCAATCCCGAGGCCGTCAACGCCTTCGGCCATGAGGTGAAGAAAGCCGGAAAATCCTCGCCGGAAGGTGAGGGAAACTGGGCGAAATCCTCTTTCGAGGATCTTGTTCAGTATAATGATGGCTTCCGTTCCAATCTCATCGGCACACCTCGTCAGGTCGCGGAGCGGGTTATCAATCTGAAGCGCGCTGGCGCCGACCTCATCCTTCTCGGTTTCCTGCATTTCCAGGAAGAGGTCGAGTATTTCGGCAAGCACGTCATCCCGTTGATCCGCGAGTTGGAAGAAGCCGAAACGGCGACTGCAGTCGCCGCCGAGTAATCGCAATACGTTGTCGGCCGACTGGAAAGCTGGCGGCCTGAAACAATGACAGGCCAAGAACCCGGTGGTTCGTTTAGGGATAGCGTGCGCCTATGAGTCCGTGGGCTCGTGGCGCGCCGCGAAAGCAGGGGCGTGCACACTATGACATTTGCCTTCGGAGGCTTGGGAGCGGCGCCGTTTCCGCCGGACGTTCAGGAGCACTTGGCCGGCTTGGACAGAGGAACAGGCGGCGCCTGGACCTCGCCCATTGAAGCCGGCGCAAAGGACGGCATCGTTCTGAAGCTGGCCGGCATTGATCTGTCCTTCGGTGGCGTCGTCGCCCTGAAGGATATCGATCTGTCCGTACGGCGCGGCGAAATCCTCGCCATTATCGGACCCAACGGTGCTGGCAAGAGCTCGATCATAAATGTGATCAGCGGCGTATACCGACCCGATCGCGGTTTTGTGTGGCTCTCCGGGCGCCGCCATGCACAGGTCCCGACGCAGAAACTTGCCCGTCTCGGCATTGCTCGCACGTTCCAAAACCTGGCGTTGTTCAAGGGTTTGAGCGTTCTCGACAATGTCGTGGTTGGACGAGCGCACAAGACGCGGTCTAGCTTCGTCGAACAGATCGTCGGCCTCGGTCGAGCCCGCACGGAACAGAGGGATGCCCGCAGTCGGGCTTTCGAGGTGCTTGAGTTCCTCCGCCTTTCGCATGTTGGCGATCGTCTGGTCGGTACACTGCCTTATGGTCTGCAAAAACGGGTGGAATTGGCGCGCGCTCTGGTGGCCGAGCCCGATATCCTGCTGCTCGACGAGCCGATGGCCGGCATGACGGCGACCGAAAAGAACGAGATGGCCGATTTCGTGCGCGCTGCACGCGATCGTTTCGGTACGACAGTCGTGCTGATCGAACACGATATCGGGATCGTCATGGACCTCTCCCATCGGGTCGCCGTGCTCGACTACGGTCGCAAGATCGCCGATGGAACGCCCGCCGAGGTCCAGCGCGACCAGCGCGTGATCGATGCCTATCTCGGTGTCGCCCCTGAGAACGAAAACGGGGAGGGCATCTGATGTCCGATTTCGACTGGCTGTTCTTCACCGAGGTCCTCGTCGGTGGCCTTCTCTCCGGCATCATGTATTCGCTGGTCGCGATCGGTTTCGTGTTGATCTACAAGACATCCGGCGTCCTCAATTTTGCGCAAGGGGCAATGCTCCTGTTTGCGGCGCTGACCTTCGTCAGCCTGACGGAACGCGGCATTTCCTTCCCGCTAGCATTCGCGATCACCTTCGCGATCATGGTCGTTATCGGAATTGCCGTCGAGCGCACGGTGTTGCGGCCGCTGACCAACAAACCGCCGATCACGCTCTTCATGGCAACCCTCGGCCTCTCCTATGTCATCGAGGGCGCTGCCCAACTGATCTGGGGTACGCAGGTGCACGGCCTTGACCTCGGTATCGAGGACGTGCCGTTCGATGTCGGTGGTGTCTACATCAGTCAGTTCGACATTTTCGCAGCGATCGTTGCCGCCTCGATGGTCCTGCTGCTCTCTGTCTTCTTCCGTTACACCCGCAT
Organism: Rhizobium bangladeshense; assembly: GCF_017357245.1. NCBI lineage: Bacteria > Pseudomonadati > Pseudomonadota > Alphaproteobacteria > Hyphomicrobiales > Rhizobiaceae > Rhizobium > Rhizobium bangladeshense. The sequence continues at coordinate 182,308 of NZ_CP071615.1, read as the reverse complement.
CGGGCTTGGTTTTCGCGCCGTCGCCGACGACCAGTTCGCCGCACTGGCCGTCGGGTTGAGGCTGCCATGGATCTGGGCGACGGTCTGGGCCGCTGCAGGCCTGGTGGCGCTGGTCGCCGGTCTGTTGTGGGGAGCCCGCGTCGGAGTGCAATTCTCCCTGTCGCTGATCGTTCTAAAGGCCTTGCCGGTTCTCGTCCTCGGCGGGTTCGATTCGATCCTAGGCGCGATCGTCGGCGGATTGTTGATGGGCGCGTCCGAGAAGCTGGCGGAGGTCTATATCGGGGAGTATTTCGGCGGCGGTATCGAAGGCTGGTTTGCCTATGTCATCGCGCTCGCCTTCCTCCTCGTGCGCCCTTCCGGCCTGTTCGGCCAGAAGCTTGTGGAAAGGGTCTGACCGATGTCCACGATCACCTACGATCTTCCGGTATATCGCCTCCCCGCGCGCTGGGCGATGCCATTGGCCTGGCTTGCCACCTCCTATGTCGTTGTGCCGCTTATCGGGTCCGACTATCTTTTGGAGGCTATCCTGCTGCCGTTTCTGGCGCTCAGCCTCGCCGGCCTCGGCCTCAATATCCTGACTGGCTATGCGGGGCAGGTGTCGTTGGGAAGTGCTGCCTTCATGGCCATGGGTGCCTTCGCCGCGTTCAACTTCAATCTTCGCTTCGACGGTCTGCCCTTGATCGTCAGCATGGTTCTTGCTGGTCTAGCAGCCGCCGGCATCGGCCTGGTATTCGGCCTTCCCAGCTTGCGCCTCAAGGGCTTTTACCTTGCGGTATCGACGCTTGCCGCGCAGTTTTTTGTGCAGTGGGCGCTGACCAAATTCAGCTGGTTCTCCAATGATTCCGCATCCGGCGTCATCGATGCGCCTCAGCTTTCGGTTTTCGGTCTTGTTTTCGATGGGCCGGTCGGACGATACTATTTCGCGCTGACGGTGGTCGCCGTTCTCACTTGGCTGGCCTATCGTTTGGTGAATTCGCAGACCGGCCGCAATTTCATCGCCCTGCGCGACAACGAGACAGCGGCGCGGATCATCGGCGTGCCGGTGCTGAAAACCAAGCTTCTGGCCTTCGCAATCTCCTCCTTCATCATCGGCATCGCCGGCGTCCTATGGTCGTTCGCCTATTTGCGCACTGTCGAGCCCGCCGGTTTCAATCTCGACCGATCGTTCCAGGTCCTGTTCATCGTCATCATCGGCGGACTTGCCTCGATCCGCGGTGCCTTTTTCGGAGCGGCGCTGATCGTCGTGTTTCCGTTGATCCTGTCACGGCTTGGCTCCTTCCTGCTCGGCGATATCTTCAATTCGGGCGTGCTGGATATGAGCCAGCGCATCGTGCTCGGCGCGCTCATCATCCTCTTTCTGATTCTCGAACCGGATGGGCTCGTCGCCCTGTGGGATCGGGTCCGAAAACGAATCGGCGCCGCCATCGTGCGGTCCTGATCGAAACGGAGCCATCAAGGCTCTCGAATGCCAACAGCCTTCATCAGATCAACCCGGACCGGCGCCTTGCCCCGGTCGATACCCGGAGTATGTCCAAAAATGACGATCCTTTCCAAATTCAAGATTGCGGCTCTTGCCGCCGGCCTCGCCTTTTCGGTGGCCATGCCTATGGCCCGTGCTGACGAACAATATTTTCCGCTCCAGAGCTATCGCGTCGGCCCCTATGCTGCCGGCGGCACCGGCTTCTTCGGTGGCTTCATCGATTATCTGAACCTGATCAACACGCGCGACGGCGGCGTCAACGGCGTTAAGCTGACATGGTCGGAAGCTGAAACGCAGTATGAGGTCGAACGTGGCGTCGAAGCGTACGAGCGCCTGAAGAGCAACCCGAACGTTGCCGCCTGGAACCCGCTTTCCGTCGGCATTGCCTATGCGATGATCGATCGCATCACCGCAGACAAGGTGCCGTTGATCACCATCAACCATGGCCGCACGGATTCGACCGATGGCCGCGTTTTCCCCTATGTTTTCCCGCTGCTGCTCAATCCCTACAGCGAAACTTCCGGCATCGTGAACTATATCGCTTCCAAGGAAGGCGGGCTTGAAAGCCTGAAGGGCAAGAAGATCGCCGTGCTCTACCACGGCTCGCCCTATGGCAAAGAGACGATCCCCATCTACGATCTGCTGGCGAAGAAATACGGATTCGAGCTGCAGCAGATCGAGGTGCCGCATCCAGGCAACGAACAGCAGTCGCAGTGGCTGACGATCCGGCGCGCCAAGCCAGACTACGTCGTCCTGCGCGGTTGGGGCGTGATGAACCCGGTTGCGCTGAAGACCGCAGCCAAGGTTGGCTTCCCAGCGGATCACATTATCGGAAACGTCTGGTCCAATTCAGAAGAAGACGTCATCCCCGCTGGTGATGCAGCCAAGGGCTATACGGCGATCACCACACAGGCTTCGGGAGCCGAATACCCCGTCGTTCAGGAGATCGTCAAAACGATCTACGACGCCGGCAAGGGGAACCTGGAAGACAAGAAGCGTATTGGCTCGGTCTACCACAACCTCGGTATCGTCAACGGCATCCTTAATGTCGAGGCAATCCGCACCGCACAGGAGAAGTTCGGCAAACGGACGCTGACCGGCGACGAGGTCCGCTGGGGCTTTGAACACCTGCAGCTCGACCCGGCGCGTGTCGAGGCGCTCGGCGCCAAGGGCCTGTTCCACTCCATCAATGTCACCTGGGACAATCACGAAGGCAACGGTTACGTGACGTTCCAACAATGGGACGGGAAGAAGTGGAACGTCGTCTCTGACTGGATCGCGCCGGACTGGGCACTGTTGCGGCCCATCATCGAGAAGTCTTCCGAAGCCTACGCGGCCGAGAAGGGCATCAAGCTTCGTACGGCGGCGGACGCCGAGGCGGCGACCAACTGATCCTTTCAAGCCGCGCCTGATACCAGGCGAGGCTTGAAGAACCGGGCGCGAGGATGGTGCCTCCCTCTCCAACCTCGCGCATTATCTCAATCCGGCCTTTTAAGGCAAGAGGAACACGATCATGGCTCTGGAAACCACCCTGCTTGCGGTCGATGGTCTGAAGGCGACGTACAATAACGCCATCACCGCGCTCGACGGAGTCGGTTTCCACCTGGCGCGCGGTGAAATCCTGGCGCTCCTTGGCGCGAATGGTGCGGGGAAGACGACGACACTCAAGGCGTTGTCCAATCTGCTTCCAGCCGAACGTGGGCAGATCGTTTCCGGCAGCATCCGCTTCGACGGGCTCGATGTCCTGCGCACAAGCCCTGCTGCACTGGTGCGTGCCGGTCTCGTGCAGGTGCTTGAAGGTCGCCATTGCTTTCGCAGCCTGACAGTCGAGGAAAACCTTGTCTCCGGTGGGCTTGGCCGCGGCAGCACGCGCGCTCAGATCGCCGAAGACGTCGAGAAGGTCTACACGCGTTTTCCCAGGTTGAAGGAAAAGCGTCGTGCACTTTCCGGCCTGACCTCGGGTGGCGAGCAGCAGATGACGGCGATTGGCCGGGCGCTGATGTCGCGGCCGCGCCTTCTAGTTCTCGACGAGCCATCCATGGGATTGGCGCCGCTCATCGTCCAGGACATTTTCCGGACGCTGCGCCACCTCAATCGCGAAGAGGGTCTTTCCATCCTTGTGGCGGAGCAGAACTCCGCAATCGCACTGAAACATGCCGATCGCGCCATCATCCTCGAAAACGGCGCCACGGTGCTGACCGGTGACGCACAGGATGTGCGCGGGCGCGACGATATCAAGTCTTTCTACCTCGGCAAGAGAGCCGTGGCTCCCCCCATCCCGGCCGTTGTCGGCTAACACTATTCAAGAAGAGACACCCCCATGACCCTTTCCACTATTAATACCGACTATGCCGCAAAAGCTGTGCCCCCTGTTGCGCGCCCGTCGGAACTAGCCCACATCGTCAAGACCGATGCCGAAGCGATTGCCATCGCGAAGACACTTGCGGCAGAGTTCATCAAGGATTCGGCCGTGCGCGACCGCGACCGCATCTGGCCGGTGAAGGAACTGGACGCGTTTTCGCAAAGCGGTCTCTGGTCGATAAACGTGCCGAAGGCGTTCGGCGGTCCCGAAGTCTCCTATGCGACTCTTGCGAAGGTCATCGAGATCATCTCGGGGGCCGATTCATCGATCGGACAAATCGCGCAAAACCACCTTGGCGTCGTGGCCGCGATCCGCACGGTTTCGGATCCAGCCCAGCAAAAGTTGTTGTTCGCCGAAGTGCTGAGGGGCACGCGCTTCGGCAATGCCTTTTCCGAATTCGGATCCAAGCGCGCGGTGGATTTCGAAACCAAGTTCATCGATGCTGGCGATCATGTCGTCGTCAACGGCCAGAAATTCTACTCATCAGGGGCATTACTCGCGCATCTTGTGCCGATCGTTGCCCTCGACGACGAGGGCAGGGCCTGGTATGCGATTGCCGAGCGCGATGCACCAGGTCTGACAGTCATCGACGACTGGTCCTCCTTCGGCCAGCGTACCACGGTGTCGGGGACGGTCTTGCTTGACAATGTCAAAGTGCCGAAGACGCATGTGGTGCCCGGCTACAAGGGGTATGAGGTGCCAACCGCGGACGGCGCGATCTTCCAGATTATCCAAGTGGCGGTCGATACCGGTATCGCGCAGGCCGCGATAGACGAGACTGTCAGCTTTGTGCGCACCAAGAGCCGCGCCTGGGTTGATTCCGGCGTCGACAACGCCTGGGATGATCCCTACACGATCCAGTCGATCGGAGACTTGACGCTACGACTGCATGCGGCGCAGGCGCTGCTTGAAAAGGCAGGTTATGCCATTGACCGGGCGATCCTGGATCCGAATGCGGAGACCGTTGCGGAAGCCCAGATCGTTACCGCCGAAGCGAAGATCCTTTCCACTGAAATCGCGATTGCGGCGACCAACAAGTTGTTCGAATTGGCAGGAACGCGTTCAACCCTTGCAGAGCACGGGCTTGATCGCCACTGGCGCAACGCCCGCACCCATACTCTGCATGACCCGGTCCGCTGGAAGTACGCCATTTTGGGTAAGTATTTCCTGAATGGCGAGAAGCCACCGCTCCATGCCTGGAGCTGAGGTTTTCGATCTGCAAAGCACCCTGAGATCAGGTGCTCTGCAGATTTGTCTGCAACGTATACGCGGGAGGAAGCTTTCACCTTCGTCAACGAGGTGTCGCGGACATTGTTGCCACTGCTTGGCCGCCGATTGTCATAGCCCTAAGTCTTTTTCATATTCTGCCGGCCATCTACGAAGGGCGCACAGTCGTCCGGAGATAAACACTTCGGCATCCATCATTCAAATCCTTCAGATCAAATCAATGGATTTCACTAATAGGCTCTTAGAAAACATAAGGGGTGCTGGCAGCTTCGGCTGCCTCATAAGGAGTATATGTGATGATGATCAAAGGCACTGATAAAAGCCCCTTTATTATTAATGGATCCGATGACGACGACACAATCTATGGACTCAATCGCAATGACTGGATCAAAGCCGGCGGCGGCGATGATCTGATTTGGGCTGAACGCGGCAACGACAGCATCGAGGCCGGGGACGGCCATGACATTGTCTGGGCCGGGGATGGCTCAGACGCAATCAATGGCGGTGATGGTGACGACGTCCTGTATAGCGACGGCTCATACGTCGCCTTCAACCCCTTCGAACAGCGCCGCGTAATACCACATAGCGGCGAGAGCGACGACTGGCTCGACGGCGGAAAGGGGAAGGATATCCTAGCGGCTGGTGACGGCGCAGATGTTTTGACTGGCGGCGAAAACGGTGACGCCTTCGTGTTTCGGTTCCACGATCCTATGGTTGGAACAACGCACTGCTATACGACTGTGACGGATTTCGACCCGAAGCAAGACCGTTTTGTCATGGACGCCAGTGACTTCGGTAACGGGAAACTGTTTGGCGCAAATTTCATCAACCATTCGAAGGGTTTCCCAGGCGAATTTGTGGACACTTTCTACAATGGCGAGGCCGAGAAGGCGCACGGTGAGCACGTCGTGGTAATCACCGATCGAGGGTTCACGTCCAGCTCTGCCGCCGCGACCGCTATTCACGGGGAAGCCCGCGGTGACATCATTGTCTACTATGATGAAAAAACTCTCGGTCATGATGGCAAAACTCACGGTGCGACACTAGCCTATGTCGATTCCGCGAACCACGCGCATGCCTTCGCTCATGTCGACAATCTGCACGACATGTCAGATCTTACCTCGTTTACGGGGGAAAATTTCGGCTTCATTTAATTCGAAGACCCGAGGAGCGTTCCACCCTTGGGGCGCTTCTCTTTTCCAACGTGGCGCAGTACGGAAATAGAAACGACGTAATTTTGTGATCGAATGCACCGGCCCGTGAACAAGGTCCAATGGCCGGTCGCGTGCGTCCAATGTCGGCGTTGTTCAACCGAAAAGACGCGACCCTGGTCGAGAGGATGGTGAGATGCTGGCGAAGTTGCCCTGCTGCTGAAGACCAGCGTGGTATCAGGAGCGACGCCTGCGTAGCGTCCTCTTCTGTACAGGGCCGCGAAGCAATTCCATCTTAGTGAAAGTCCGCGTTGAGGGCCTTAGCAGGATTACGTCCCGTTTCATGGCTCCATGGCGAGGGGCCACGCGGTCACATCCTTTTGGTAGCGGTGCGTCTTCCCTCGAGGAAGGTTAACAGTGCTGTCGTCAACATACTGGCGTTGGCGACAGGCTTCGGTGATCTGCTCGGCCGGAAATGAGTAACCGCCATTACTTCAACAATCATTTACGTTGAACGAGCCTGGTGATCTCGCTGATAACGGTATGTCGCGCATGATGCCAGTCTGCCGCCTTGCTTGCGGCGCAAGTCTAGTCAACCGGCTGAAAGCAATAGGCGTTCGTAAGGGAAAACAGACGCTCAATGCAAAAAAAGCGCCTAGGTCCATGGCGGTACTATCCGTAGACCAGGCAACTGGCGCGGGCTGGCGTCAAATTCCTTTAGGCCTGTCGTTTGGGTCAAACTGAATGATCGTGATCCAATTGGCAGTGAGTGCCGGTCGGCTCTCGTTCTCGATCTCGACCGTCACCTCGTAAGTGGTCACCAGCATGCTTGCGCCGCGAAATTGACATTCAGAGAGAACGAAGCGACCGCGCACGCGGCTACCGGTCTTAACCGGTGACATGAAACGCACCCGGTCTAAGCCGTAGTTAAGGCCCATGGTCTGCTCGCGGATCCTTGGCATGCCGCTGAAGTTCATCGCCGACAGAAGCGAGAGCGTCAAGAAGCCATGAGCGATAGTGCCACCAAACGGGCTTTCGACTGCTGCGCGTTCCGGGTGCACGTGGATGAATTGATGATCGTGTGTCGCATCGGCGAAGAGATCGATTGTGGTTTGATCGACGGTGATCCATTCGGATTTACCGAGTTCCTGGCCAATTCGCGACGGCACGTCGGCGAGCGAAAGTTCGTGCATACGACCTCACTTATTTGATGTCTGGTCAAGTCTTGGATTTTCTCGGAGGCGAGTTGCGAATTAAATCGTCACAATCATTCGACTGTGACTGATTTAGCCAGATTCCGCGGCTGGTCCACATCTGCCCCCATGACGACGGCCGTGTGATAGGCAAGAAGCTGCAGCGGCAGAGAAAAGATCATCGGCGCGATAATCTCCTCAACATTAGGCAACACGATGGTGTGCATGGTGGGGAGTTTCGACATCGACGCACCCGTCTCGTCGGTGATCAGAATGATACGGCCGCCGCGGGCGGCCACTTCCTGCATATTGGAGACAGTCTTATCGAAGAACCGATCATGTGGCGCGATGACGATGACTGGCATATTTTCATCGATCAGGGCGATCGGACCGTGTTTTAATTCTCCTGCCGCATAACCTTCAGCATGAATATAGGAAACCTCCTTGAGCTTCAGCGCACCTTCCATGGCCAATGGGAAATTTGTGCCACGGCCGAGATAGAGCACGTCGCGGTAATGCGACAATTCCCGTGACAAGAGCTCGATCTGCGGCTTGATGTCGTTCAGCACTCGTCGCATAACGCCGGGCAACGTCGCCAGACTTTGGACCAGCGCCTGCTCCTCGTCGTCCGTGATTGTGCCCCGCGCCTTGCCTGCGCCGATGGCTAGTGCAGCGAGAACAGCAAGCTGGCAGGTGAATGCCTTGGTAGAAGCAACGCCGATCTCTGGCCCGGCGAGGATCGGAAAGATGGCATCTGCCTCGCGGGCAATAGTTGATTCTGCGGTATTGACGACAGCGCCTACTCTCAGACCTTGTGCTTTGCAATAGCGTAGCGATGCAAGCGTGTCAGCCGTCTCACCAGATTGAGAGATGAAGAGCGCTGCCGACCGCAGCGACAACGGGATTTCGCGATAGCGGAATTCAGAGGCGACATCAATTTCAACCATTAACCGTGCGTAGCGCTCGAACCAATATTTGCCAACGAGCCCCGCTAGATATGCAGTGCCGCAGGCAGAAATTGCGAGGCTCTCAACCCTGCCAAAACCGATGTCGGTTGCAATGGCATTGACCTGATTATCGTTGACATTGATATAGTGACCAAGAGCACGGGCGATGACCTCGGGTTGCTCGTAGATTTCCTTCTCCATAAAATGCCGGTGATTGCCCTTGCCGACCAGGTCTGCGGTAGCAAGCGATATGTGCCGTGGGCGCGTAACGACGTTGCCTTCCGTATCGAAAACCTGGACACTCGTTTTGCCTACAGCAGCCCAATCGCCATCGTTCAGATATGTGATGTCGTTGGTGAAGGGAGCAAGAGCGATCGCGTCGGAACCTAAAAACATCTCACCATCGCCATGGCCTATCACTAATGGTGGTCCATTGCGCGCCACCATAATGGTCGCTGGATCATCCTCAAACAGGATGGCAAGAGCAAATGCGCCCTTGACGCACTTCAACATGGCATGCATGGCCTCAAGGCATCCCATGCCATCCTGACGGAATTTTGTCAGGAGATGCGCAATCACCTCGGTGTCAGTGTCGGTCTGGAACTTGGCCCCTACCTCTGCCAATTCGTCCTTCAGCTCGGAAAAATTTTCGATGATGCCGTTATGAACAACGGCTACGCCATCGGCAAAGTGGGGGTGAGCGTTGCATTCTGTCGGTGCGCCATGGGTCGCCCAGCGGGTGTGGGCGATGCCGACAGTGCCGCTCAGGGGCTCTTTTTTCAATCTCGCTTTAAGGTTCCCGAGCTTGCCTTCTGCACGGCGTCGGTGCAATTCTCGCTCGAAGATCGTAGCAATCCCGGCTGAATCATAACCGCGGTATTCCAGCCGCTCCAAGGCTTCGATCAGCCGCTCCGACACGGGCTTATGTCCCACTATGCCAACAATCCCACACATGCTTGTCACCCATGTCCCAAGAGCCCCCGACCGGTAATCAGGAAGGCGGACGCCGCTCGGTGCGTGTCCTCCAGCGGGTGCTATTAAATCCAAACAGATTAGTAAAATTGATTATTGCGATAGCTATCATCCACGATATGGATGCGACTCCCTCAGTAGGGTCGATTGACGCTGTATGCGGTGAATGGTGCCTTCTGCAAAGTGTCGATGATAAGCTTCGCCCGGGTTTTGGGCGCCTGCCTCTGAAAATGTTCGAGCCAACAGGAATTGGTATCTGCCGACGACATGCCGCGCGCATGTCATTAGTAAGCGCTGTTTTCAGGCCACGGCTTTGAGTTCATGCGTTGCGGCGTAGACCCAAGGCAGCAGGTCGTCGACGACAGGCGTGGTCATCGATATCGACCACGACCTCGATGCGCGGCAGGTGCGCTGGTAGCGAGCCCCGGTTCGTGCGCCGCTTGGCAACTTGCGACTGGCGAAAAGCCGTGGCAGCCTGTTCCTTCTCTTCCAGTCCGTCGGCTTCGACCTGCTCGGCTTCTTCAAACCCAAGCAGAAGCTGATCCTCGGGAAGCGTCTCTGCCCGTCGACCAAAGCGGTGGCGCTGCAATTCCTTGATGATCTGACGCAGGCGGGCATTCTCCGCCTCACGCGAAAGCACCATGGCTTTCAGCGCGTTCAGGTCATCCGGAAGTTCGTCCGCCGTTATCGTCATGGATCGAGAACAGCATATTTTACCGCTCGGATCGAGAGGCTGGATGGTGCTGATTCAAATGGTCGCGGCCGTCATCCAGCCCTTACCGGCGTGCGCGTTTCGCTCGGCGCATGAACGCGTTTCCAGTCCAGTCCCTCGAACAGCGCCGAGAACTGTGCGGCCGTCAGATGCATCGCGCCGTCCTGCATTCGAGGCCAATGGAACTCGCCATCCTCAAGCCGCTTGGCGACCAGGCGCACGCCGCTGCCATCCCAGAAGATCAGCTTGATCCGGTCCGTTCGTTTGGCGCGGAACACGTAGATCGTGCCAGAGAATGGGTCAGCACCCATCTCCGCCTTCACCAGTGCTGCCAATCCTTCAGCACCTTTGCGGAAGTCGACGGGCTTGGTGGCGATCATCACCTTTACCGCACCGGACGGACCAATCACGACTGAGCCTTCAAGGCCTGGTTCACGGCAGCAATGGTCGCGCTGTCCGTGCCAGATGCGATCCTGACGATCGCGCCGCCAACCTCCAGCTCGATTGCCGCAATTGGAAGTGCGCTCCTCGTTATCGTCTTTCGCCGTGTCGGGGGTGGCTCTGCCGGACGATCAATTACCGCTGGCACAAACATTGACGGCGAGTCTTGCTTCGCCTGACTTCGCACCTGCCGACGCCAGGTAAACAATTGTCCGGGCGACAACCCATGCCGACGCGCAACAGCACTGACCGACATCTCGCCGCTATAGCTCTCGGCGACAATGCGGTCCTTCTCCTCGTCGCTCCAGTCGCGGCGACGGCCTGTTCCCGTGAAAACCTCAAACCGTTGCAACGGCACATCTTCACTGGTGCCATGCGTAAATCCTGTAATCGTCATATGTCGAAGCCTCGTTCGGCAACAACATCAACAATCACACGCTGATCCGGAAGGTGGGGTCAAGGCACCGCTTACTGTCATTCGGCACGACCAATTGTCTTTCATCATGTGCACGGAGGCAATTCGTTTTTCTGCAGGTGAAGCGGTATGGGTCTGCGGGTTGACCCTAAGTCGTAATTGCCCCTTTGCATGCAAACGTGATCACGAATCGGTCAGCAGGGCTGCCCAGCCGCATTTGCAAAGAGGTTTGCGTCAGATTGAAAGTGCCGACAGTTGGAACCGCAAGGGCCATGGCGGCCCAGAAGTTCCGTTCGCACAAGCAAAGAAACTACCCCTTACCGCCGGATTTACCCCAACGCCTGCTTTTATGATTTCGGCAAGCGTCCACCAGCCTTGACCCGAGCTGGATTTCCCATGGCCGTGCTTCCTGCAGGAATATCTCGCGTGACCACACTACCAGCGCCAACGACAGCGTGATCGCCAATTGTCACGCCCGGGAGAATGATTGCTCCACCGCCAATCCAGGCGTGCCTGCCAATGCTGACAGGCCGTCCCAACTGCAGTCCAGCCTGGCGCTGCTCTGGATCATGTGGATGGTCCGCAGTATAAATCTGCACAGCAGGGCCAATTGCGGTTCCGTCACCGATAGTTACCGCTGCCACGTCAAGAATGACGCAGTTGTAATTGATGTAGACCCAAGCTCCGATCCGGATGTTAAACCCGTAATCGCAGTGGAACGGAGGACGAATAACCGCTCCAAGCCCGACTGCTCCCAATCGTTCTAAAAGGAGCGCATTCCACCGCTCGGCGGAGTCGCCCAGCGTGTCATTATACCGCTTCAACCAAGCCCCGGTGAGGAGCAGCTCGGCTTGGATCTCGGGGTCCGCTGCGTTGTACATTTCGCCTGCCAGCATCTTCTCTTTTTGGCTGCGTTTCATCGTCACTTCTCAGATCTTGTTAGCGGGAGGACGGTACTTGAGTGCGACTACTTCGCGATCAAGCTAGCTGGCACCTGGCACGATATCGGGTGCAGGCGGAGGTGGAATTGATAGTAACACTCCTTGTTCGTGGCAGAAAAGGATGAGGCGTCAACTTTAGTCGACCGGCGAGCCGAGTGAGAACTCCGGCGACGAAAATAGTCAGGCTCCAGCTCCCCGCGACACGTGGTGAAAGCGGAATAGCGTGGCTGCGCAACATTTTTCAGATGCGCGAGTATCTGGGGAATTGCAGCGAAACCTCGCTGACGGGAATCGGCGGCGCCTGCTTCAGGCACTTGAAGCTGGCCTTACAAGGGGTCAATCGTGACGATCTTCACTTCATTGCACCTGCTTAAACGCAAGGACAGCATTCATGCCGCCCATGGCGAAGGCGTTGCTCATGGCCACGCGCACCCTACGCTCCCGGGGCACATTTGGCGTGATGTCCAGGTCACAATCGGGATCCGGCTCGCGATAGTTTGCGGTCGGCGGCACGACATCTTCTTGGATCGCCATCACGCAGGCAATCATTTCGAGCGCACTTGCTGCCCCGAGGCAGTGCGCGTGAGTGGATTTGGTGGAAGAGATGGACATCGATCGAGCATGGTCACCGAAGACGCGCTTAATCGCCATCGTTTCGATCTGATCGTTGGCCTTGGTGCCGGTGCCATGGGCGTTGAGGTAGTCTACATCCTCGGCATTTAAACCCGCATCAACAAGGCAGGCGCGCATCGCCGCCTCCGGCCCATGCACAGCTGGTGCAGCGATGTGGTAGGCATCGGCGGAAAGGCCAATGCCGGCGACCTCGGCAAGCATTGTTGCACCGCGGGCGGCGGCATGCTCATAACTTTCCAGCACCGCCATGCCCGCACCCTCGCCCAAAACTAGTCCTTTCCTGTCGGCGGAGAATGGCCGGCAAGTATCTGGAGCGAGTACGCGCATTGCTTCCCATGCCTTAAGCACGATCCACACGAGTGGCGCGTCGCTTCCTCCAGCTAGCATAACGTCCGCCCTACCGAGCTTGATCTGGTCTACCGCTGAAGCGATCGCATGGTTGGCCGAGGCGCAGGCGGAGGTGGCACCGAAGACTGGCCCCCGCAGCCCGAGGTTCATGCTTACTTGACAGGCAGCCGCGCTAGGCATTGCCTTTACCCCAGTGAATAGCTCAGTGCGGGTCGCGCCGCCCAGTAGGAGGGTGCGGTAGGCCTTCTCGGTAGCGTCCCAGCCGCCAAAGCCAACGCCCACTGTCGCGCCGAAACGGTGGGCATTTTCTTCATCGCACGAAAGGCCGGCCTGTCGCATGGCTTCTCTAGCTGCAAGCACGGCAAGCAGGCTGAAGCGGTCCATGGAGATGAGCTGCTTGCGATCAATGTCGTGTTGAGGCAGCACCTTGATCTCGGTCCCGATCATCCCCTTCAGCTCATGAATCTCTGAATTTGAAATCGGGCCGATGGCGGAGCGGCCTTCGCGCATCTCCGTCCAGATAGAGGAAGCATCGGTGCCCAGTCCGCACAGTCCGCCCAATCCGGTGATAACGACGCGCTTGTCCATTCAGACCTCCCTAGTGAGCAAGCCACGGACGGCTTCCACCACGTCGCCGATATTGTTGAGGTTCGACCAGGCATCCGCCGTATTCATCTCGATCTTGATGCCGTAGATTTGCTCCAGATCCCAAAGGACATCGGCCAAACCCAGCGAATCGATGCCAAGCGAAGTCAACTCCGTGTCAGTCGTTATTTCGCCGAGCGCTACGGTCGTTCTCTCGCCGTTTTCAGCTTTGACGAGCTTATTGATCGCACTGATAATTTCCAGTGTGAGTTGATCAGCCATTTGTGTTCCTTTCCATCATGCCTAATTTCGACAAGCCGCCGGCCTTGCGAGAAGACCCGATCCAATTGCTGCTAACATCGGAAGATGTTCCGGCTCGTCTGCGAAGTGATGACAGAACCGACAAAATTACCCAACCTCACCGCGCGGCTGCCTTGCTATGGATCATATGAAATGATTGGTAAAATTGATTGTGTGGATCAAAAGCATCCACGCCATGGATCGTGGCTCGGCGCATTGCGCGGCTGAATTCATTAGCGGGCGGCGTTTCAAACCCTCCAGGAAAAGCGTGATTACGCGGATCGAAAGTATTGAGCTTTGGCCCTTCCCGGGCCGGCGCGTTATCAGTGCGGCGCAGGAAGCATGTGCGGGAGGTCGATGAAGTCGCCGTGGCGTGATGCTGGTTTTCAGCATTGAGCCGAACATAAATGACAGGAATAAAGTTTTGAATCACTTTGCATTAGGCCAGGTAAAGCATACATGGCACCTTCTCAGGTAGAAACGATCGCTCTCGGCACAATGGCTTAAATCGCTGGATGAGCTGAGGCACCGGGACCCGCCTATAATGCGTTGCCTCGTTAGGGGACCGAATGCATCGGTTCCAATGATCAGCGCCCATCTAACTACTGGGGCTGTGGAATGAACCCGGGGGTGCCGCTTACGACGTGCAACTTTGCATCTCAGATTCCATGCGCGAAGCCTCTTTGATCATAATCTTGCGCATCCATATGTTTCCAGGATCAGTGTTGTGAAGAGCCGGCCATTGGACAGCCTCAGTGAACGAAAGCAGTGGCAAAGGATGCTCGATGATCCGTAAGGGGATAGTTTGTTCGTAATGTTTGACCAGCCGGAGCGGGATGGTTGCTATTCGGTTAGTGCCTGACAGCAACGGCGGGATCAGGTTAAACCCCGGCACGACGAGTTCAATACGCCTCTTGAAGCCGTGCTCCAGCAATAACCATTGCTCAACAGAAGGCTTAAGACCACGTCCGAACTTAGCCGCAACATGCCCCATGGACATATATTGCTCCAGGGAGAGCTTCCCTGGCAGCTGCTCGTTCGTAGGGCAGCCGACACACACCAGTTCCTCTTCGAAAAGCCTTGCTTTTGGGTGGGCGCCAGACATGAACAAATCCGGAAGGATCAGAAAATCAACATCCCCACGGCGGAGAAGCTCCTCCGGATCGTCGTCAAGTGGCAGCAACTCGAAGCTGACCCCCGGCGCCTCTCGAGCTAAGCGCAAGATGATCTTGTCGAAGAAGACCAGTGCCATGAAGTCTGAAAGGATAATTCTGAATCGGCGGTCGGACTCCGCAGGGATTATTGGATCCCATGCGATGACGGAGAGCTGAATATGCAAGAGAGCATCGCGAACAGCGGGGGCGAGTGCCTCCGCACGCGGGGTCGGAATTAGCTCCCGTCTCTGCATAATAAAAAGCTCGTCGTTGAAATAGGCGCGCAACCTGGAGATGGCAGCGCTCATGGCGGGTTGGCTGAGGTTGATGCTGCGTGCCGCTGCTGTGAGCTTGCGCTCGGTCATTAGAGCGTCGAGCGCTACAAGAAGGTTGAGATCAAGGCCTTTAAAACGCATGAGTGTATATCCATTCCATAGATGATTGCCATCCAAACAATCAATTTTACCAATCTTTCGGATCACTTATAGAAAAGCCGGAACTTGATCAATATCAAGGCCGGGAACGAAAAATCGAAATGCCGGGCAAGGGCCCGATTTCAATTCTTTACTTCTCCTAACCGCTCGATTGTCTAACCGGCAATCCAATAGTCATGCGCAACAATCTCGCGCGGCTTTGATCGTGGCTGGGTGAAGGAACAACGTGGAGCTTTTGCATGTCTTCTGAAGTGCGATGGAAAATATGCTGGGAAAATGAGTTGGAAGCTTCAGACCACGCGGAGCTCGCTGATTTTTTTTGCAAGACCTATGGGCCGACGGGAGCTTTCAATGCCAAGCCGTTCGAGACTGGCCGAAGCTGGGGTGGTGCGAGGCCCGAACGCCGCGCAATCGCATATGACTCGCGCGGTGTCGCTAGCCACATGGGCTTGTTACGCCGCTTCGTAAGGGTCGGTACGACTGATTTGCTTGTGGCCGAGCTAGGCCTGTACGGAGTGCGACCGGATCTAGAAGGATTAGGCATCGCTCACTCGGTCCGCGCTATGTTTCCGGTTCTGCGCGAGTTGAGCGTTCCATTTGCTTTTGGAACAGTTCGCCACGCCATGCGGAATCACATGGAAAGATACTGCCGAGACGGAACCGCCAATATGATGACGGGGCTGCGTGTGCGCTCCACGCTTCCAGACGCGCATTCCGACCTGCCAGCCACGCGCACTGAAGATGTCCTCGTATTGGTAGTTCCCGTCGACCGTCCGATGACTGAGTGGCCTGCGGGCTCGTTGATTGAACGAAACGGGTCGGAACTATGAAGCGGCCTGCCTATATGAGCGAAGTACCGGTCAATCACACAAACGGACCGGAAGATCGCTGCGTTTACTTGACGTTCGATGATGGTCCCAATCCATTCTGCACGCCGCAAATCCTTGATGTTCTAGCTGAGCACCGCGTCCCGGCAACATTTTTTGCTATCGGTTCCTACGTGAAGGATCACCCGGAACTCATTCAACGCCTTGTGGCGGAAGGTCATGATGTCGCCAATCATACCATGACGCATCCCGACCTCGCCACCTGCGATCCCAAGGATGTGAAACGTGAAATAGACGAGGCGCATCAAGCTATTGTCTCGGCCTGTCCCCAAGCCCAGGTCCGGCACTTACGAGCGCCTTACGGGGCGTGGACTGAAGACGTGCTCTCAGCATCGGTGAGGGCTGGACTTGGAGCCGTTCACTGGTCGGCCGACCCTAGAGATTGGTCTTGCCCGGGCACCGATGTGATCGTTGATGAGGTGCTTGCTGCTGCTCGGCCTGGGGCAATCGTACTTTTGCACGACGGGTGTCCGCCCGATGAGGTTGAGCAATGCTCGCTTGCCGGACTGCGTGACCAGACGCTTTTAGCACTCTCTCGAATTATTCCGGCACTGCATAGCCGCGGATTCCAAATTCGTTCACTTCCCTGAAACACTGGACAAACGAGAAACCATGACCCTGCTCGCAACAACCAGCATCGCCGCCGTCTCGCTTTATGCAATGCTCTCCACTGTTTATAAGAGCGCGCAGGTCTTTCATGCTAGGCGGACAACGATCTCAACAACACCTGCGAAACATATCGACGCCACCTCTGTGCCAAGCGTTGATGTCATTGTGCCGTCCTTCAACGAGGACCCAATCGTTCTTTCGGAATGCCTCGCGTCGCTTGCGGAGCAAGATTATGCCGGAAAATTGCGTATTTATGTAGTAGACGACGGTTCCAGAAATCGCGACGCGGTTGTGGCTCAGCGCGCTGCCTATGCAGACGATGAAAGATTCAGCTTCATAATTCTCGCTAAAAATGTTGGAAAGCGCAAAGCGCAAATCGCCGCTATCACCCAGTCCTCTGGGGATCTCATCTTGAACGTGGACTCAGACACCACGCTCGCCCCCGACGTCGTCTCCAAGCTCGCCCACAAAATGCGCGATCCAGCGGTCGGTGCGGCGATGGGCCAATTGAAAGCCAGTAACCAGGGGGACACTTGGCTGACTCGCTTGATTGACATGGAGTACTGGCTTGCCTGCAACGAGGAGCGCGCGGCGCAAGCTCGCTTCGGTGCAGTTATGTGCTGCTGCGGCCCATGCGCGATGTACCGGCGTTCTGCTATGCTCTCGCTGCTGGATCAGTACGAGACGCAACTTTATCGCGGCAAGCCGAGTGACTTCGGTGAAGATCGCCATTTAACGATTCTCATGCTGAGCGCAGGTTTTCGAACTGAGTATGTTCCGAGCGCCATCGCGGCGACAGTTGTTCCTGACACAATAGGTGTTTATCTGCGTCAACAACTACGGTGGGCACGCAGCACTTTTCGGGATACTTTGCTTGCGTTCCCCGTACTGCCTGGCCTTGATCGATATCTCACGCTGGACGTAATCGGGCAAAATGGCGGCCCTTTACTTCTTGCGCTGTCGGTGTTGACGGGTATTGGGCAGTTTGCGATGACCGCCACAGTACCATGGTGGACGATCATGGTCATCGGCTCCATGACTCTTGTGCGATGCAGCGTGGTTGCCTATCGCGCCCGCGAACTTAGGTTTCTGGGCTTTGCTCTCCACACGCTCGTGAACATCTTTCTCTTAATTCCTTTGAAGGCCTATGCCCTTTGTACCTTATCCAATAGCGACTGGCTGTCGCGCGGATCAGTCGCGATTGCGCCGAATGTTGGTCAGGGAGCTACCAAAGTGCCAGGGCGGGCGACATCTGAAATTGCCTATAGTGGCGAGTGATGGACGCGTCACTGCACCTCAAAATTTGGGACAAGAAATGAACGGGCAATTAGCGAATTTGAAGACGGCGATCGCTGATCCGCACCAGGATCATATCATCCTATCGGAGCGGCAGGGCCAATCAAAAAGTAAGTCAATGGATTCGCCTTCTGGGTCCTTGTCTTCAGTTGCAATCGACCTGGCCGGTGTTTCGAAATCATATGGTGGTAAAGTCGTCGTCAATGACTTGTCGTTTACTATCGCCGCCGGAGAATGTTTTGGTCTTTTAGGGCCGAACGGCGCAGGTAAAAGTACGATCACCCGTATGATCCTAGGGATGACGTCGCCAAGTGCAGGCACAATCACTGTACTCGGAGCACGGGAACCGCGCCAGGTTCGCTTGGCACGAGCGAAAATCGGGATCGTGTCTCAGTTCGATAATCTCGACCTGGAATTCACGGTCCGCGAAAACCTTTTAGTATACGGCCGCTACTTCCGCATGAGCACCCGAGAAA
The DNA here is from genome assembly GCF_017357245.1 of Rhizobium bangladeshense. Classification (NCBI taxonomy): domain Bacteria; kingdom Pseudomonadati; phylum Pseudomonadota; class Alphaproteobacteria; order Hyphomicrobiales; family Rhizobiaceae; genus Rhizobium; species Rhizobium bangladeshense. The sequence goes on along the minus strand of NZ_CP071615.1, from coordinate 163,745 downwards.
TCGAAGCGGTCATCCCGTCTCTGCTTGATTTTGCGAGACTTGAGAGCAAGACGAATACGCGTGTGGCAGACCTATCTGGAGGAATGAAGCGGCGCCTCACTTTGGCGCGTGCGCTCATTAATGACCCACAGCTACTCATTTTGGACGAGCCGACCACTGGTCTCGACCCACACGCACGACACTTGATCTGGGAGCGGCTTCGATCGCTGTTGGCACGAGGCAAGACAATTCTTCTGACCACCCATATCATGGAAGAGGCGGAGCGCTTGTGCGACCGGCTGTGCGTGCTTGAAGCTGGGCGAAAGATCGCCGAAGGCCGACCGCATGCCCTGATCGAGGAGCAGATTGGCTGTCCCGTGATCGAAATTTATGGTGGCGATCCGCAGGAGCTTAGTCTTTTGATCAGGCCAAACGCTAGGCGACTGGAAATCAGCGGAGAGACCCTGTTCTGCTACACGCCTGATCCAGAGCAGGTGCGCGCGCAACTGCGTGGATATTCGGGCCTGCGCTTGCTGGAGCGTCCACCAAATCTAGAGGATGTCTTCTTGCGGTTAACCGGACGCGAGATGGAGAAGTAGACGATGAGCGTAGCAACATTACCCGCTGGCGGTTTGAACTGGCTCGCAGTTTGGCGCAGAAACTATCTGGCTTGGAAAAAAGCGGCGCTGGCATCCATTCTCGGAAATCTAGCCGATCCCATAATATACCTATTCGGGCTCGGCGCTGGATTGGGAGTGATGGTAGGGCACGTTGACGGCGTATCGTACACCGCATTTTTGGCGGCTGGAATGATCGCGACAAGCGCGATGACTGCTGCAACTTTCGAGACTATCTATGCGGCCTTTGGCCGAATGCAGGGCCAGCGCACCTGGGAAGCAATGTTGTACACACAGCTCAGGCTAGGGGATATCGTCGTTGGGGAAATGGCGTGGGCGGCAACTAAGGCGTCGCTCGCAGGCACCGGCATTGGTATCGTCGCCGCCATGTTGGGATACACTCACTGGCTGTCTCTTCTCTATGCTCTTCCGGTCATTGCCCTTACTGGCTTTGCCTTTGCGAGCCTCGGTATGGTGGTCACGGCCCTCGCGCCCAGCTACGATTATTTCATATTTTATCAAACGCTTGTCATCACACCGATGTTGTTCTTATCAGGCGCAGTCTTTCCCATCGACCAATTGCCTGTAGCATTCCAGCAGCTTGCGGCGTTCTTGCCCTTGGCACATGCGGTAGATGTTATCCGCCCGACGATGCTGGGCCAATCAATCACCAATGTCTGCCTGCACATCGGCGTTCTCTGCATCTACATAGTCGTACCATTCTTCTTGTCTACCGCATTGCTTCGGCGGCGACTGATGCGGTGAAGAATGCTGCTTAGCAAGTAAAAGGGCACATCGCGTCTCCGCGGCCATCATCGCTAACCATATTGGGGCAGCGACGACCCCCGGCACCAGCGGCGTGATGCCGCCTCACCAATTTGCTACGGCTGCCACCGTCAGCACCTCACTACGATTGCGCGGCCTAATGCCAAGGTCAAACGACCATTTTTCCGGCCTCGGCCAGCATGGTCTGCGTGAGCCCAGCGATGCCGCCGATGACGACCGTGCTGTCGAGCCCCGTCAGCTGATCAATCAGGGTCGGCGATAGCCGTTGGTCTGTACGCGATCTTGCGGTTTCTAGGGACGACACAATCCTCGATGGCATGACCCACAGAAACTAGGCCGGAACCGCCACGTTTTCGGCTAGAGAAAGCAACAGACAGCCTGGCAATTCCCCTAAACCAGCCTTAATCTGATCGTCACAAAACTGTTGGAGGGAACTCCAAAAAAACTTTGGAGCAAGGTCGGCCGGGGCTCCTTCGGGCCGACTCCTTGATTCAATTGGTGTCGTGGAGGCGGCATGGGATAACTGGTGTTAGTTGCGGAGTCCACGGGGAAAGGTCAGGCGGCGCGCCAAGTGGTTGCCGAAGTCAACCAACCCGATCCATAATGTCGGACTGAATGGTCATAGCAGTGTATATTGAAGCGTCCAATGGCAGATCTCCAAACGCGAGTTGACACAGAAGATAGTTGGCGCCTGCCTCTTCCAACTGATCAAGAAGAGACCGTCGCACAGAGGCTGCCGTTCCTACTACGCACAATTCACTCTCAATTGCGGCATCCAAGGTCAGCGGCAGGTTTGACGGAACTGGGATCGCATTGATATCGTATAGAAATTTGAAGCTCTTAACCCATCGTTCGTAAGCAGGTGCCGCGAGTGAATAGGCATGCGCGGCAGAACGTCCGACCACCACCATTCGGAGCAATCCGAGAAATGAGGCTTGGTCGTCCGTGCCATCGTAGTCCTCTCGATGGGAATGGAAGGCATCAGTAATTTTGCGAACAACAGACGCGGGTCCTAGGCACGCGATATTCGCGCCATTTGCGGCGGCCCAAGCTGCAGACTCGGGCCGGTTGGTGGCGATCCAAATGGGCGGATGCGGACGCTGATAAGGCTTCAGCGTCAATGGTACGTTGTTTAGCTCAAAGTGATCGCCTTGGTAGGATAGCGTACCGCCCTTCATTGCCTTGACAAGGATTTCACTGGCTTCGACGTAACGCTCCGGCACCGCGTCCGCATCAATTCCAAAGTAACCCAATTCGATTGGGAGTGATCCGCGGCCTATGCCCAACTCGAGCCTACCACCGCTCAACTGGTCAAGCATACAGATCTCTTCAAACGCGCGTAGCGGATGACACAGGCTTAGCAGCATGACCATGGGGCCGACGCGAAGATGACGAGTGCGCTGTGCCACGCTCGATAAGAACAAATTCGGCGATGGGCCTCTGCCATGCGGAGTACAATGGTGCTCTGCGAGATGATACGCATAAAAACCGAGCCGATCGCAGGTCTCTGCTAGCGTAAGGCGATTTGCATATTGTTGTGCGAGGTCGCGACCATCCTCGTCCAAATGATCAAAGATGCCGAAGCTTAGCTTTGCAGGAAAGGCGTTTCTCATTCCGTATCTCCAACGTTCATGCACATCCTTCAGGCACCGATCCAAATTTAAGACTTGGATTGCTGAGCGGACATGATCTCATGCTCAGGGCGAACTTACCTCTGAGCTTTGCGTCTGCGAGGGCAGATCATTGAGATCTCGAAATTGCCCGCAGCCATCTGTGATTTTGCTGTTGCCGAAAGTCCACCGTCAGGCGTCGGCCCGCTCTACATCACCAAGACCTAGAGAATGCCGACCCGGTGGCGTCGTCGACGCTTTGCAGGTCGTGCCGACGCGCGCCTTTTGTGAAGATGGTTCCTGATTTGACTGTGATGGCCGGTCCAAACCGGGCGGATAGTATCGAGCAGCGGCCTCCCGTTGCCCGCCATATCATGTTTATGCAACGCATAGAGCAGAGGCAGCGTTGCTTTAAGGCCGGCCTTCGAGATCCTCAGCTCCCATAATATCGCTGACCGCCGCAAGAAATGCATCCATCTGCGCTTTTGTACCGATGCTAACGCGGATGGAATATTCCAGTCCTCTATCGGGGAAGACAGCAATGAGTATCTTTTTCCGCTCCAGGGAGGCTTGCCACCAGACGCTATCTCTTCCTGCTGGCACACGGGCCAGCAGGAAGTTTGCATGCGAGGGAGTTACGGTGAAACCAAATTGCGAGAGCGCTGCGCTCACTCGCTGTCTCTCATACTTAATTTGCTTGTGGTTCTCGTCGTAGGCGGACCGATTCGAAAGGATGCTGACGCCAACAGCATGGCCAATCACGTTCATGTTGAAGACGTTCTGTATGTTTCGCAGTCTGCCGATGACCTCAGGATGACCGAATCCGAGCCCAACTCGAATGCCCGCAGCAGCATAGCTCTTCGAAAATGTTCTTAAGAGCAGGAGGTTCGCATGACGCTTAACCAGACGTAGAGCATCGTCAGGTGCAAAGTCGACATAGGCTTCATCCAAAACAATCAACCGATCCGATTGTGCCACAAGGAGTTCGATGTCAGCAATCGGAATAAATGTTCCGGTTGGGTTGTTCGGATTAGCCAACAGAATGAACTTGGCATCTTTTGCTGGTCCGAGGAGTAATTGCTTTGACAGCAATGAGTGAATTTCCCCCCACCCAATTTCCAGAAAATCAGCTCCTTGCAAAAAGGCCAGTTTGCGGTTGAATGAAAACCCCGGCGACACCATCGCGACAGTGTCACCCGGAGCAAGGAATGCCCTGTAGATAAGCCCGAGAAGTTCAGATGATCCGTTCCCGGCGATCACCTGATCTCTGGAGAGGTCATAGGTAAGGGCGGCTGCTTCCCTCAGACTGATGTTGTCATTTTCCGGATACAGATACTGCCGTTCGAGGGCAGCAATAGCGCTCTGCATGACAACTGCCGGCAACGCAAATGGATTTTCATTCGTGTTTAGCTTGATGCAACCAGCATCCGGCGCCTTACTGGAAGGCAGAGCGTTCAGCTGTCTGGGCACTTCCGCAAGAGCCGAAAGCACGCTCTGCAATTTTGCATCCGACATGTTTTTCTCCGTTTCATTCGCTGGGGCGATCACATTGTGCCGGTACAAATACTCCTGTTCGTCCATTCCATATCGGCTCGCGACTTTTTTATTGGATTTTCATACGGTTGGTAAAATCATTTCTATGCATGGCATCCATCCACGCTATCAATTGACTGGCAGGCTGTGCGGGAAGGGACAGGAGAGCAGGGACGTTGCCGACTGTCCGCGAGCACATGTTTCGAAAATGGCAGCGCGATAGGAAGTCGATCGAAATGGCCTTCTCGAAACTTACCCGGCCAGCGTTACGATACAATTGGCGTGGCTCATCTAATCGATGACATCGATTTCGACATAATCCTTGGCGACAACTAATTCCGCGTCATACGGGTTCTTTCTAAGGATACGACAACGGCTGTCAGGTGCGCCTCGCGCGGCAAGAACGCCGAGGGCTGAGGCGATAAATTTTGAATCGCCGGCTTCCATTGCCTCGTCTGAATCGAGCAGATTGGCAATGTCGAAATCCATGATCTTTTCAGTCGTCGTGTTACCAGTCTAGCCGATAAGCGATGACCCTGAACAGAATCTCAGTAGGCTATCGACACTTCAGAACGGCTTTCATTGAGATTGTTCAGGGATTTTCGATATCGTTGCTATAGCTGACGATAAATCGGACCACGACGCTTCCCAGACATAAGCGATCACCGGCGTTTATGATCATAGGATCAACAACCGTTGCGCGGGAGGAATAACGATCACGCCTGAGGCCAAAGCCCCCTTGCACAATGTTTCGGCATTAAATCGAGGCATTGGCAGCCAGACATGAAAACCATCGTAAGCGGGCGTTCGTAAATCATTACCAACAACTGAGCGAGCCATCTTCGGACGGTGTCTCGCCTCACTTTCAATTGCCTCTCGAATACCGCTACGGTCCCGTCAGAAAGCCACTCGGCTAAAATGGCGCAGGATAGAGGCGATACAGTCAACGACGAAGCACGCTGGGTCCAAGGCACGCTGGACAAAGAATGCGGGTTTGCGTTGCAAGGCCCGGCATCTCGCAAGATCGTGTGAACGCTGGGCAACGCGGCGCGTCTCTTGATCAACGACGCTATGACGGCGAGGAATATGTGGCTGCCGTCAAAGCTTGCGTCGACGCATTGAGCGGTAAGACTGCCCCGGAACAACTCCGGTAAGCGCTTCTGCATGTGGCCGATGAGGCGGGTATCGCAGCTCTCTCTCGTCCGGCAGGGAGTTAGAGCGCGATGACCGGATCTGCCCTCGAGCCCCAGGATAGTCCGAATCTCAAAGGCTACCCGCTTTCGACGTCACGTCTGCGCGGAGCGCCCGCCCCAGCTGGCCGGACACGGACGCGCCACTCCTTGCCATCAGGTTGCTTCGAGCACCATGTTGAGCGAGCTCTGGGCCGCGCGCCTGATATGGGTGAAGCCGCCGGACCGGATCACCTCCGTCAGCCGCCGTTCGCCTGCCTGCGCGCCTAGCGCCAGCCCTGTCTCCTGCGCAAGCGAGGTGGGAACGCAGATCATCGTCGACGCCGAGTAGTAGAGGCGCCCGACCGGATTGATGTTCTCCTCCAACGTATCTCCCGCGATCGGCTCGACGACCATCCACGTGCCGCCGTCCTTCAGCGCCTTTCTGATATGAGACGCCGCGGCTTTCGGGTCGCCCATGTCGTGCAGGCAGTCGAAGCAGGTGATCAAGTCGAAATCCCGGCCGTCGAAATCTTCCGCTCGGCCCACCTCGAACTGCACGTTCGTCAACCCGTGCGCCTCAGCGTGCGCTTTCGCAGCCGCGATCGAGCCCATATGGAAGTCGTAGCCCACAAACCAGGAATTGGGAAAGGCCTGCGCCATCAGCACCGTCGATACCCCGTGCCCGCAACCGACGTCGGCCACCGTTGCACCCCATTTTAACTTGGCGATCACGCCATCGAGCGCCGGCAGCCACTCCTGGACCAGCGCATTGACGTAACCAGGGCGGAACAGCCGCGCTACAGCGCAGAACATGCAGCCAGCCTGGTCGCCCCAGGCAACGCCTTCACCGGTCTTGAAGGCAGACTGCACCTTCGGCTGATTTCCGACCATCGCGGCAGCGGTATCGAACGCGCCAATCAGGTTGAACGGGCTGTCGGGTTCAGCAAACACATAGGCCTGCTCCGGCGTGAGCGAGAACTGGCCATTCTCGTAATGCACATAGCCCGAAGCCGCCTGCGCTGCCAGCCACTCGCGCACATAGCGAGGCGCGCATCTAGCGGCCACGGCAACCTCCTCGGCCGTCGCGGGTCCGATCTCCTTCAGCGTCTTGTAGAGGCCGAGGTCATCGCCGATCCGCACCAGCGGCACGCTGAATGCACCGCCAAGGTCGCCAAAGATGCGGTCCACGAGCTTCTCAAGCGTTGTGTCGTTGAGTTGGGTCATGTCGGACTCCTCCTTATTTACGGGCGGCCTCTTGCCGATGGCCGCCTTCAAGGGATCGGGAACTCGATGCCCTCTATTTGGGGTGTATGCCCGCTTGCACTTGGAATCGACGCTCATCTATCGACCCGCGCACACGCTAACTGGATAGCCTCCTCGCGTCGACAGTAACGGGCAGGCGCCTGTTCTGCGATAGGTCGGGGAGGGCTATCCGCCATCCATTTTTCAGCAAAATGAAGCCGCCCCATAGGTTTTTGTGCTCAACCGAGATGATCGGTTCCTCAAGGTCTTTCTTGTGAATATAGACCGATAAGCCGACGTCAGTTCTGCTGATTGTCACTCTCATGCATGTCCCTTCTCGCTACGGCGGCTTTGAAGATCGAAAGTCGAGCGTTATCAAAGCCTATTATTTTGGTACGACATACCAGGCCGACACCTCCGTTATGGCTCTGTCTTGGACGGCATCCGTTCCGGGGCCCACGTCGGCTACTCAGGTTGCGCGCATCGCTCACTGGATGGGATATTGGTGGTACGTGAATTTTTAACCTCATATTCGCCTAGGAGACCACTGGCCACTCGTCCCATTCTTTGCGCTTTAGTCTGGTGACGATCAGGCAGGGACGCAGGTCTTCGGCATCGGACACACCGAAGCGCATTGTTGCGTGTCGAACTCACCCCTGCACTCGGTACATTTTTTTGAATCCACAACATATCCCTCACCTTTGAAACTGATCGCATCTGAGGGACATTCAAATTCGCAAGCGCCGCACTGGGTGCATTGGGATATAATGATCTTGAAGGCCATGTTTTAGCTCCTGATTCAATTAGAGGGGCCTAAAGCCGTCGGCATCGCCGGTTTGCCGCCAAACTCGGCGGCGTATAGCGCGCCAATCGCAGTCTCGATGTAATCATAGGAAAATGCGTCACTGGCTCGCACGCCAGTTTCTGCCAGCCGCTTCTTTGGGCAATCGCCGATTTTGGAAGAAAGCAGAATGTCGATGCCGTCGAGTGCAACGATAGTGTGATCGAGAGTGGCCTTCTCGCCTAAACCACCGAGGCAATACTGCTCGACCTTGCGGTGTCCCACCAAGTTGATCCCCTTTCGTGAGACTGCATACACTTGGAATTCTCTTGCCTGACCGAAATGTTCGTTGATCCGGCCGCCACCTTTAGTCGCCACGGCAACAGCAAGGGTTCCCGAAGAACTCAGTGACTTGACTGCTTTGTTCGCGTCCAATTTTGCTGCCAGTTGATCCCCTCGCTCGTGCTGGACCAGCTTGCGATAGGCCTCGCGCTTGCTGGTGTCGAATTCAACTTTGGTGGAGATCTGGTCGAGGGCAAACTCTCGCTCGCGATCATCGCCCAACAAACCGATGGCGTCGGCCCGGCATTGTTGGCAGTGACGCATAAGCTTGACGTTGCCATCGAGACAATCTTGAAGTGCCTTCAGTTCGAACGGCTCCGGGCAACGCTGACCCGTAAGACCGTAATAAGTACCATGCGAAGGCTTGGAAATCAGGGGCACCACATTGTGCATGAATGCGCCGCGGTCTCTGATCCATCGGTTAACTTCGACGAGGTGCGTGTCATTGACGCCTGGAATCATAACCGAATTGATTTTGGTGAGGATGCCGCGCTTGGTCAGCAATTCCAAACCCAACATTTGGCGCTCGTGAAGGATCCTGGCAGCTTCTATGCCAGTGTATCGACGATGCCCGTGGAGTATCCACGGATAGATCTTCGCCCCGACTACCGGATCCACCATGTTGATGGTGATCGTCACGTGATCGATATTCATGTCAGCTAACTCATCGACATGATCCGGAAGCGCCAATCCATTGGTGGAGATGCATAGTTTGATGTCAGGTATTTCTCTCGCAACTCCTTCAAACGTCGCTACGGTCTTCCTCCAGTCGTAACAAGCGTCGCCCGGTCCGGCAATGCCGATTACGGAAAGCTCCGGCACTTTGCTGGCGACGGCAAGCACCTTGCGTAGTGCCTGGTCGGGAGTTAGCTTGACTGATGCGACCCCGGGACGGCTTTCGTTGGTGCAGTCATATTTGCGATTGCAGTAATTGCACTGGATGTTGCAGGCAGGTGCGACCGCGACATGCATGCGAGCAAAATAGTGATGGGCTTGCTCTGAAAAGCAGGGATGGTCTTTGATTCTCTCCCAGATCCGCGCATCGATGTCATCCGTCACCGAAAGGTCATAGGACGAAGATGCGCGGCCGCCGCGCATAGCGGGCGCCATCGGCGCCCGGTCGAAGGGGGCGCTGCTGGTCATCCTGACCTCTATTTCCGGTTCCGACATCACACTGTTCCACTGTTGAGGAAGGTTAAATCTCCGAATGCAAAAGATTCCGATCGACGAGACATTGTTGTTTCAGCGTTATGTCGCCTTACCGCCCGTTTCCCCGCTTGCTGCCGGAGATGTCTTGTAGAAATGAAAACAGATCGCGCCCGGAGTCGTTGGGCCACGCTTACGGAGTTCTTGGCGATCGCCGTCACTCCTTCTTCACATCGATACGAAACCGGCGTAGCGCATAGCCGACCTGCCGCGGCGTTTTACCAAGGATACGAGCTGCTTTGGCCTGTACCCAACCAGCCTTCACCATTGCATTGATCAGTCGATCACGCTCAGTGAGACTCGGTGCCTCCATTGTGGCTGTGGCACCGCTGGGAGCGCCTGCGTAGGGGCCCAGTCCGCTCGACATTGTATCTCGCGGGTTGAGACTATGCACCGCGTCGTTGTCAATAACGTCGCCGGCGTCTTTCCAGAGGAGCGCCGAAGAACACTGGCCTTGCTGACAGGCAAAATCTGATGAAGCAATCGTATTTGAACTGGCGAGAGTAGCGGTCCTTTGTACGCAGTTGTCCAGCTCGCGAACATTGCCGGGGAAGGCGCATTTCGACAAAACGTCTTTTGCCGACGGCGTGAAGCAGAAATTTCGATCATTTGCCTTGTTGAATTTCTCGAGGAACACTTGCGCTAGAAGCAAAATGTCACCGTCGCGCTGGCGAAGTGGCGGCAAAACGATGGGCACCACATTGATCCGATAATAGAGATCGGCTCTGAACTCCCCACGAAGGACGGCCACTTCAAGGTTTTTGTTGGTGGCGCATATAATTCGAACGTCTACTTTCAATGTCTTCGTTCCGCCGAGACGTTCGAATTCACCTTCCTGCAATACGCGCAATAACTTTGCCTGGAATTGTGGTGATACATCGCCGATTTCATCAAGCAACAGTGTTCCGCCATTTGCCAGTTCGAAACGTCCAGCTCGTTGAAGGAGAGCGCCAGTGAAAGCGCCCTTTTCATGGCCAAATAATTCAGATTCCAGAACGGTTTCCGACAGCGCGGCGCAATTCAACTTAATAAACGCCTTGCTTTTACGTATCGATAACGCGTGTATTGCTCTTGCAAAGCATTCCTTGCCAGTGCCGCTCTCTCCTCTCAAGAGCACCGTGGCGTTGGTCGCGGCCACGATCTCGGTGGTAGCTAATACCCTCTTTAGCGCGGGGCTCTCCCCAACGATCCAGTCGATTTTAGCGACTTGGGTGGGATGAGACTTCGGCTTGATTTTCGGAATCTGTCCTGCTTGTTGTTCCTCGGGGACTGATCCGCCACCGCTGCACAACTCGCGACGGCTAGCTTTGGCGATCAGGTTAGCGATGTGTTTCATAAGCGCCGTCTCGCCGGCCACCGCGCTGCCGTAAAAAGTGCGATCTATCCACAAAGCGCCAATTGCTTCCCCTTTCATTTTGAAGCCTACAGCAACAGTTTTTTTCACAAAATGCGGCTCACCGCTAGCGAAGGCGCAATTTATTGCATCCGACTGTTCAACCGTAAGAGAACGTGAGCGAACGTCGTGGCCATCGGCATGCCATACGGTTAGTTTGGGCTCTCGTCCCGTGCCGTAAATCACGATCACGCCGTCTCGCATTGGCAGATGTCTGTCGAGGGTGTTCATGACCACCTTCAGCGCGATCTCAAGAGGGGAAGATATGAGATCGCCGGCGATTTCGGAGAGTAGCCGGATCCGCTCGTCTGGTTTCGTCATGCCTGGGAACAGGCTATAGGTCACTGTTTTTTCCACTGGAATCGCGCGAAATACGCCAAGGCATATTTCTAAATTGAACGTGTGCCTGACGGCGTGACAACTTAGCCTTTCGAGGGGTTGATATGTTGATGCACATTCACTTGCCGCTTAGCAGTTGCACCGGTCGCTGCTATCGCGGCGGAGGTAGGAACTCTTCATCCGAATTTGAAGAGGACCCCGAACCCTCCCCGGGGATAATTCCACTTTATGTCGCCACTCGCTTCGCATAACACTCTGCATGTGCCGCATTCCAAGCAGCCATCCGAAACAATCGCCACTTGACCAATTTCGTTCACCTCGTAGCATTTGGCCGGACAGATTTGCGTCAAGGCGAGGAGGTTTGGGCTCGGCGACAGATGCGGTCGCACCGTAATGTGCGGACGTCCAGTATCGACGAGATATCGGTTTTGGTACAGCTTATCCTCAATGCGCTCAATGGTGGTCGCCTTCATCGAATTTTCCTTTTAACGCCAAGATACGGCGGAGCGGACCGCGTCGCTAATCAACCCCCAACGGGATCGTGCGTTGATAAAGGAGGCAGCTGTGGCCTTCTCCCTGTTGATTTTAGGTGCACCGTCGACGCGCACAAAATTTTGCGCCGCCTGAGATATAAGCGTTGGATACGTCATGAAAAAATTGTGACTGTCGGTGTGGAGGAGGCTTGGAAGATCTTTGTGTTTCATCAAGTCTTTCATGACGAACGACTTATCCAGCATACCCTTATAGAGAGAGAGATTGTGCTTCGTCATGAGACCGCCACGGCTCTTTATCTGGAAGATCGCTTCACCCGCCATGAGGCCTGATGTCATCGCAAGGTTTGATCCCTCCCTATGCACGGCATTGTTTAATTGCGCCGCGTCGCCCACGACGACCCACCCGTTGCCAAAGAGCTGTGGGATTGCCTTGAAGCCTCCCTCAGGGATAAGATGTGCGGCGTATTCTTTGATCTCGGATCCCGCCAGTAATGGTCGGATGGATGGATGTTGCTTGAAGGCGTCAAGAAGGCGGTACGGATTTTCCATGCTTTCCGCTAACCCGGAGACGAGACAGCCGATCCCCACCGAGATCGACTCCTTGTTGGTATAAAGGAAGCCCAGTCCGGCCATTCCGCGTGAAATCGTGCCGCCGGCTTCGATCACGCAGCCTTCGCCACCGGTGAGGCCGAAGCGCTCTGCGATGACCTCTTCCGGCATAAAATGCATTTCCTTGACAGCGAGTGCCACACTTTCTGGCTTCGGCATATCGCGTAAGCCGGCTCGTGTGCCAAGGAGTCCGTTCACGCCCTCAGCGAGGACGACTACGTCCGCGAGGATCACACCGCCCTCTCGGTCCGTGTAAACGCCTATTACACTACCGCTCCGATCTCGAGCAAGTTTCGTCGCTGTCGTTTCACAAAGGACTGTGCCTCCCGCCTCGCGCACCTTGGATGAGAACCATTTGTCAAACTGGGCACGGATGATCGTATACCGGTTTGGCTTCAGTTCATTAAAGTCATCAGAGCGATAGTGCACGCCCGTGTGCGACGAGTCATCCATTAGCCAGAATCGTTGCTCGACCAGATGCCGTTCCAGGGGAGCGTCATCTCGGAAGTTTGGGATAATCGCCTCCAACATGTTCGCATATAATATAGCCCCCTGAACATTCTTAGAGCCCGAATGTTCTCCGCGCTCCAGTTGCAGCACTTTTAGACCGCGACGAGCCATCGAATACGCTGCGGCGTTGCCGGACATACCGGCACCAATGACGATCGCGTCGAACTTACTCTTGGTCATCTAGCCTTCCTCGATCCATACCCTTGGTAGAGTTGTGCGGTGGCATTCGCCTGGCGAAAGCTTCTGTCAACGCCGGCAAGAACTCCAGCGCGCAAGCGACAACGCCGATGTGGGCGAAGTCAAAGATCGGAGCGTTCTGGTCGAGGTTGATAGCGACAATCAGATCGGCTCCTTCGACGCCAACGCGATGCTGGACCGCGCCAGATATTCCCGCCGCGATGTAGAGCTTAGGTCTAATGGTATGGCCGGACTGACCAATTTGTCGATCAGCAGGCATCCAGCCTTTTTGGACCAGTGGCCGCGAGCACCCGACTCCCCCGCCGATCGTCGTTGCAAGGTTTCTCAAGTGCTGCAGGTTTCCCGCAGCGCCGAGGCCGAGTCCGCCCCCAACCACGATGTCGGAGTTGGCCAGATTGGATTGCTCAGAACCGTCGTTGCAGAGGAATGCGAGGACTTTGGTGACGATCGCTTCCTCGACCATTGTGAGTTCGTGCTGGATAACGCGCCCAATTGGCTTATCCGCACGTTGCGGCGTCGCCATGACCCTGGACCGCACCGTTGCCATTTGTGGCCGGCTGTTCAGCGTGTAGATCGTGCACAACAAGGACCCGCCGAAAGTTGGCCGCGTCGCTGCGAGTGAACCATCTCCATCAACATCCAGCTCGGTGCAATCAGCCGTAAGCCCCGTTTGTAAGGTCGTTGCTACAGCACCGGCGAGGTCGCGGCCGAGCGTGGTCGCGCCGAGAAGCAGAATTTCTGGTTTGTGAGTAGTGACCAGATCCGTCAAAGCCTTGGTGAAGGGTTCGTTTCGATAGTTTGCGAGGAGGGGCGACTCTACCAGATAGGCGACATCAGCTCCGTAAGCGAAGGCCTCTTCGATCGCCGGCTTGGTCCCCACGCCTTCAGACGAACCGAGGATTACCCCGGCCAGTTGGACGCCCAGCTTATCGGCTAGTCTGCGGCCTTCGCCGAGGAGTTCAATCGATACGGGATGAACCTTGCCGCGCTCAAGTTCCATGAAGACCCAGACGTGCCGGTGATCTTCGAAACACTTAAGCAGCTTTTTCCCTGAGCTGGCGCGGCCGACCGCGTTTGCCGGCGTTTCATTTTTTCTAGCGACCAAAATCTACTCCTCGCTGCTCACCGATTGCCATGGGACGTGAGCTTGCGTTCCAAAACAGGCTCGCGGGCAAAAATTGCAGCGACCGTGTCCGCCGCGACCTCGGCCAACGTTTTGTCGTTAATGTCCATTTGCATAGCTTTTTCGGCGCGCGGACCAGGAGCGAATACTCGCTTCACGACCGTCGGCGATCCCCTTAGGCCGCATTTGGTCAACTCCCCAATGCCGGCGTCAGCGGCCCCCCATTTAAGAACCGGGCTTCGCGCGGCACGGAAGGCGTCATCGAGAGAGCCCCGGCGGATTGCATTGACACCTTCCAGCACGGTGATGAGACACGGCAACGTGCTCTTCAGCATCTGCGTGCCGCTCTCCGCGTGTCGTTCAACCATGAGCTCGCGCGAAGTGGGATCAATGGAGACAATCTTCGTTACGTAAGTCAGTTGCTGGAGGTTCAGCCTCTTTGCAATTCCGGGCCCGACCTGGGCCGTGTCGCCGTCAATTGTCTGCTTTCCGGTAAAGACGATATCTGGCGCCCCATAGCTCTCGCCAATCTTCGCTACTGCTTGAGAAAGAGCATACGAGGTCGCCAGCGTGTCAGATCCAGCAAAGTGGCGGTCGGTGAGAAGCACTGCGCGATCTGCGCCGTGGGTGAGGGCTTTGCGTAGCGCTTGCTCAGCCATGGGCGGCCCCATCGTGAGAACAGTCACCTCGCCCCCATAGCGGTTACGAACTTGTAGTGCCTCTTCGAGAGCAAACAGGTCGTAAGGGTTAATGATGGTCGGTACGCCTTGGCGCATGATCGTATTTGTCACCGGGTGTACGCGTATCTGCGCAGAGTCCGGAACCTGTTTGATACAGACCACGATGTGCATAGTCGTTTAAGCTCCCAATCTAATTTGGGCTCTAGGGACCCGGCTTTCTGTGAGCACTGCTCGTGCCAATCAGGTTGCGGCGGTAACCCTTCGGGATTGCACGTGTTTCGTTGTCGCTATGCGGAGGATGTTGTAGGGTTGCCGACATGTCGTGTCGCAATCCGCCCAATTACCACGCGATGGAGAGGGCGGCCCATTAGCGTCAACTCGGTTAAGTCATGATGGCTGCGCTACGAGCCGGGAGATGATAAGGATCTCCGAGATGGACCGCGGGTACAAAGTTCCGGCGCGGTGGCCCGCACATGGGTGAGGCCGTCACCGAGCAGCTCCATATTGATGTGAGGCGAAGGTCCTGCAGAATGTGGGGCTCAAGTATGCATGCCGCCATTACGACCGGACCGGCCTCAATACGCCTGTTGTCATTGCCCCGATGACCGCGCCGCTTGCCGGGCAGGATCGCCACTTTATCCCGCCCGCCTCCATGAAGCGCATTCTTCCGATCAATGTCCCGAAATGACAACGGCGCAAGGAGATGTTGTCCAGGTTCAGGTTGATGCCCTCCTCAACGGCCGAAAGCGCCGTATTCCAGCCCTTGATCTGTGTCGCCGCCGAGTTCGTCATGGAACGAGCTCCGCTGCGTAAGTCTCGCCTGCAGCAATACGCTCCTTTTCGGCATTTTTTTGCTTCCGCGCTGGCACGCCAGCTGCCGTCAATGACTTTTGGCAAAACGTCCTCGATCGCACCCAGATGCCGATAAAGGCGATGCTGCCGTCGCGATCGACAACGAACGCCTGTGGAACGCCGAAAGATAGCTGGCATCGATCCAATGCTCATTCATTTCGCCTGAGTGATCGATGGCGTCCACCTCAGCTCTGGCCTCGTCGGCCGTTGCAGCTTACTCACGCGATGCGACCGCGATAACCTCAACTCCCATGTCGCGATATCCCTCCTGCAGCTGCGCCAGGTAGGTCAGCGATGGCCGGCAATAACCGCAGCCCGTCGCAAGAAGTCGAGGATGTATATCTTGCCGAGCTTGAAGTTTGGAAGCCGATCGCCGCGTAGCCAGTCCAGCGCTTCGATCGACGGGGCTGGAGAGCCGCTATTTAAACTGGAAGTCATTTTCATTCTCCACCAGTAGCTATCCGGAGCTTCGTAGGCCAGGATTGAGCGTGTCAAGTATCAGGCCGAGTTGCTTCGATTTCGAAACGCGGCGCATGTTCCGTCTGTTGGACCCACGCTTGTGATCTCTTCGTCTAAAATGGCTTCTGCGGGTGCGGGCCGCCATTGCGATAGTGTCCTTCGTTTGGGAGGGTGGCGATGTTCCCGTCGTGACAGGAAGACGCCGAGCCTTGATGCAGATCGAGGTCATTAAAGAGTTCCCATTAGTCATGAACACCGACTATGCTTCTCCGTGTTAGACGCTGCGGGGTTGTGCAAGCGACGCCTGTAAGTCAGGTGCCGGGGACTTAGCCTCCGGCGGGCTGCGCCGGCGATGTCTTGGGGCGAGGTTCTAAACTTTAGTTTCCCTATTGCTTCGTCAGCTGTTTGCGATTATCCGGCGTCGCTGTCATTCGCCGGTCGGCCGTCTATCCTCTGTTTGATTGGTTCAAGTGTCAGCAGCCGCAGCAATCGTCTTCATCGTCTTCCTCGATGATGTATTTTCTTTCCGTTTTCTCATTCCTCTTGAGAGAGCTGGCTGCTGCTTCAGCGTCGGCGAAGACCACCTCAACATCCTCGCGTGAGACGAGTGGGGCGACACCTCTCATAATGCTCCGTTGGGCGAGACGGCGCACAATTTCCTTGACATATGCGGCGCTGGCACCCTTTGAACGAAGGACGGCTTCGGCCAAGGCTCCATCCTGGAAGTTCAGCGCGTGACCGTATTGCTTGAACAGGCGCTGGCGGCAATCGTCATCAGGGAGAGGAATCTCAATCGCCGCATCTACACGGCCCGATCGGGTGGCGAGTGCCTCCTCGAGCGATCTCGGTCTATTCGAGGTCAGGAGAATGACGATGTCGGAATCTTCGCCAAGACCATCCAACTCGTTCAACAGACGGTTCAGGTGGGTTTCTGCCTTTTGGCCCGAAATATTATCGCGTGAACGGGCAACCAGATCCACATCCTCAAACACCATGATGCATGGCTGTAGGACACGAGCCAGCGCAAAGTGTTCCTCCATATCCAGCATCTGCTCCGCCGTGACCAGAACCACACTGTGCCCGGGCAGGTTGGCAGCGATATAGTGGACGACATGGGTCTTGCCGGTGCCAGGCTCTCCGTGGAGCAGGATCCCTTTCTGTCCTGACTGGCCGAGGCGCTTCAACTCGCCCCGGTATTTAACAAAATCGAAGATGTGCGTATCGAGCTGGGTCATAGTCGCCTTGGAAAGCACGACGTCGTTCCGGCTTACCGCAGGAAGCTTGTGCACCCTCATTGTTTCGTGAGTGCCCCCGAAGTCATTGAACTCGAAAGAGACAGCCTTGTTGCGATAATATCGGGAGCTCTTGCCGTGCGCCTCGATTGTGTGCAGAAAGCCCTCGGCGAAGACATGACCCACCTCATTGGGCAGATGAGCAATTTCGACCTGGACCTTTGGACCATACCGGGTAAGGAACTTCGACAGCATGACTGCTGCAGGCATGTCGTCGTCGATCGTTATCAGCCAGAGACCGTTGCTAATCGAAGCATAGGGCTCATCTTCGCCAATGTCGATGTCCTGATATTGCACGGGCGTCAGCTGCACGACGCGTTTTCCCTCAAAGGTGGTCAGGTCTGACAGCTTCATCGGGAAAATCTCGAACTCTTGATGGAAGCCCAAGAGCTCAGGGGACCAAGGTGCGACTAGGTCCTCGATAGTGGTTTGAAGATCTGCCAGGAGATGTGCGGTAAATTGTCGGCGTGAGCTCACGAGAACTGTCAGATCATCAGTCTTGAAATGGCGACGAAGTTTCTGCCACACAAAGCGAACGGATTCACTCATGACGATGTCCCTTTGAAAGTGGAGTTGAGTGGAAGGCCTGAGTCTCTAAAAGCAGCATCCGCATCGGGTTTCTCTCCAAACGTTCCGGCAGCCACGGTGTTTTCAGTGTCGCTTGGTCTCCGAAAATAGGATCAGGTCTCTAGGGACCCGGCTTACTCTGAGCACTGCTCGTGCCAATCAGGTTACGCCGGTAAGCCTCCGGGATCGCACGTGTTTCGTTGTCGCTATTCGGAGGGTTTTGTGGGGTTGCCGACATCTCGTGTCGCAGTTCGTCCGCGAATACTGCATTGGAGAGGCGGTCCGATAGTCTTCAACTCGGACAACTCATGAAGGCTGCGTCATGAGCCGCGGATCACCATCTTGACGCGTTTCGAAAATCTGCGGCCGGTGGAGCGCAAGTCCCACGGGCCTCTTTGCAATCAATACAGGTCGGCAACGGCGCGTTCGACGCGATCGCATGCCTGCGTGATCACCTCCATCGACGTTGCGATCGAGAGGCGGAAGTGAGGGGATATCCCGAAGGCAGCACCCTGCAGCGCCGCGACCCCGACGCCTTCCAGCAGGTAGAGCACGAAATCGAGGTCTGTCTCGATTGTCTTGCCTTCGGGGGTTTTCTTGCCGATGACACCGGCGCAGTTCGGAAACAGATAGAAGGCTCCGTCCGGTACGAGACAGGAGAGGCCGGGCACGGCATTGAGCCGTGAGCACGCATAATCGCGGCGCTCCTTGTAGACCTTCACGCATTCCGAAACGAATGACTGGTCAGAAGACAGCGCATAGGCAGCGGCGGCCTGACTGACCGACGACGGGCAGGACGACATCTGCGACTGCAGCTTGTTGATGGCCGCAATCAGGGCGGCCGGACCCGCCGCGTAGCCGATACGCCATCCGGTCATGGCGTAGGACTTTGAGACGCCGTTGGTGAGCAGAACTCGCTGCTTCAGTTCCGGGACGGCGGCAACCAGCGTCGTCATCGGCTCGTCCTTGAACCAGATCTGGTCGTAGATATCGTCGGAGAGCACGAAGACGTGGGGATGGCGCAGCAGCACCTTGCCGAGGGCTTCGAGTTCGCTCCTGTCATATGCCGCGCCCGTCGGATTGGACGGCGCGTTGAGAACCAGCCACAAGGTCTTCGGCGTGATCGCTTTTTCCAATGCTTCCGGCGTGAGTTTGAAGCGTGCTTCCTGCGGGCATTCGACGATGACCGGCTTGCCTTCGTTGGCGATGACCATATCTGGATAGGAAACCCAGTATGGTGCGGGAATGATCACCTCGGCATCGTTTTCCACGCTCGCCATCAGCGCCAGAAACAGAACCTGCTTGGCGCCGCCGCCCACGCAGATTTCGTTGTCCGCGTAGCTGAGACCCAGCCGGCGCTGAAAATCGCCGAGGATTGCCTTGCGCAGAGCTGACGTGCCGTTGACGGCCGTATATTTCGTTTCGCCCCTGTCGATGGCCTCATGCGCCGCGGCCTTGATGTTGTCAGGCGTATCGAAGTCCGGCTCGCCGACGGTAAGATCGACGATGTCGCGACCTGCCGCCGTCAGATCGCGAGCACGCGCTGCCGCAGCCGTGCTCGGCGAGATCTTGATATTGGACACACGCGATGCAGGCACGAAGGTGCTCATTGGGATTTCCTCGGTTCTGAAGAGGCTGGATAGGCCTCAGTGAACGGCGTCGGTTTCGCCGCGCATCTTTCCGGTCAGAAAAGGTCGACGAATCCGTGATGGGTGATGGCAGGATCATGGTCGCCGACAGCTTGAGAAAGTTGATTGCCAATCCCGTGACCCCCGACGAATTCAGAGCATCAGGACTTAAGTTCCAGATTGCGCTATTGCCCCTTTGAAGACCCCCCTAAACCGCTCGCTCTACAAGCAGCAAAATCCGTGCCTATTTTTACGGGTCGTACAGGATAGAACTTCTTTCAACTTGTTCTGGTACTTAGAGGAAACTTCGGCAGAACTCCATGCGCAATCAGTGTCCGACAAAGGCCGACCGCGAAATGGAAAACCCTCCTGAACTCTGAGAAATCGAGCTTCGCCAGCCTGGTAGACAATCGGGT
The DNA here is from genome assembly GCF_017357245.1 of Rhizobium bangladeshense. Classification (NCBI taxonomy): domain Bacteria; kingdom Pseudomonadati; phylum Pseudomonadota; class Alphaproteobacteria; order Hyphomicrobiales; family Rhizobiaceae; genus Rhizobium; species Rhizobium bangladeshense. Next base: position 143,917 of record NZ_CP071615.1, on the reverse strand, counting down.
GCCAGTGCGTCGGGGGCCGTCGCCATGAGATCTCAAGGGAATACATCAAACACGAAAAGAAGCGTTCACTCACGCGGCAGCAAAGTCGGAAATGCTACAATCCGCCAGGCGGTGGCGAAACCATTTTCCCTCCAACTAAGTGATGGGGCCGGCTTTGCTGCCATGCGAGGGCAGGGAGACTGTCGCTTGCCGCAGATAGGGCTCCAATCCCCACAGGATTATAACATGAAGATGACGCCGGGCGATGACGTTAGTTATCTTCATCGGGTGGAGACCGTATGCGGGGAAGTGGGCGTTTCCGAATCCGGTGTGGAGCGAGCTGCGCACGGCCTTTCAGGAGGGGAGGGATGATATGGAGAGCACTCGATCAAAATGCCCCGTCTTTGGAGAGGTCCAAAGCGACCGGGTCAGCTTGGACTGGCCAGGCCGACCCGGTCGTAATCAGGCGACGATAATTCCGAGACCCAACATCGCTAATCGATGCTCGCCACAAGGTACGTGGGACCAAGACCTGTCTTGCTTACCATCGCACCGCATCTGCCCATCGACTCCGCCTGACGGACGGGCGGATCTCGGAACTCGAAACGGGTGGACGCCGCCCCGTTTCCAACCGTGTTCCATGCCCCGAAACCTTGGTCGAACACGATCGTCGCCTGCTTCCCACCGGTAAAACGCAGATGCATGTAGCGACCGTGAGCAACACGTTGGAACGTGATATTAAGGTCGACGTCCTTCCTTTTCGCGTATTCCTTCAACACCATCTCCGCCACCGCGCTGTCGCGCCAGTCGTTCGAGATCGCGTTCTGCATGCCATGCTTCGTTCCCGGCTTGTCGCCGGTTAGTAGCGAGACGATGGGTCGAGACGTCGAGCCCTTTACCAACGCGGCCACGGTGTCGACGAACATCTTAGCCACCAACGGCGACTTCACGTATGGATCGCTGTAGACAATGGACTCGATCGCCGATGTCTTCGGTATTCCAAGCTCTTCGAGCAGCCCCCGAATCCTTGATGCCATTCCGCTTCCAAACAGTGTCAGCGATCGGTCCAGCTCGCCTTTGATCGGTTCGTATCTGGACTTGGCCGACGGAAGCAGTGCCTTGCTCTCCAGCGGAGAGAAAGTGGGTGTCCAATTCACGGCCGCCTTGACCACCGGCATTGTCGCAGGCTGCCCCCACCTCGTTCCGGGAAGCCAGGATGAGGTGTCCCTCGACGCCCACGCAGTGGTTCGGCCCGCCGAGGTCACCGAAATACCAGCGAACGCGCCGTTGGCCTCGGCGGCCGGGTTTCCAGACAGGATCGCGAAGGTGCCTCCTGTTCGGCTGAAACGCTGTCCGAGATCGTAGAATGCCAGCTTGCTCGCACCGTCGTAGGAAGAAAGGGCGACGTCCGGCAGGACGAAACGAACGTCGTATCCTTGCGAGTACCACTTTCCGAACTGCGAGAGCGACGCCCACTCTGAAAGTTGTCCGGCATCCGTCGCCTCGGGAAGGAAGACGTGAACGATAGGCTTCGCAGAGTCGACGAGAAGCCGATTGACTTCGTCCAAAGTGGACGCGGAGAGCACTGGATCCGCCCCGAACCGGTCCTCCGTTGGAACGTCGTCATTGAACGAGAGATGAGCGTCAAGGAAGTCCAAAGCTGCGGTTCTATCTAGTCGACCCTCTTCGAAGGGAGCGTCGGACACCAGCACGCATGACGCGCATCCCGTCGAGCATCCCGGATTCGGACAGTTCAGTATCGACCGAGCCTCCCGCAGGACGGTGACTAGGCGCGCTGGTATCGCAGCCGAGAATCCTGCTCCTCCTGCGGCGCGGTCGAACACGAGCATCGACCGGACACGCTGGGCGAGGACGCCGTCCCAGCTTTGCGTCGCAAATCCCATCTCGTCTGCTTCGATACCGAGGTCGCGAGCCACGCCCTCGCGCAGGGCAATGACAAGCGCGGTTGCTGCAGCTTTTGTCATGGGCGCAGACGGCTGGAGCTCGAAGACGTCAGTCGTGATCTCATAGCCGAGTTCCAGGTTCCTCTTGATGGCCCAGGAACTGTCGTTGCCTTCGCAGAATAGTCGACTCTCGCCCTTCTTCCATCGCAGTGGAAGGTGCAGCTCGAGCGGAGATGAGTGCGTAGGATCGGGATCGCCGTTCTCAAGCTTCTGGTGATCGGGCGCCGCGCGACCGCAGTGAAGGCAGAGGGCGTATCCGTTTTTCGATTGCGCCCTGTTGCTGTAGTAGACGGACCCTTCTCTCGTGCTCCTGAACCGGCCGAGATCTGGCATTGGGAGCGAAGCCCAAGCGCTCGCGCGCACCGAGACGCTCGGCTCTTCCGGGGGGACGTAGGAGATGATGTCCGTTTCCGCATGCGCTTTCTCTCGGGCGTCTACGGAGAACCCTGCTGGACGGAGATACTGTTGATTTCTCACTGCCCCCGCGCAGATCGGGCATTCGGTCACCAGGTCACGTCCGGTATCGCTGGTGCCGCAGCTCTGGCACACCCAGTGGAACTTTAGGCTTTGAACCTCGCGGACGTTTTCCTCGCTCGCCGGCCGCTTCCAATTCAGAAGCACGCCAGCGGACTTATGCACCAGACCGTCTAGGACGATCTCGGAACCTGGGGCGTAGTCACGGATAGCGAGGTCGAGCGATCGCTGCGGTCCGATAAGCCGCGTCGTGCGCCGTCCATCCTGCGGGTCGGTGGATTTTGGTTTGTGTGGGACGAACGTGACGACGCCGGTCGGAAAGCCGTGGCCTGGAAGGAAGCCGCGATCGGCTAGCGCGCTGAGGAGGAATTCCTGGCAAAGGCGCTTCAACTCGAGAGCCATTCTCCCCTTGGCAGCAACCTTGATGCCTTCGTCCTTGGCGAGAGCCTGCAAGCCGGTCCATTCGTTTACGAACCCCGTTTCCAGAAGCGTCGCGATTTCCAAGCAGCTCTCGACGAGATCGGATTGTCCTTCGAGAACCGAGTGCCTGACGAGGCTTGTGAGCTCGCTCTCGACCGCGGCGGCTGTCGAAGGATTTCCAAGCCACTCGCGAAACGCCGCGATCGGCCGCAATTCCGCAATGGCCCTAGCCTCGCCGACCACCGCCGGAGTACCCATGAACGCCCCGATTTCCATCTTGAGCGGGTTGCCGCCGCGCGCGAGCATGAAACGTCGCAGCAGGTAGGCGTTCACGTGCCTCTGAACGATCGGGCGGCTGCTCAGCGCCACCTTGGGCGCCGCCAAGGTGCGGGCCAGATACCGCTCCGGTGAATTGAAGGCTTCCCGGTCGAGGGGGCGGTCCCTGCAGAAGGTGAAGGCGAGCGAAAATGGCTGCCTGCGTCGGCCGGCGCGTCCCACTCGCTGCTTGTAATTGGCAATCGACGGTGGAACGTTCGTCATCAGGACCGTCGAGACCGATCCGATGTCGACGCCCATCTCCATCGTCGTTGAGCAATTCAGAATGTTGATTTTCCCTGCCTTGAACTGCGCCTCGTAATGCTGAAGTACGGCGGCGTCCTGCTGGGCCGAATGTTCGGCAGACCGCGAGTAATCAGCGAACAGGGCGACGCGGTCCGAAATGTTGTTCCAGGCACTGTCTGCCCGCAGACCCTTCACCTCTTCGGAGTCCTCAAGCCATTCGCGGATCTTCCGCCGACCTTCGTCGAAGTCGACGTCGCCGAGCAGAACCGCGGGAAGATTGGGCATCTTCCTGGACTCTGCCACGCGGCGGGCGGAATGCCTCGACGCCCGGACGAGCGGACTTGAGCCGAATGGGGCGATGTCGACAATTCTGCGCGTCAGGGCGCAGTAATAGCCGTCGGGCAGGGGCGCGATGTGGGCCTTGCGCAGGTCGAGGGCAGGGCGATCCGGATCGCTGTTGAACACTGCCTGAAGCTGATGCCATGCCCTGTCGAATATCTCTTCGAAATCGGCGCGGTGATCTGGCCGCGACCGATCGAGCCCAAGTCCGTTCATCAGGAGCAACTGAGGCGTCGAAGGATTCCCCTTCCTCGGGACACCCGGCCACGCTAAAAACCGCCTATCGCCATCAGTGGTCCTGCCCGGAGCGCGCAAACCCCGCATCTTCGCCCTGGGCGTGATCCAGTGCATGACCGCCGGGTGGATCGCGACCGCGGAATTGGCGCGCAGGAAGAACGCGGTGATGGCGTATAGGAAAGAGCGCCAGTCCTCGATCCCCTTTCCATGTCGGGCGAAAGCGGGCGGTACGACAGTCTGGCTGTCGATCACGGCGAAGCGGAGCCGCGCGAGCCCGAGGCTTTCAAGAGAAAGCGCGGTTCGCGGGCGCCTCGCGAATTCTCGGAGCAGGAGAAAGTCAGCCAGCTTCCTGCTGTCGTTGAACAGTCCCGGATCGCGAGGCTCCCAGACCTCTTTCACCCACTGACCGACCTCTTTTCGCTGCGACAGACGTGCGACCATATCGTCCCATGTGACTCCCTCCAGTGAAGGTTTGGATGCGTCGGCGAGCGCTTTTCTCTGCTGGTCGAGCAGATTCTGCAGTGAAGGATCCCTGGTGGCGGCAACGACCGGCTCGAGGCTTGCTATCGTCCTCTCTATCTCGGACGTGTCTACCGCGGTCCCAATTTGAAGCGAATGCTGGACGGTATGATATACGAACGAGCGGACAAAGTTTCGCTCGGCCTCGGCCTGTATCTTGGCCGACATGCGGGCCGTCCCCTGCCGGCTGTCCGTGAACGATAGGACGCGCCGACCCTGAGACGGCGAGGCTTCCCTGTCCACCTCTGGGTCCACTCCTTCGAGAAGGATCGGTGCGGCGCTCGCAATCATGAACGGCGCTCCGAAGCGAACGGGGCGAAGTAGCTTGTCGACGCCGTTAGTCGCGCCGATCTGGCAGCACGGGCACGAGTCCTGCTTCAAGGCCGAGTACACGGATGCAGAGCCGGGCGACGCAACAGCCTCGATCTTCCAGTCGGTTCTCGACAGGTGCAATGGTCGGAAGTCGGGGCCGGCCGCTATGCCAATCAGTATCTCGGTTCCCACCACATTCCCGACCAACCCCTGCTCGGCGTCATCGGCCTCGTCATCCGCGTCGTCGCCGGTGCCGTCGTCCTCCCTAGTCGCCTCGGCTTCGAACTCGTCCTTGCCCAGGTCGCGGCGGGTACCGCGGATCCGATCATTCGGAAGTTCGATTGCCTCGAGAACGACCTCGCCGCACTCCGAGCAGCTCACGATCTCGAGAACCGGAGCGCTACACGCCGGGCACAAGTCGCAGCGATCGAGATATACCGCGCCGAAGGACCAGCCCGCCGGCGACGCCGAGCAGCCATCGTTCACGCAGGTCCACAAGCCGGGTACAGCCCGCTCGAAACAGTGCACACGCACGGGCGCAAGCCTCTCCTCGTCCTCCTTCGCGTCGGGATGCGGCCTGACCGCGCTCGACAGCAGCGTCAGGAATTGTTCTGCGTCGAGACCTAGAGACTGCGCAGATCGTTCGAATTCAGCAAGCGTCAGCGGCCCCTTGAACAGTCGATCAGAAATGAGGCTCCATACGCGATCGTCGGCCGCTAGTGCTTCATAACGCTCTTCGGGCCGAGCGTCGAAAAGGGCTTTGACATCGGTGATCCTCCCGCGTTTCGCAGGACGGCCGGGAAGCTGGCGGTGACCTTCGACGACATGCACGTTCGCATGCTCGATACCCGCCACGTCGGCCAAGAACCGTTTGAGCTGCGCCTGTATGTCGTCGCCACTCCCGATCGTGGCCGACGTCGCCACGAAATGAACCTCTTCGGGTTTGCATTCGAAGGCCAGGAGAACGCGACGCAGCAGTAGCGCAATCTCAGCCGCGGCGGCGCCCACTAACGAGTGCGCCTCGTCAAGAACGATCCACTTCAGTTTTCCCTTGGATTTCTCGATGATCGGTTGGTCCTCGCTGCGTGCGAGCATGTACTCAAGCATCGTGATGTTCGTAACCAGAACCGGGGGCGGACTAGCTCGTAGCTGCTCGCGATCCCTGAGCTTCTCAAGTGTCTCCCGACGAACCGAGTTCGGTTCGGATTGCGGAAGGTTGCCGTTGTAGAGGCAGTACCTGATCTTTCCGCCGAACGGCGCCGTCCAGGTGGACAGCCGTTCCTGCTGGCTTTCGATCAGCGCGTTCAACGGATATAACATGATTGCCTGAACGCCTTCGAGCGGCGTGCTCGTCGCATCGAGCTGTCGGACAAGGTCGCTCAAAATCGGGAACAGGAAGCATTCCGTCTTGCCCGAACCGGTTCCCGAGGTGACTAGAACGGACTGACGGGCCGCGCGGCCAGCCAGATGCTCCCAGGCGGTCAACTGATGGGCAAAGGGACGGCGCCCCTTGGGGAACCGATAGTCGTTCGATGGTCCGATCTCATCCAGCATCGAGACGAAGCGAGGGTGCAGCACCGATGCCTCTACTTCGGACATCGTCTTCTTGGCGGCGACGTAAGGATGCGATCCTTCGATGACCGGCCGCTGGAGCAGGGCGCCTGCATCTGGCGTGTCGGAGCCGAACATGCGCCGCATATGGTCGGCGAGCGCCACGTTCCTGATCCCCGACTGAGCGATGATTGCTTCGGCAGATCTGCGACGAATATCGGAAAGCGTATTAAAGGGCTTCAAGAAAGGGCCTCGTAGAAACGTAGGAGATGCGGGTAGGCGAAGGATACGTAGCGGCCGTGCTCGCGGAGGGTTCTGCGCACCACGACGTCTGAAAGTCCGCTCGATGCAATCCTGCCAGTCGCGGCAGCCGCGAGAAATGCAGGAACCGCGATGCCCTCGAACTCCGCCACACTGTGGTTTTCGAACTCCGACGGCAGGCGGATGGAGGATTGCGACAACAGTTCCAGGACAGGATTCCGGACGATGTTCCTATGGGACGTCTCGTCGTCGAAAAGATGCTGATCGCGTACGTATTCCATCAGCACCATGTTCAACGTCGGCTCCGCCTTCGCGCCTCCAACGTCGAGAACCGCGGCGAGTGCAGGTTCAAGGGACAGAAGCGAGTCACACAGAGACCTGACACGGTTGGCCAGGAATTCGAAGACCTTCTCCGGGGGCAGTTGTACGAGCGAAAGCGCGGTTTCGAACTCTTCTCTCTCTGCGACGAGGATGTCCCGCCACGCTTTCGATGGCAGGGAGAGCCACAGGAATGGCAACTGGTCCTGGAGCGCCCAGATAGCTTGTCTCTGCGCATCGTCCCTTGCCTTGAACAAGAGGCGGAGCATCGACCGCGGCCGTCGTGCCATGACTTTGAGGACGTCGAATGCCGCCGCGGGGAGACCGTTCAGATTGGTGGCGAGATCGAGAAGGTAGTTGACGTCGTCGGGCGGCAGAGTTCCGGCTTCGAACTGGAAAATGGCCTCCTCGAACTTCTCCATTCTGGTCCGCGTATCAGGAGCGAAAAGCGCGGAGCGGAAATGGGATTCACCCACATCGGCCGCCGGAAGCCGAACCAGGAGCGGTCTGGAGACGACGTCCGGCCCGTCACGTACGTAGACGAGACATGGCCCCTCGCAGGGATCGGGCAGCGCGAACGTGCCATCTGGGTTGGAGCTCAGGGGGTGTTCTTCAGCGGGCCGTAGGATCATCCGGACGACTGGATCGGAAGGCATCGTCTGGTCGAGCACGATCTGCCCGTCTCGATAGTGAGGCTGCGAATATCGATACCGCTTGACCCTGATCGATGTCCTTGCATCCCCGATGAAGTCCATGTCGAGAACCGCGTCCTGCTCGCTGATGCGTGCCATCAGCTCTTCGACGACCGGCTTCAACACGGAAAGCGGGATCTCTCCTGTGAAGCTGAACTGAAGAGAATTCGACCGTTCGTTCCGGGGCGTGATCGTCAGCGTGGCTTTCGAAGACGACTCGGCGATCGCTCCCCGGAGCGCGGTGACGTCGATCTCCTGGCCGGGCTGAATGATTTCTCCATCGCTGGAAATCACTGAAGCCAGGCGACTTTTTAATGGAATGGACACGCTGAACGGATGTCCACCGGGAGCGCGCAGAACCGCCTCGACGCGATAGCGCGGCCTGCGGGCGAACATGAGCCTATGTTCGCCCGCGTTGACGAGGTCAGCTTTTACGTTGGCGGAGGCCAGGCTGACGCTCCAGTCTTCCAGGTTCTCTTCAACGACCTGTGCCTCGACGCCGCTGACCATCCTTCCCTTCAGGCGCGCGCCGATGGGCATTATCGCGATGCGACGGCGTTCGAGCTGGATGTTCGCGGTCGGGTCGCGCCACGAAATGTCGAAAACGCCTAAGCGAGAGACCCGACGGTCATTCACCGGGGTCCAAGGGCCTCCGGGCTGACGTATCAGGACTTCGTTCGGGCGGATCTGTCTCGCACCCGCCGGCCTTGCGATCTCGATCGTAACCGGACCCTCGAAGATTTCGAGCTCGTCCATCGACTGAAGAGGAGATGCTTCCACGGATGTCAGGGACAGACTTTCCTGCCTCTCGTCCTTGCCAGCCTCGATCCTGTAACGCTCTCCGAAAGTTGCGCCCGGCTTCTGGAAGTAAGCCGTGCCGGTGACAACGTGGACGATCGTCCCCGCGTCGCCTGGCCAGTTCGCAGGAAGAGCTATTCCTTCTTCCGTTGTCACGATCCAGTCCGCTGGCGCGAGTACGTAGACCGTGGCCGCCGGAAGGCTGGCAGAACCAACCCTTTCCAGCCTCAGCTTCTTCTGAGACTGGACATCGGCCCCCTCGGCGACGAACGCCATGATCTTCCCGACCACCGGTGAGCCACCGGGCCAAGGAAAGGGCTGCACGTCCGATCCGCACGTCAGATTGACGGTGACAGCTTCGTTGAAACCAAATCCGACAAGCAGCCGGTCTAGCAGTGTCGTGGGGCGAACGCGCCATGTCTTCTCGTGTTCCGTCGGAGGCTCGAACAGTGCCAACTGGCTCGGAAGAAAATCTGCAAGCTTTCCGGAGGGACCGGCCTTCCATCGACCCTTCGAGGAGATGCCGGGGAGCTTGCCTGCCGGAATTTCTCCACGTGCGTTGAGCAGCAACGCCGGCCGCCATCGATCGGCTTCGAAAACGAGGTAACGCTCCGCGCCGACGCCGCTGCCAACCGGTCCCGTTGCCACCTTTTCAACCAGCAGTCCGTTGAGAAGCCGGCGTGCGATCTGGTCGTCGTTGCTGGGAATGAAGATCGGAAGCGTCGCCTTCCAATCGGGGCTGTGCGCGTCGAGGAACTGAACAGGGTCCACCCCTGCCGGAGCCGTCTCCACCGTCCTGCGCCAGTCGAGCAACGTCAGAACGAGTTCGGCGCATAGATCCACGAATCCTTCTTGCTTGTAGGACTTGCGGATCATCTCCGACATGTCGTGCGCATAACCCTTTCCGTGGTCGGCGTGACCGTCCATCAGCGAAAAACGCATGATTGCCCGAAGGTATTCCGAGAGCCACGTCGAGCCGCCGTCGGCGATCACATGGGCGGAAATCCCGCCTTCCAAGGCGAGGGAAAGCAGGAATTCGCGACCGTTGTCGAATCTTAGGAGAGGGCGCTTCCAGTACCCTAGGCCGACTTCCGCGAGGCGCCGGCGCGCGTCATGAGGGACGTCGTTGAGGACGTCGAGGTTCAGGGAATCCCATTTCAAGAAAAGACTGGTGGACTCTCGACGAAACCATTCTGCGCTGAACGCCACAAACAAGCTCGCAGCGACGCCGTCTTCCCGCAACAGGCGACCGGTTGCGGCGCGTAGAATCTCTCGGATTTCCGCATACTCGTTATCACTCATACGATATCTATGGAGCGGCCGTCCGTCGGGTAATTCCAGTCCACGGCGTCCAAGGTAGGACAGTTTCCATCGCACGAGTGCGTCCGCTGGCATCGAGGCTGGCTTTGCAGGGGTCGATGGTGGCTTGGCTGTCTTTCTGAGCTTGGCAAGAACGCCGACGACATCGAGCTGAAGTTCGAATGCGTCGTCCGTATCGCGTTTGTTCAATTCGTTGTTGATCGCTTCGAGCACGGAGAGATCGTCTCGCCCGCGCTCGAACTCCACCCGAAGCTGATCATCCGATAGCGTTGATAGACCCAAAGACTCCCCCCCTGCGTTGCATCAGCAACGTATAATTTGTCGGTTACCAGGGGTTGAAGATCAAGTGGTGATCTATCGCCTTCCTGCCGCCTCAGAGTTTATGCTGGCCTAATTTCGCACCGGCCGACATATCCGACGTGTGATTCCCTCGCCTGTTACTGCGCCGTTGGTGATCGTCCGATGGCTGAAGGTTTCACTTTTGGTGAAGGGCCTTTCGTCCTAGCGTGCGCGCAAAGGGAGATTCGGCATGGATGAGTTTGAGAAAAAGCGGATGGAATACCAGCAACACCTTGACACCCTCTGGAACGACGCCATCCGCGTCGCCTTCGGGTCGTCGCCGCCGACGTCGAGGTCATGGACGGATCCTTACGACTGCGCGGAAGTCCTTCGGCCATTCATGGTCGGAAACTGTTCGTTTCTGCCGCCGAACGGCCACCTGCCTCTCGAGGGGGTCGATGTTCACGAGGACGGCGGCAAGCTGATGTTCAATCTGAGCGAGACCGATCTACTGGAGACGGCACCAAGGATCCTGCAGTTCGAATACATCGAGAAGGCGCCGATCGAGTCCTTCTTCCTCCTTGAGATGCGGCGGATGCAGCCGACCGGCATCTACGATAGCGTTGACGAGTATACCGAGCAGATCGCGCGGATCGATGGAGAGGATTACGACTACGGCCTGATGGAGCACGGCGTCTGGCGGTATGACGAGGATGGTAACGAGGTGCCGGTCCCTGAGGACGCCAAGACAGTCCTGCGGCTTCTCTCCGGTAAGCTGCTGATCGTCTCCCAAGGGAGCATGTGGAACCACACCAACGAAAACTGGAACGGGAGACACAACGACATGACCGCGGACGAGATCAGGTCGTTGATCGAGCTTAGCCTTCAGTAGTATCGAAGGCTGTGCAATCCTGGATTCGCGCGGAACGAAGTTTCAACCATTTCGACGCAACATCCGGCGACCATATCGCGGGACGGGGACATCTTGCTAACGAAGAACCATGCGCAGGAAGGTTTGAGCCGCGCCTACGTGCAAGCGCTGTCTTCCGCCGCTCGCGTCTGGCTCAGCATGAAGGACGAGTTCGACTATGGATTCGACGGCCAGCTAGACCTCATCGCGAGGGTTGAGACCGATCCGGCGACGGGAAAGCAGAACCTGGTGAAGGCGGGCTACACGATCGACTTTCAGCTAAAATGCTCGAAGGATTGGAAGTTGGCCGGCGACGACGTCCAATGGAGCATGAAGTCCAAGGCGTACAACAAGCTCGCGGGCAGGGGTCCCGGCGCCGTGCCGGCAATCCTGATCCTGATGTGCCTGCCGGAAAACGAGGAGGAGTGGATGGAAATTTCCGAAGACTCGCTTCTTCTGCGCAAGTGCTGCTATTTCACGACCGTGAAGGGGCCGTTGATCGAGAACGAGAACACGACCCGGCAGATCAGCTTCCCTCGGCGAAACCTGCTGAACGTGTCGACGTTGACGACCATCCTCGACGACAATCGAAAGCGGTTGGACGCCGCCTTCGCAGCGTTCGGGGAGTAGAGCAATGGACGCGACCAAACAGTCCATCATGCGCTACCTCCTTCGGCAGGGATGGAAGCAGCAGACGAGCAGAGACGGGGCGCTCACCCGGTTCGGGGGCGCCGAGGGCGACGGCAGTCCTCCGGTCAATATCTTTTTCTCGACGGAGAGCGGCGGCGCCGATGCAGATAAAGCCGAATTGGCCGCCGCCCTGGAGACCATTCGACAGGTCTACGGTCTATCGGAATCCGCTCTTCGGGCGATGCTGGCGTCGCTGAGCTACGACAAGATTCTCGCCACGGTACCGGATGACTACCTGAGGCACGAATCCATCGAGCTGAGGGCTGCCAGATCGTACTTGAACGGGATGAAAGGGATCATTGCCGCCTCGGCGACAACGGTGATAACCGGCGAACGCTCGTTCCGGCGTACGGTGAAGGAGGCCAAGGAGTTCGCAGATGGATGCCGTTTCGCGCACACCTTCAAAGGAAGCTTCGGTCTCGCGATCGAGTCTCCAGTAGGATTGAACAACCAGACGTTGATGCCCTTCGTGGAACCGGAATTGCCGCTCGGCAGGAAGACCCTTCGACGCATTGCTGTTGGCCTTGAATCTTTGAAGGCGGCCTATGCTCAAGATGACCTGGGGCCGATCCTGTCTGCCCCAGATGGCCTGAATGCGAACATGTGCAACGAGCTCGTAGGGATCATTGAAGGAACTGGAATCCCTCGGATCGAGCTGTCCTTCATCTTGTCCCCGGAGTGGGAGCCCGAAGCACCGTTGCCGGCGCCGTTCAAGATCGAGAGGCGCTACCGCGACATTCTAAAGGACGCCTCGGCTCGCCTCGCGAAGGACGACACGGAAGCCGACGTGTCGATTTTCGGTCGGATCGTAAACCTTCATGCGGCCGGCAATCCCTCAGACCTCATGGACGACGACGCCGACCGGATCATTCAAGTGAACTGGGACAGTCCGGACCTGGGAATGGTCAAGGTCTCTGTCAGTCTTGATCCGGCCCGCTATCTCGTCGCCGTGGAAGCCCATCGGCAAGGGCGGCCCATCACCATCCAGGGAAAGCTTCGGCGTAAGGGCCGCCAGTGGTCATTGCAGGATCCAGGTGACCTCGCGGTCGTCACGATCTGATCCGGCCGTTGGTGGGAGCGGGGAGTGGGCGACGACATCGCAGTGCCGGGAAACGGCAACACGCAAGCCTCGTGCCCAACACCGCCGATCTGCCTTATGTCAGTTAAGGAAATCTCATTTGCTCGCTCCCGATTCCCGTCTTACACAATGATCACCTAAGACGCCATGATGATCGAAAACAGGATCGCTAAAAATGACTGTGTTGCGAGACAAGTTAGAAATGCTGTCGAATATGACGCCCTCGCTCGAAGACGGCGAGTATGTGTTCTGCTCGTTACCCAATGAAGGGAGCAAGGTTCACGATCTAAATCCGATCGCGACATTTCATGAAAGAGAAGGCTTCGCAGTCGTCCTTGAGAAAGGAGAGGCGTACGAAGCGGGGTTCGAAACCTCACTGGCGATGCGCCAGATCACACTCAATGTGAATTCTGCTCTCGATGGCGTCGGCCTCACGGCGGGCGTTGCTGCCTGTCTCGCAGAAGCTGGCATACCGTGCAACATGGTGGCAGCATATCACCACGACCATATTTTTGTGCCGGCGGGCCTGGCTGACCGAGCATTGCAGCTCCTTATCTCGCTGCAGGGCAAGTCCGCGCGGGCGATGCGCAATGTTGACGGACAGTAAGTCGCATAAGGCCGGCGAAGCTTCATTAACTTTGCGAGCAAGCCGCAGCACAGGGTAATATAGAACCGTCAAATCTACGCGCATTTTGTCACACACTGGCAGCGGGCGCGCATGTATGCCTGTTCATTCTCTGGGGACGTGGGAAGCTGCCGTCGCGCCGCGGGCATAACAAAGTGCTACTCAACCAGCGCCTCGGAGTAACGACGCTCTATGTGACCCACGATCAGGTCGAGGCCATGACCATGGGCGATCGTGTGGCTGTGCTGAAGCCAGTGTTCAACGGACAGGAGAGGCAATCTCCAGCAGATCGACACCCCGCAGATACTCTACGACAAGCCCGCCAACCTCTTTGTCGCTGGCTTCATCGGCTCGCCCGCTATGAATTTTGTGCGCGTCGATCTGACGGCGGAAGCCGGATCTCTCAAAGCCGCGGTTTCCGGAACGAAGACATCCTTCTCCATCCCCGCCAAGGCGGCGCTTTCGGAATATATTGGCCGGCAGGTCATCCCAGGCAACTTGGCTGTCGTCGAATACGAGGTCGGCGGCAGCCATTTTTTCTTAGGATTCTGAATCTGAAATGCAGAACGTGAATATCGCGCCGTGAACGGGCTTAACCGGAACGTCGATAGGTCCAGAGCTGTGCCGGCGGGATGTTGCGGATGACGAAGTCGTAATGTGAAACAACATATCGCTCCGGCATCTTGATCACCGGCGACAGCGGCCCGTAGGTGATCTGGATGACTGGACGGCCTGCGGGAATGCGGGCAAGCAAATCCTCGAGTCGCCGACTGCGCACGCTATGACAGCCTCAGGAGCGCAAGCTGATGGAACGCACACAGGTTCTCGAACTGATGAGTACGCTGAAGCTCTATGGAATGCGCAGCGCTTACGACGAGGTCATGGGCAACGGCATCAAACGACAGCACGAACCGCCGCGCATCGTCGGCGATCTCTTGCAATCGGAGATCGCCGAGACGCAGGCACGCTCCATTCGCTACCAACTCAGCATCGCCAAGCTGCCGCTCGCCAAGGACATCGACGACTTCGACATCGACGACTTCGACTTCGCCGATACGCCCGCCAATGAATCCCTGGTGCGAGAGCTGGCTACCGGCACCTTCGTCGCTGATCAGCGTAACGTCGTCCTCGTCGGCGGCACGGGAACCGGTAAGAGCCATCTCGCCATCGCGATTGCCCGTGCACTGATCCGCAACGGAACACGCGGGCGCTTCTTCAACGTCGTCGATCTGGTCAATCGGTTGGAAACGGAAACGCGCAGCGGCAAGCAAGGGCGGACGGCCGACTATCTCAACCGTCTCGACTTCATCATCCTCGACGAACTCGGCTATCTGCCATTTGCCCAGGCTGGCGGTCAGCTCCTGTTCCATCTGATCAGTAGGCTCTACGAGCGCACGTCGATCATCGTCACCACGAACCTCGCGTTCGGAGAATGGCCGACAGTGTTCGGCGACGCCAAGATGACGACGGCGCTTCTCGACCGTCTGACCCATCATTGCGAGATTGTCGAAACCGGAAACAAGTCCTGGCGCTTCAAGAACCGCTCTCAAAGCTAAAGCCGAAGAACGACATCACCCGCACTTGGCCTACCCTCTGCAACCCCGGCCAGCGCCGGGCAGGCCAAGCGCTGATCTACATCACCAGGGGGTCAAAATTGGGCTCTGACTCATATGTGGAACGGCCCGGTTGGCAAGGTTTTTCAGCGCAAATCGCCTCCGGACGGTGCAGTCATATGTCCGGCCTGTGAGCGCGGTCATTGACCGCTGGCCACGATGAGATCCGCGATGTCGATCGCCTAATCAGTTTTGCGCGCTTTAAAGGCGCAGTGAGTCAGACGGTCTGATCGACATCGAGGTATCGCCCCTCAGGTTCATCACGCTTTCGTACCTTGCCGCTTTATCCCGACGCAGAAACGCCGGGAATTCTGTTCCTACACCTCTGCCATCGCTGGCGCTTGGTATGTGCCGCCCTTGACCAAAATCGCCCATATCGTGCGGGCCATCTTGTTAGCCAAGGCCACGGCTGCCACTTTGTAGGGGCGTCGTCCCATTATTGAAACGACCCAGCCTGGTAGCTTTGAACCTCTGCGAGCCTGTTTCAGAATCGATGTAGCACCGGCAATCAGTAGAGTTCGTAACTGCTTATTGCCGCGCTTCGAGATCTTGCCAAGCCGCTCCTTCCCTCCGCTGGAGTTCGCTCTTGGCGTGATGCCGATCCAGGCGGCCAAATCCCGCCCTGTTCGAAAGGCTCCCGGATCCTGAACCGCGGCACGAACAGTCGCTGCAATAATAGGACCGACGCCGGGGATGGTTGTTAAACGACGTGCGGCATCATCAGCTTTCACTGCTGCGACAATCTTACTGTCGAGCACCTCAACCCTTTCTGTCAGCCTTTCGATCTGATCGGCCATCTCCAAAAGCGCAGCTCTGGCCGAGTTTGGTAGACGGCCGTCACGATCGTCGCGCAAAATGGCGACGAGCTTTGCAATACTGGTCATGCCGGCCGCGGCGACGATCCCGAGCTCGGCCATATGAGCACGCATCGCATTCGCCGTCTGGCTTCGCTGACGCACGAGTAACTCTCGGGTCTTCAAAACCATCCCGGCAGCCTGCTCCTCAGGTGATTTGATAGGCACGAAGCGCATTGTCGGGCGCGTGACCGCCTCGCAGATCGCCTCCGCATCCGCGGCGTCGGTCTTGTTACGTTTGACGTAGGGTTTCACGTACGCTGGCGGCATCAACCGCACCGTATGACCAAATTCGCCGATCGCGTTGGCCCAGTAGTGGGCACTCCCGCATGCTTCCATTCCGACAAGGCATGGTTCGATATGACGAAAGAACTCCAACACCTGTGATCGCCGCAAGGCACGTCGGACAGCGATATGTCCGTCTTCACTGATGGCGTGGACTTGAAAGACTGACTTGGCCAAATCCAGTCCGATTGTAGTAATCTTCTCCATGGAACGGTTCCTTCTGTCTTGTGGCGATTGGCGTCACCACGATAGGCATCTTGGATGCCGGTGCGAAGGGCCGTTCCACACCATCAGTTTTGATGCAGTTGTGATGATGCTGCCTTGCTGGTTTCCACAAAGGAATCAGCATGATGAGCACCAAGTTTCGCCCCTCTGATTTGGTTCCGGCAGGCTTCATCGCCGAACGCATCACCCACATTGACGATGAAACCTGCATTTTGCTTTCCCGAGCCGGCGCTACCGCGGCTTGTCCGGCATGCGGACGGATGTCGCGAACGGTTCGAAGTCGCTATTGCCGCCAGGTAGCGGACCTTCCCCTCTCTGGGAAACGCGTCAGGCTGCTCGTGCAGACACGAAGGTTCGCTTGTGATGCCGTGCTTTGCGGGAGGCAGATATTCGCTGAGCGGTTTGGCGATGTGCTACCGCCCCATGCCAGACGAACTGGGCGTCTTGAGCATGTCATCCACCATCTGGCGCTTGCGCTTGGAGGACGCCCGGCGGCGCGTTTTGCCCAGCGGCTGATGCTTCCCGTCAGCAACGACACCTTGCTGCGCGTCATCCGCAGGCAAGGATTACCAACGTCGACCCCGCCCTCGGTGATTGGCATCGACGACTGGGCGGCGCAATCATCGCTACGGCACGATCGTGTGTGACCTGGAGCGTCGGCGGCCGGTTCGTCTGTTGCCGGACCGTGAGCCTGCGACGGCGGAAGCTTGGCTGCGGCAGAACCCCCAAATCCAAATCATTGCCCGCGACCGCGGCGGTGCTTACGGGCTCGCGGCGGCAAAGGCGCTGCCGGATGCGTTGCAGGTCGCTGATCGATGGCATTTGATGGAGAATGCCAGCCGTGCGTTCCTGGACGCTGTCCGCAAATCGATGCGGCAAATCCGCAAGACACTCGGTGCAACACGCATCAATCCCAAGCTCCTGACCGCGGCCGAACGCCTTCAATACGAAGGCTATCTCCGGCGCGAACAGACGAACGCGTCCATCATTGCGCTGGCGAAGGACGGTGTCACGATCAAGGAGATTGTGCGCCGTACCAGTCTTAGTCGCGGCTTGGTCCGCCAGGTGCTCAGAGGGCAACGAAACGATGTCTTTCGGTCCAGAGAAAGCTCGTTGGAGCCTTATCTCGAATGGCTCGACGCGGAATGGGCGGCCGGCAAGCGGAACGGCACTGAGCTATGGCGGCGACTGAGAACACAGGGCTTTCGTGGTTCGCGTCGGGTCGTGAGTGAATGGGCCACACGACGGAAGCGGGCCGACAAGGCGGATGCGGACTCGTTGACCCGCATTCCCTCCGCCCGAACGATTGCCCGCCTTTTGACAACCAGCAGAGACAACCTGACGAAATCCGAGACCGTCGTCATCGCCGCTATCGAAAGTGGTGTTCCCTTGCTCGTTACGGCTCGCGATATCATCGCCGACTTCCATCACATGATCCGGTCCAAGGAGGAAAACCAGCTCGCGCCGTGGATCGACCGCGCTCGCAACAGTCTGCTTTCCTCCTTTGGCAATGGCGTGGCGAAAGACATGCAAGCAGTCCGGGCAGCGATCGTCTCACCATGGTCCAATGGACAAACCGAGGGGCAGATCACCAAGCTCAAGCTGGTAAAGCGCCAGATGTACGGACGCGGAAAGCTTGATCTTCTTCAAGCCCGCCTGATTGGCGCGACATGAGAGAAATTGCACCAAATCTGCGTCAGAGCCATATTTGGATGCCGATAAGGGGTGAATTTTGGACGCCGATTGACAGGCTAAACATCCCCACGGCGGTTTAACGAGCGTCAATGGTGTGTTGTCGGCTTATTCCGCACGTCTATCCGTCAACGTCCGAATGCCAGCCTTCCGCCGCGTCAATCCTTCTGGCTTCGAATGAGCCATCGCGCCATCGAGGCATATCTCCAGCCTCGCTTAGGCTTTGTGCCTCGATCAACGGCGAACCGCAGCCGGTTATTTCTGCGAAACATAAGGCACCGGCGGTGATGATTTGCCTGCAGTGGTTCGCTCGACAAGAATGCTCGTTCGCGGGGGGCAACTGCTTAGATCGAAAACTTGATTATCCAGTTCCTTATCCGCCTGCGTCAGGCGATGGTGCAGTCGATGATAATCCGTCCAGGTTGGCGTTCGAAATGTTTCCAACCAGCGTAACGGCTCCTGCACATCGCGGGTCAGCGTCCATTGCCGTGCGCCCACTCGGCTTTGGGCGTATCTTCGCTTCTGCATGATCTCGAGGAACCGGTCCACGTTCTCGTCAGCGATCACATATTCCGTCGTGACGAGGATGGGGCCGCTTCTTGGCTTCAGATCGAGCGCGACCTCAGGTGCGCTAAAGCTGCCTGAGGGTTCCAGTTCCGATTCAGAACGATTGCTGATCGGCAGTTTGAGCCCAAGTGCTGCGACCAAGAGGGTCGCAACACCGGACCAACCGAGCGCCATCGGCAGCGAGTGGTTTTGAACGATCGTGCCCCAAAACCAACTCCCAGCAGCGATGCCGCCATAGGTAAAGGCGCTGTAGATCGATATTGTGCGGCCAACGATCCAGCGCGGACTTGCCAGTTGCACATTGACGCCAAGCCCGGACCATGCCGTTACCCAGCCGGCGCCGCCAAAGGCAAGGCAAAACGTTGCAACGGCGAGCGAAGACGTGAATGAAAGGGATATCTCGCAGACAGCACAGCCAATACAGGCGAGCACCACCATCCATTCCTGCGTGAGCAGTCTGCGAAGTTTGGGATTGATCAGCCCGGCTAGAAGCGCGCCGGCGCCAAAACCGCCCATCATGATGCCGTAGCCGATCGGTCCGCCCTTCACGACATCGCGTGCAACAAGCGGCAGCAATGCCAAGGTGGAAGTGGCTGCGAACCCGAACAGCGTCCCGCGCACAATCGTTGACTTGATTTCCGAGGATATGGCCGTAAAGCGCAGACCGTCGTAGATCGCCGTCCTAAGTGCTTCGCGCGGCAGAGTCGAGCGTTGGACCTTCCAGTTGTTACGCCACAAAGCGGTGAGGGGAGCGATAAAGCTGAGCGTGGTGAGTGCAAATGTCACAAGCGGACCAAAAGCGGCAACGATTATTCCCCCAAGAGCGGGACCGACGCTGCGAACCGTATTGAACCCGACATTGAGGAGAGTGACGGCAGCCGGCAGATGGCGACGTTCCAAAATATCTCCGAGCGAGGCTCGCCACGCGGGATCGCTCAAAGCGATGCCGCAGCCGTCCAGAAAACTGAACGCGAGGATCAGCCAAGGATCAGTAATGCCAAACGCCATGATGATCGTCAGCATCGCTGCAGCAGCCATCATCAGGCTCCGGCCGACAATCATGACCATGCGGCGGCTGTAGTTATCGGCAATCGCTCCGACGAAGACGGCCAGAAAGAACGCTGGCAAGGTCGACGAAGCCTGAACGAGGGCAACCATCACGTCCGAGGTTGAAACCGTGGCCATCAGCCAGCCAAGCGCTACCGTCTGCATCAGCCAGCCGAGGCTCGAAAGCTGAGATCCGAGGAAGATTGATCGAAAGGTGCGATTCTCAAGGGGCGCAAACAGGCTGGTATGTTCGGTGGCTGTGCTGGTCATCTGCCGGTCATCTCATGCTCTATTCGTTCAGCTTCCGGGACTGCAATATGGCTTCGGTTCGTGTTCAATGCGCCGACAGGGAGCGTCCGGCTCAATCAGGATATGGAGAAGGGTGAACAGCCGACGGGCGGTCTCCAGATCGACATCGATCCTGGATCTGAGGCGTTCTCTGAGCAGCTCGGATGCTTCGTTGTGAATGGCCCGGCGTCCCATGTCGATGGCCTCGAGCCTGTGGGGCACCGAGCCGACCATTGCATCCGAGTAACTGTCGCAGACAAGGCTGTAATCCCTAAGAAGCCGGCGGAACGAGGTGAGCAACAAATGGTGACAAAGGACTGGCGCCCCGGTCTCGGTGGTGACGGTCATGACCAGCCGCCTGTCGGCCACTGCTAGGCACAGCCGATAGGGTCCACCGTCGTGACCAACGGGTGCAAAGCTATTGTTGTCCAGGAGGTCAAAAATCGCGACTGCCTGTTCGCGCTTATGGTCTTTGTCCGTCTGCCTTCCGAACGACCCGTCGAGAGAAACCGCACAAAGTCGAAAGCTGGACGAAGAGGTGGTCGCGGTCGTCATAGCAGGCTCCGCTTCGGTACATCGTTTGCCTTCGCCACTTCGCGAAACCGTCCGGCAATACAGTGAGATGTGGCTGCCGTCGAAACAGGTCCGACGACAGCCACGTTGCCTTGGGAGGCGGACGGGAAAGAACATTTGGTTGAGCTGCCTGAACGCACCGAGAAAAAGCGGCAGCCGCTGAAGAAGGATCAACGGCAGCCGAGTGGACCTGCGTGGCACGGAGTAGTGCCAATTGCAGGTCAGGAGCTGAAGCAGGCGAATTTGATTTGGCTTTGGTCGAAGTGATGTCCGCCAGACTGCCGGGGAAGGAAGCCCATTGCAAACACACCTGTTCATTCTTTGATGGGATCATGTCGTCATCATCTCAGAAGCCGCGAAACGACTTCGATGGGCCGGGTCCTGGCGGCCTCTGTCGTACGCTCGACCGAAAGCACCGTTTGCGGCGGACGCTCTCCATCATGCAGGGCCTGGAGCTGCTCGCCGAGGTCCTTGTCCGCGGCCGTAAGCCGATGGTTGAGGCGAAGAAAATCCATCCAGGTTGGCGTGCGGAATGTCTCCGTCCAAACTGACGGCGTTTGCAGGTTGCGCTGCAGCGTCCAGTTTCGGGCACCGGCCCGGCTTTGAACATGCCGTCTTGCGCGCATGCAACCCAGAAACGCCTCAATGTTCTCTTCGGATATGGAATACTCGATTTTGACGCCGATCGGACCACTTCTGGGCTTCAGATCGAGTGCCAAGTCGGGCGGATGGAAATCCGAACTCTCCTGGTCCGCTTCTTCCCATGGACGCACGGGGAACAGTAGTCCCGTTGCCGCGACCAGCAGCAGAGCTCCTGACGCGCCCTCCAGAGCCCAGGTCAAGGAGTAGTTCTGGGCGACGGTTCCCCAGACCCAGCTGCCAGCCGCCATGCCGCCGGCACTCAAGGCGTAATAGATCGAGAGCGTGCGGCCGACAACCCATCTTGGACTGGCCAGCTGCACCGCGACGTCGATGCCAGTCCACGTAATCAGCCATCCGGCACCCCCGAGTGCCAGCGCCAAAGCCGCCACGGCGACTGACGATGTCAGAGCAAGGGAAAGGCAGCATGCCGCACAGGCAACAGAGGCGACCGCCACCAGCTTGTTTTGAGACATGATCCGCCGGAGGAAGCTGTTGCACATGCCGGCGGCGAAAGCCCCGCCGCCAAAGCCGGCCAACAGAATACCGTAGACGATCGGCCCGCTTTGCAAACGGTCGCGGACGACGAGAGGCAGCAGTGCAAGGATAGAGATACTGGCCAAGCCGAACAGAGTCGCCCGGACGACCGCTGATCTGATCTCGAAGGACATTGCCGTGAAGCGCAGACCGTCGTGGATCGCCGTGGACATTCTTTCACGGGGGAGAGGCGAAGCGCGCACGTGCCATTTGGTGCGCCAGATGGCACCAAGCGGCGTCAGATCGCACAGCGCGGCTATGGCGAAAGCGGTGAGCGGTCCGAAGAAAGCCAGGATTACGCCGCCCAAGGCCGGACCAACGCTGCGCACGATGTTGTATCCGACAGACGTCAGCGTCACCGCGGCCGGAATGTCGCGCTTGTGCAGGATATCGCCAATGGAAGCGTGCCAGGCAGGATCATTCAAAGCGAACCCGCAGCCGGCGAGGAACCCCAGTCCGAGGATGAGCCAGGGACTGATAAATCCCAGTCCCACAGAAATCACCAGCGTCGTTGACGCCAGCGCCAACAGGCAGTGTCCTGCAAACATCACCCATCGGCGGCTAAAATTGTCGGCAATGGCGCCGGCGAGGATCGACAGGAAAAATACCGGCAATGTCGAGGCAGCCTGCACCAGGGCGACCATCAGGTCGGACGCCGAAATGGTCACCATCAGCCAACTGATGGCCACGGTTTGCACGAGCCATCCGAGACTGGATATTTGCGAGGCCGTCCAGATCGCGCGAAATGCGGGATTCCGGAGAGGAGCCAAGGTGGTCGAAACACCGGATTGGGGATCGGCATGCTGCATTTCGTCGTGTCTCTTTCAGACTCCTAAAATGTCCCTGGGACGCAACAGAGTACCCGTCACCGCAGGGCGGATTTCGCCGTTTTGAGCGTGTCGCTGCAGGAACGCTGCGTTAAAGGCTCGAAAAGGCACGATAGCAGCCACGGCTCTTTCCTGGCCCATCGCGGCGCTGATCATCCGGCCTTGATAGCGATATTGATCAGGAGCGCTAGCGCCTCGCTACCGTCTCTGATCAGTCGACGCGAGCGTGAAGCGTCGCTCCATTGAATTAACGCCAAAGGGTTGAGCTTTCGAGCAGCCTAAACTTCGGCGCCTACCGTGGGAGCTGTGCTAGCTTATTCGTGAGGCAAAGTGCGGCTAATGTTACGGTTTAAAGGAAATCGATTTTCGGCGGCGCTATTTGCACGCAGCCAATTGCAAAACGTTGCCACTTCCTTACGGGGCTTTGTGTCATTTAGTCGAACGAAATAGTATTGAAACCCCGTTTGGATAGGGGCCTGATCTGAGAATAGCCTAACCAACCGACCGGCCTCTATGTCAATTGCAGCAATTTTGCTGCTAACCAAGGCGATACCGAATCCAGAGATAGCGGCATCTAATGCCATCATCTCGCTTGGAAACCTATGACCTTGAAAAGCATCAGGGTGCGAGATATTCGCCGCTTTTAACCACATTTGCCAATTGGGAGCAGCTGATGCCAGCGCGGGCCAATCCACATGCAACAAACGATGATGCTTCAGATCAGCCAGCTTAAGCGCTCGTCCGTTCGTTTGAAAAAGTTTCGCGCTAGAAACCGGGAAATAAACGTCTTGGAAAAGCTTTTCAACCTGCAGGTCAGAATATTTGCCAGTGCCGTAACGGATCCCTACATCGGCCGAGCCTTTTTTTAAATCCACTAAATCATCGCGCGCGTCTATTCTCACTTCGACTTCCGGGTGCGCCTGCCTAAAATCCTCCAGTCGAGGAACTAGCCATTTCATGCTGAACGAAGGCGGTGCCGTAACCACAATATAATCTTTGGGCCGTGCGTTCTGCATTGCATCACACGCGCCAGAAATGTTGTTCATTCCTGCCGCCAATAACGGCACTGCAAGTTCTCCAACTCTCGTCAACGCAAGCGCTCGCGGGTTACGATCGAACAACCTTATCTCAAAATAATCTTCGAGTTGGCGCACCTGCTGGCTGATTGCCGCAGGTGTCACGTTGAGTTCTTCGGCTGCCTTTTTGAAGCTCATATGCCGCGAAACAGTTTCAAAGGCGCGAAGCCAGTTTAAGGGGGGAATGCCGCGCGGAGCTTTCGATACGTTAGGCACGCTTAGCCTCGCTTTAGTTAATATCGTTTGTGAATCGCTCTACTCCAAATAGCATTCAGGAGCCAACGAATTTATGAACGAAGTATGTGGAGTTGCCCCTTAAAAACCGGACAGGATCAGGTTTCTGTTTGACGGTTTAAGAACTCACGAGGCGAGCGATACCCCAATGCCTTATGCGGGTGAAGGGTATTGTAGTGTTCGAACCATGAGGGCAGTTGCGCGATGACGGTTATAGCGTCCGGTAAGGGGTTCACCGAGACGTAATCGCGCTTAAAGGTTTTGACGAAGGCCTCGGCCATTCCGTTGGACTGAGGGCTGCGAACGGGCGTTGAACACGGCTCCATGCCGATATCGATGAGCAGCGATCTGGTGTCCTTTGCGATGAAGCAGGAGCCGTTGTCAGTCAGCCATTCGATTGGCTTTGGAAGGGTGTTGATGAGACCGAAGCGGTTCTCAACGGCGGTGATGACAAGGTCCTGGACGTCCTCGCTCTTAATGCCCTCGGTTGTCGCGACATGGGCAATGGCCTCGCGATCACAGCAGTCGAGAGCGAAGGCAACGCGGACCTTCTCCTTGTTGTCGCAGCCGATTTCGAAGCCGTCTGAACACCAACGCAGATTGGATTGCTCGACGGCGACGCGGCCATCGTGGCGACGGGTGTCAATTGCACCGGTGTGGCGCTGAAGAAGCATGCCGTGAACCTTCATCACCCGGTAGACGCGTTTGGCATTTGGCCATGTGCGGTTTTCGCTGCGGGCTTTACGGCAAAGGATCGCGTGAACCCGCCGATATCCGTAGGTCGGCATGTCGTCGATGATCGTCTTGATCTCATCCAGCAGTTCCTGATCGGCGAGCGGCGGCCGCCCTCGGGATTTTGAAGGGCGTTGCTTCACACGTTCGGCGATGTTGGATCGGGCGACACCCAGGGTTTCGCACACCGCCGTCATCGCGAACCGTCCTTCGGCAACGAGAGCGAGCGCAACAGGTGTTTTTTTGACCCTGATGCTATCTCAAGCGCTTCCTTGAGGATTTCGCCTTCCATCGTCTTTTTGCCGAGGAGGCGCTGCAGCTCTTTCACCTGGTTTTGAAGTGCCCTGTATTCGGATGCCGGGACGACCTCTTCCTGTGATGCCGTCGCCGTCAGCGCACCCTGCGCCGCTAGTTTGCGCCAGGCGAACAACTGGTTCGGCTGAATGCCATGCCGTCGGGCAACGATGCTGACCGTGACGTCAGGCTCGTAGGTCTCCTGGACTATCGCGAGCTTTTCCGCTGTCGACCAGCGACGGCGGCGCTCCGGGCCGGACAGCACTTCTATCTTAGGTATGTGACTGGTCATAATGGGCACATTACTCCTAACACTTAACAAGTGGGAGATCGTGTCCGGGGATTTAGGGGGCCACTACAGTATGCTACGTCGAGCCCGGATCAATCCTCAATGTCCTGCATTCACCCAACACATCCACCTGTCGATAACAATGTCTCCACTTGTGGAGGGCAACTGGGCATATTGATAGCGGGGATTACCAGCATTGTCTCGGCCGGCTCCTATACAACTCTTGCAGGGCTGCTAACGACCAATTTCGTAAAGCAGCTAGGGTGGAGCGTATCATCCATTTCGCCGGGAATTGCGCTCAATATGATCCTGTATGGGTTAACGGCTCCATTTGCGATCTACGCGATGCGTCGCTTCGGTATTGCTAAGGTGGCAAACATCGCGCTCCTTATGCTTGTCACTGGAAGCGGTATGGCTCTAGTCCCAAATCCGCTTATGTTTAATTTTGCATGGGGCATCATCATTGGCATTGGGACGGGATGCCTGACGATGGCATATGGTAGCCTCATCGTCAGCATCTGGTTTCCACGCCAGCAAGGAGCAATTTCAGGTTGCCTAGTTGCCTCAAGCGTATTTGGGCAGTTTGCTCTCCTTCCGTTTTGGTCCGAGGTCATGAGCATTTTTGGCTGGCGTGCACCGCTCATCGGCTCGGCTGGCATTGCGGCACTGGCAATTCTTGCAAATGTATTTCTTCTTCGTGGCCATGCTGAAGCCCCCAACGCCCGATATTGTGGCCCAATCGGCCCGGCTCTGTTCAGCGGATTGTCGGGCGCCGCAAAGACCTGGATTTTTTGGGTTCTCGCTGCTCTGTTTATGATTTGCGGCGCCACGACCAACGGCATCATGTGGAGCCACTTTACTCTTGCCGCCAGTATCTGCGGGTTGACTGTTACAGCAGCCTCTTCGGTCTTACTCCTCGTAGGCGTTTTCAACGTATTGGGAACGACAATATCTGGATGGCTCACTGACCGAGTTAGTGTTCAAATTATCCTGGCAGTAGCGTTTGCTGTCAGGGCACTCACGCTCCTTTCTCTGCCGTTCGTCCTTACGGGAGACTTTGGTGCGGAGATTATAACCTTCGCCATTGTTTTTGGCATCATGGATGTTGCCACCGTTCCCCCGGTTATTGCCATTTGCAACCGCGTTTACAATGACGACGGTCCAGCAGTTTTCGGATGGGTGAACGCGTTCCATCAGATTGGCGCTGGCGCCATGGCCTATTACGGGAGCATCCTATGGCTCGAGCACGGCAGCTACAACCCTCTCTGGTACGCCTCTGGTGTTCTCTGCCTGATAGCTACCGGTATCGTCTTCGCAAGTAAGTACAAAGCGCGGAACGTGATCGCGACCAGCTGATCGTATCATCCTATCGTACTCTCACTCTGGGAATTAAAGCCATGAACGATGTTCGTTTCGAAAGTCCCAAGCTCGCGCATGCCAAAGAAATTGCCAGCCTCGTTCAAGGCACTACTCATCTGGATAAGAATAGCAACTACACGTATGCTCTCTGGTGCACACACTTCTCTTGACAATCTGCAGTGGCTCTCCGCGATGATGAAGTGATTGCGTTTCTCACGGCGTTTCGCTCCCCGGAGAGGCCGGATTCATACTTCTTATGGCAGACAGCCACAAAACCTCGCCATGGAATTGCGGCGCTGGGCCTCGAATTGCTTGAATTTGCGGTCAAACGAGAGGTCTCACATGGTGCACGTTTTGTAGAGGCCTCTGTCGATAAAGACAACAAGCCGATCCGATTGGTGATGAAGACCCTTTGCAAGCGATTGGGCGGCCATCTCACTGAAGAACTCCTCTATTCCTCCGAATTTCTCTCGAGCAAGGACGCAGAACATCACGATGAGACGCTGAACCGCGCCGGGTTTGCCGGAGGCTATTGCGTTTAAGTTATGCGGCCATGGCTGGTTCGTCTAGCATGGCGTAATATTGCTCTTCAGCTTCGGCTGGCGGCATGTTTCCGATGGGTTCCAGAAGCCTTCGATGGTTGAACCAGTCGACCCATTCCAGTGTGGCGAACTCCACCGCTTCGAAGCTCCGCCATGGTCCGCGCCGATGGATGACCTCGGCCTTGTAGAGACCGTTGATCGTTTCGGCGAGCGCATTGTCGTAGCTGTCGCCCACACTTCCGACGGAAGGCTCGATCCCTGCCTCCGCCAGCCGCTCCGAATACCTGATCGACACGTATTGAACGCCCCTGTCCGAGTGATGCACGAGGCCGCCGCCATGAACGGGACGCCGATCATGAAGTGCCTGTTCGAGAGCATCGAGGACAAACCCGGCATGTGCCGTTCGGCTTACGCGCCAACCGACGATGCGCCGAGCGAAAGCGTCGATCACGAAGGCCACGTAAACGAAGCCTTGCCAGGTAGCGACATAGGTGAAATCTGAAACCCACAGCCTGTTGGGCGCAGGAGCCTTGAACTGTCGGTTCACGCGGTCCAGTGGGCTCGGAGCCGTTCTGTCGGGGAACGTCGTGCGGATCGGCTTTCCCCGAATGATACCTTGCAGGCTCATCGACCTCATAAGCCGAGTGACGGTGCAGCGGGCGACATCGAAGCCTTCTCGCTTCAACTGCCGCCAGACCTTCCGAACGCCATAGACGCGGTAGTTCTGCTCGAAGACACGACGTATCTCGATCTTCAGGCTTATATCCCTGCGGGCGCGGATCGATAGACGATCCACATCCACACGCT
This sequence comes from Rhizobium bangladeshense, assembly GCF_017357245.1. Classification (NCBI taxonomy): domain Bacteria; kingdom Pseudomonadati; phylum Pseudomonadota; class Alphaproteobacteria; order Hyphomicrobiales; family Rhizobiaceae; genus Rhizobium; species Rhizobium bangladeshense. The sequence goes on along the minus strand of NZ_CP071615.1, from coordinate 116,110 downwards.
TGGCCACGTTCTCGTAGTAGGTTGATGGGGCAATCGGCAGCAGCCTGCAGATCGGCTCGACCCCGAACACTGCGCGGTGTTCGTCGATGAACGAGATCATCGCTTCAATGGGCGGTCGAGCTCCGCCATCGCGAAATATGCTGACGCCTTGCGCAAAATCTCGTTGGCCTGCCGAAGCTCACGGTTCTCTCGCTCCAGCGCCTTCATCCTCTCGGCGACGTCGCTTGGGAGCCCAGGCCGGGAACCATTGTCCACTTCGGCCTTCTTCACCCACTCATTGAGCGTCTGCGCAGTGCAGCCGATCTTGGCGGCGATTGAGGACACCGCCGCCCATCGCGAGGAATGCTCGCCTTCGTGATCCAAAACCATCCGCACGGCTCGGGCGCGGACTTCCGGTGAAAACTTGTTCGTTGTCTTGCTCATATCGGCTCCACTTTCTCAGAAGTTGGAGCCTCCGGCAAACCCGGCGCGGTTCAGTCAGCATCTGCCCGGTTGACAACTCAGAACCCGACTTGAGCCGTATAAGGTTCCAGAGAGGGTTTGGCCAATTTCCGAAATACCCAGAACTGCAAACAACAAGTTTGACAGGAGGGCGCTCATGCGCCTGCTGGAAGAAGGTGTGGCGCAGGTGCCCCAAAACACTAGCGTGGAGATACCCTATGCTTAAGAAAGTTCTTTCTAAAGACGAAGCCCGTGACGCCCTCCGAAAAGCATTACACGCGGTCCTTGAGGAAGAAATTCCGCCGCTTACCGACAACATCGTTTTATTTGAGAAATTCCAGCTGGACTCCATGAGCATGCTTGAGACGCTCATCGAACTGGAGGAGATGCTTGGATTCAGCGTGGATCCTGAAGAACTTGATGTCAAAGATTTCGAGACTGTCGGTGGTTACACGGACTTTCTCGTAATGACTGCAGCCGCGGCTTAGCCAATCGTCGCAATATCGGAAAAACCAACACAGGAGATAGACCCCGATGATTATTCGCTCGCTCGATGGAATCACCGATACCGAACGGGACGTTGCGGGTGCGCTCGGCACCTGGCGGAGCAAACGTTTGATCCTCGCCGACGATAGGGCGGGATTTTCCCTGCACGAGACGACGGTGTATCCAGGGACAGTAACGGATCTCTGGTACAAGCATCATGTTGAGGCTGTATTGTGTGTTGAGTGTCTGTTCAAGAATGGCGGCCGGGCGCGGGGTTGAGTGAAGGGCGGCAATCAGATTCTTTGTATTTTGCGACAAATACGGAGACATCGAATGGCCTGGACACCCTTCACCCGGCGTCATCATGACAGAAGCCGCATGCGCTACGCAAGCGATCTGACTGACCGTGAGTGGAGCTTGATCGACCCCTTCATGCCAAGGCAGCCCCGACTTGGCCGCAGACGCAAGACGTCCCTTCGGGCGGTGATGGACGCGATTTTTTATCTGCTGCAGTCGGGCTGCCAATGGGCATTGCTACCGCATGATTTTCCACCGAAGAGTACGGTCTATCATTATTTCAAGCGGTTCTGCCGGGACGGGACGTGGCGTCGTATTCATGACGCGCTCTATTGCCGAACGCGGCAGCTTGAGGGGCGCGAAGAGCAGCCATCATTTGCCATCATCGATAGTCAGTCGGTGAAGACAGGCCCGGACGCCCGTTCTGATATCGGCTATGACGCGGGCAAAAAGATCAAGGGTCGCAAGCGGCACATTCTGGTCGATACCCTGGGCATGCTTCTGAAAGCAGAGGTCCACTCGGCGAGCATTCAGGATCGCGACGGAGCGGCACTTGTCTTCGACAAGCTGGCCAACCGCTTTCCATTCATCGAAAAAATCTGCGGCGATGGCGGCTATCAGGGCCCAACGGTCGAAGAGACAAGCCCGCGACCGATGGAGATTATCAAACGCAATCAAGCCGGTTTCCAGGTGCTGCCGAAGCGATGGATCGTCGAACGAACGCTGGCTTGGCTCGGCATAAACCGCCGAATGGCAAAGGATTTCGAGCGCTTCTCAGCCACAAGCCTCGCCTTCATCCAAACCGCAATGATCAAGCTCATGACCAGAAGGCTCGCTCGATATCCCCTTTCTTGAATAGACTCTGAGGGTGAATGCGAGCTTACCAATCGGGAAACCGGCGAAGTTCACACCATCCGCGTTGGTGATATGTATCTGCTTGACCAACATGATCGCCACACCTTGCGACCGAAAACCAAGTTTCGCGCGATATGTGTGTTTAATCCTCCCCTTACCGGCCGAGAAGACCACGATGCCGACGGTGCTTATGCGCCGGACCAAGAAGCAGCGAAGTGAGACCTGCCGAAGGTAACCACTTCATCTTCGAAAGCCTTGGTAATACTGTCGGCAACCGCGCCACCAGATGATGCAGGCGTCGCCGACCGGCGAGGGCGATCTGCGGTTAGCATTGAGACATTGCTAAAATCTGCAAAGTGAAGGCGCTGAGGCATGTCGCACTTGGAAATAGAATGCACCCCCCCCACAATAACTGTCAAAGCTGGTTAGATGCGCGACGCTGTCAGCCAGTTAGAAACGCGACACTTGCGCTTCGGATTAGCCACCGATCCGAGCGGCTGGGCCGGGCTGCAAGGGAGGAGCGGGGGCGGCTGAGGAACACCTCTCGGCTTTAGCTTTGAGACGCCTCACTCTGCAGCGTCGAGCCGCAACAGTGCCTTCTCACGCCGCGCAATCACCACCGGATCGTTCATGAAATCCGTCTTTCGACCCGGCTTGCGGCCCCGCGGTTTGTAGCCATTCTTCTCGCTGTTGGTCTTCACATCCGGCTTCGTCTGCTGCTCCTGGCGCTCCTTGATGTAAGCCAGGACATCGCCGAGCCGCTTGTTCTCGGTGATCGCCGCATGCGTCACCCGCTGGTCCTTGTCGAACGTCCTGTAGGGCAGGGAATACCCCTTCCACCGCACATCCAATCGACCATCCGCATAGGCATAGGTCTCGACATAGCGACCCGCCAATCCGCGCGTCACCTCGGTCTCCTCCAGCATGATCCGCTTGCGCTCGAACGAAACCGTCAACTGCGATCCGACATAACGCTGCTCGCGTTTGCACAGAATCTCGCCCAGCCGTTCCGGCGCCAGATTCATCGGCCGGTGCAAGTCATCGGACCGGGCAGGGACAATCGCAAACCGGGCATTGTAGTCGTCCATGAAGCCAGGCAAAAACGCGTTGCCCGTCTCCATGTCGCAGATCTGAGCCAGTCGTAATTCCTTGACCAGCCGATCCTGCAGCGTCCGGTTCATCCGCTCCACACGACCCTTGGCCTGACTCGAATTTGCGCAAAGAATCTCGATACTTAGTTCCGCTAGTGCACGGCCGAACTGGGTCATGCCCTGGCCACCCTTGGCGTCCTTCTTCGCCACCCGGAACACCGTATGCTTGTCGGAATAAAAGGCGATCGGAGCGCCATGCTCCTTCAAGTAAAGTTCGAGTGCGTCGAAATAGGTGAACGTGCTCTCCGATCGTACAAAGCGCAACTGCATCAATCTGCCCGTCGCATCATCGACAAACACCAAGAGCGAGCACGGCGGTCCGCGATCTTCAAACCAGCGATGTTCGGATCCGTCGATCTGCACCAGCTCGCCATAGGCTTCGCGCCGTAGCCGCGGCTGATGAAACGTCCGGCGCTGCTTGCGCGACAGCCAAAGTCCGGCCTCCGTCATCCAGCTGCGCAACGTCTCGCGCGACACCCGCAATCCATCGCGCTCGGCAAGCTTCTCGGCCGCTAGCGTCGGCCCGAAGTCCGCATAGCGTTCGCGAACCAGCGTCACCGCATAATCCCGAACACCGTCGCTGATCCGGTTGTTCGACGGCCGGCCGATCGCCTTGTGCCGGATCGACGCCGCACCACCAGTGCGGATCCGCTCCAGCAGCCGACGCACCTGGCGCTCGCTCAGATCAAGCACATGCGCCGCCGACACCAACGTCATGCGGCCGGCGACGACTTTCGACAAAATCTCGATCCGCTGCAGATCGCGCTCGCTCATCGCTATCAATCCCATCCGCAATCTCCCAGACGTCGTTCAGACGCGGGGAGTGTGACATTCCAACTTTGCAGAAACAGGACACTTTAACTTTGCGGTGGAGAATCTACACCAAGTGCAACATGGGCGTTTGAAGGGTAGGGGATCAGCCGCATTCACGCAAATGCGCCATGAAGACCTCGGCCGGTGTTTTGTAGCCCAAGCACTTTCTTGGCAGCGAATTCAGGTGATGGGCGAGGTCGACAAGTTGCTTCTGAGCGACGTTGGACAGATCCGTATCGCCAGGCATGAAGCGTCGAATGCGCTTGTTGGTGTTCTCGACAGCGCCTTTCTGCCAAGGCGAATTGGGATCGCAGAACCAGCTCCTGGCGCCGATCCCATCTTCCAAAGCCCTGAAAGCGGAGAACTCCGTGCCGCGATCAAAGGTGAAGCTTCGGCGTGCAAAAGACGGCAATGGTGAGAAGGCATGGATGATCTTGTCCATGATCGGTCGCGAGTGACGGCTGCGGTTCTTGATCATCACCGTATAGCGGCTCTTGCGCTCGACGAGAGAGGTGACGTTGGTCTCTCCGAGTTCACGCCGGAAGATCAGGAGATCGCCCTCCCAATGCCCGAACTGTGATCGATCATCAATAAAATCAGGTCGTTGGGAGATTCTGTAGTCGAGCGGGATTAAGCCGTCGCGCGGTTTGCGTGCGCCGCGGCGCCGACGCCTGCGCCGTCGTTCCGGCGGGTGCTGATACAGCCCGAGCGGATAATCTTCCTTGCAATAGATGAAACGATAAATCGTTTCCGGGCAAATGCGCACAGGACTGACGCCATCGGCGAGAAGCCGGCCAGCGATCTGCTCAGGTGACCAATGCGCCTTCAGCCGGTCGATGACGAGATCGCGCAGATGCGGATGGCGTCTGAGTTTGCGCAGCCGTCGTCGGCGCTCCTTGCTCATGTCGTTGGCGATACCGCTGTAATAGCCGCTGTATTCCGGAAATTCGTGATCCTGGAACGTATTGCGTTTAAGCTCGCGATAGATCGTCGAACGATGACGACCGAGTTGGCGGGCAATCTCCGAGACGGAAACCTTGCGTTCTCTAAGATGAAAAAGACGCTTGCGATCAGGCAGGGTGAGCTGCGAATAGCAAAGGGACATGCATATATCTCCAAGGCGAAGCCATTGTTTTTATAAGCATGTCGCACTTGGAAATAGAATGTACCCCCCTTACAATAACTGTGGCGGCTAGGTTGAAATGTCCGCTGTTGCGCAAAGTAGAAATGTCACTTTGGGGCGTCTTCAGCCATTTAGAAATGCGACACTCGACATCTCCACTTGCACTGAGGCAAGCCCCCGACCGGACCGGCTGGGCCGGGTTGCAAGGGAAGGAGGGGGCGGGTGAAGCACACCTCTTCGGCTTTAGCTTTGAGTCTCTTCAATCGACCATTCACTCCGCAGCATCAAGCCGCGACAGTGCCTTCTGGCGCCGCGCAAGGACCGCCGGATCGTTCATGAAATCCTTCCGCCGTCCCGGTCCGTGAGCACGTCGCACATAGCCGTTCTTCTCGCTGTTGGTCTTCACAGCCGGCTTCGACTGCTGCTCCTGGCGCTCCTTGATATAGGCCAGAACATCCCCCAATCGCTTGTTCTCGATAATCGCCGCATGCGTCACCCGCTGGTCCTTGTCGAAGGTCTTGTAGGGCAGGGAGTGCCCCTTCCAGCGCACATCCAGGCGGCCATCGGCATAGGCGTAGGTCTCAACATAGCGACCGGCCAGACCGCGCGTCACCTCAGTCTCCTCCAGCATGATCCGCTTGCGTTCAAACGAAAACGTCAGCTGCGATCCCACATAGCGCTGCTCGCGCTTGCACAGGATCTCTTGCAATCGATCCGGCGCCAGATTCATTGGCCGATGCAGGTCATCGCACCGGGCAGGGGCAATCGCAAACCGCGCATTGTAATCCGCCATGAAGCCAGGCAGAAACGCGTTGCCCGCCTCCATGGTGTCGATACCGGCCAGTCGCAGTTCCTTGACCAACCGATCCTGCAGCGTCCGGTTCATCCGCTCGACACGGCCTTTGGCCTGACTCGAATTTGCGCAAAGAATCTCGATATTTAGTTCCGAGAGTGCACGCCCGAACTGGGTCATGCCCTGGCCGCCTCTGGCGTCCTTCTTCGCCACCCGGAACACCGAATGCTTGTCGGAATAGAAGGCAACCGGAGCACCATGCGCCTTCAGATAGAGCGCCAATGCCTCGAAATAGCTGAAGGCGCTTTCCGAGCGGACAAAGCGCAACTGCATCAATCTGCCGGTCGCATCGTCGACGAACACCAGCAGCGAACACGGATCACCGCGGCCCTCAAACCAGCGGTGCTCGGAGCCGTCGATCTGCACCAGCTCGCCACAGGCTTCGCGCCGCAACCGCGGCTGATGAAACGTTCGGCGCTGCTTGCGCGACAGCCACAGCCCGGCATCAACCATCCAGCTGCGCAACGTCTCGCGCGACACACGCAATCCATCTCGCTCGGCAAGCTTCTCGGCCGCCAGCGTCGGGCCGAAGTCTGCATAGCCTTCGCGAACCAGCGTCACCGCGTAATCGCGCACACCATCACTGATCCGGTTGTTCGACGGCCGGCCGATCGCCTTGTGCCGGATCGACGCTGCGCCGTCAGTCTTGATCCGCTCCAGCAGACGACGCACCTGACGTGTGCTCAGATCAAGCACATGTGCCGCCGACACCAGCGTCATGCGGCCGGCAATCACCTTCGACAAAATCTCGATCCGCTGCACATCACGCTCGCTCATCGCTATCAGTCCCATCCGCAATCTCCCAGGTCATCAAAACCCGGGGAGAGTGACATTCTTACTTTGCAGAAACAGGACACTTTAACTTTGCGGCTACAATAACATATCGCATAACATACCTTATGGAACTGCCTGGTAGATGGCCGAATTGGCGCGATGCTCTTGCAACAGCAATTTCACCCTCGGCGCAGCTCAGCCAGCACGCCTTTATCTGGAACCCTCCTCACAGTTTGAATTTGTTCCACTACTTCGCATCATTCTGGTTGGGCACAGGCAAATCGGGTCGCACGACGCCAACCCCGTTTTCGATGGCTATCTTTGTTCCAAACGGCTCTGACAGTCTCTGCAAGCGCTCGAGAATCAGCCTCGCCTTTAAAAGATCGGCGGGGCTTGGAACGCCTCGATTGGCAAACCTCTTGGAGTGGCCCAAATCAATCGGAAATAGGCGGATTTCTGCAAGCCGATTTTCGTTATACAAGCTCTTGGCTATCACGCTTTCGTAGAAAATCGGATCGTCGAAACCTGGGTCAGTTGAATAGCCTCTCGACATCTCGCTGAGGGTGACTTCGCCATCGGTATGCTCTCGTGGGTCTCGTCCATATTCAGCATACATGTCTGCGCCTACTGGGGTGCGAAGGTCGTCCATAATAAAGTTACCGATGCTGTAGAAAATCGGGCGGCCTTTGTAGATTTCGATGCCGCGAAGCTGGTGTGGTCCGTGCACGATATACGCGTCCGCTCCGGCATCGATCATATTGCGCGCGAAGGCTTGCTCATAATCGGGGGTCTGCTGAGACCAATTTCCCGGCTCGTGCCCATGATTGGTGACGATACAAAAATCTGAGAACTGCTTGCCCTGGCGTACATCGCGGAGAATTCGGGCGACATCGACCGGGTCCGGAAGATAGCTGTAGCCTACCTTGTTGCCCATCTTGAACCTGGCGCCTGCAATCGTGACGCAATGATCGTCAAGTTCGGGATTGTAATACGGCAAAGCATTCCGTACTTGCCTCAAATTTTCTATCATCGGCTGGCAGACGATGATCTCCTCACGCAGTCGGAGTGCGTTAAGACCTGGCCTACCCGGCGCCTGACCGGCCGGATCGCAAGCACGCGACATCGGTGTAAACGTGGATGCAAACGATACTAGAGAGACTCTCCCACGGGGCGTTTCCAAAAAGCGGGCAGCGCTGGCCTGAGAGAGGTTTTCCCCAACACCGGCGTAGACGATCCCAGTTTCGTCGAGAGCCCGGCAAGTCTCGCGCATTCCCTCGGCACCCCATTCGAATGTGTGATTGTTGGCGTAGCTTACCAGATTGAAACCCATCGCCTTTAAGTCGGGACCGAGTTCCGGAAGGCTAACATGATAGGCACCGCCGTGTTCCCCCTGCGGGCTCCCCTTAAACGAGCGGACATCAAAGATATTGGTTTCCATATTGCCGAAAGTAACGTCCGCTCCCCGCAGGGTCTCGACTACGTTACGAAAGCCGGCATGATTTCCCTTGGTCAGAGCTCGTGTTACGATTAGGTCGCCGACGGCTACCAGAGTAAATCCGTCTGCAACATTGGTGTCGAGCGAACCGATAATGTCGTATGAACCCACTTGCTCGGCGAACTCACTTTCGATTTCCCGCTCGGGGCTCTCATTAGCCATAATTCATGACTCCCATATTAGCTTCTGAGGTCTATTGGCCCAGCCAGCTCTGTTTTTGGATGACGGGATCTGCCGCCGGCAGGCCAGACTCTCTCGCTGCCGCAACCGGCAGGCACGGAAATGGGCGCCCAATGGATATCGCGCTGCAATCTTTGAGAGCAGCGATTACCCTTAAACCGGAGCGCGGACGTGACACGCGACAGCGCGGCCATCGGGCATTGACACCAGCGGGGGCACGTCAATGCGACAGCGGTCTTGTACGAGCGGGCAGCGCGGGTGGAATGCACACCCGCTCGGTGGGTTGACCGGGCTCGGCACTTCACCCTCGACCAGCGCCTCCAACTGAACCCTTGTGGGATCTGGTATAGGGGCGGCCGCTATGAGCGCCTCGGTGTAAGGATGTATTGGGTTGGCAAATAGCGCTTCGCAAGTTGCCAATTCGACAATCCGCCCGAGATACATGACCGCTACTCGATGACCAATATGCTCCACAACACCAAGATCGTGCGAGATAAACACGAAGGCGATCCCCGTTTCCTCCTGGAGGTCCATGAGAAGATTGAGGATTTGTGCCTGCACGGAGACGTCGAGAGCGGAAACTGCCTCGTCGGCGATGATGATTGAGGGTTTCAGCGACAATGCGCGCGCAATTCCGAGCCGCTGGCGCTGACCGCCCGACAATTCCGAGGGGAGCCTGTGCATGATCTCGGGCGCAAGGCCCACCTTTCGCAGGAGCTCCGCCGCAAGGTCTTCGCGCTTTCTGCGGTTCAGACGCTCAAAATTCTCGACCGGTTCTGTGATAATCTGACCGGCCGTTAGCCGTGGGTTCAGCGACGAGTAGGGATCCTGGAAGACCATCTGCATGCGTCGGCGCCAGTCCCGAAGTTCGTTCTTGTTGAGACTGGCAATATCGTTTCCCTCCAGCAGGACGCGGCCACCTGTCGGGTCAACAAGCCGCATCAAGAGCCGTGCGATTGTCGACTTTCCGCATCCTGATTCGCCAACAATGCAAAGTGTCTCGCCTGCGTTGACAGTAAAGGACACATCCTCGACCGCCCGCACGACTGGTGGAACTTTATTGAAGATTCCGCCACCGACCGGATAGTGTTTGACCAGTTTTTCGACTTGCAACAAAGGGCCACTCATGCGCTCAATACCTCTTCTGCATGCCAGCAGGCGGCCGCGTGATCCACGCCGTATTCTTTGACAGCTGGCGTTTTCTCCCGGCAGACCTCGGTCGCGAACGGACAACGCGGCGCAAAGCTGCACCCGACGATAGGCTCCCGCAGGCTCGGCACAATGCCTGGGATTTCCGGCAGACGGCGCTCTTTCCCCCGCCGCCTATCTGGGACCGAGCGCATGAGAGCTTTTGTGTACGGATGCATCGGCCGCGCGAAGAGATCCGTGACCGTTGCCTGCTCGACGATACGGCCGGCATACATCACTATGACGCGCTGGCAGGTCTCGGCCACGACGCCTAGGTCATGGGTGATGAACATAACCGAGGTTCCCATGCGCTCTTTCAGATCGACGATCAGCCGCAGGATCTGCGCCTGAATGGTGACGTCGAGCGCCGTCGTCGGCTCGTCGGCAATCAAGAGTTCAGGTGAGCACGCAAGTGCCATGGCAATCATGGCACGCTGGCGCATGCCGCCGGACATCTCGTGGGGATAATTGCTTACCCGCCGTTCGGGGTCCGCAATGCGGACGAGGCGCAGCATATCGACGGCCTTTGCCAAGGCCTTAGAACGGGTGGCACCAGTGTGAATTTCGACCGCCTCTGCAATCTGGCGACCGACAGTGTAGACCGGATTAAGGCTCGTCATAGGATCCTGGAAGATCATCGCGATTTTATCCCCCCGGATCTTACGCATCTCTCGGTCGGGCAGATCCAAGAGATTGCGACCGTGAAAGAGGACCTCACCGCCCATCGTTTTGGCGGAGAGCTTCGGCAGTAGCCGCATAATCGAAAGCGCCGTCACGCTCTTGCCACAACCGGACTCGCCGACTACGCCGAGCGTTTCGCCCTTCTTTACTTTAAAGCTAACGCCGCCGAGAGCGTGCGTGACGATCTCCTCTCCGAAAAAATGCGTTTCGAGGCCCCGCACATCCAGAAGCACCTCGTTGTTGATGGTCCTATCCTCCTTAGAAAACTCAGTTTGTCTTTCATCGCTGGAGACTTGCATTAGCATTTTAGCGCCTCCTCTTTGCACGAGGATCGAACAGATCTCGAAGACCATCGCCCAGGAGATTGACCGCTAAAACGGTGACGGCGAGAAAAACCCCGGGAGCGAAAATCGTCAGCGGCGCGGAAGCCAAATAAACACGCGAGCTGGAGATCATGTTGCCCCAGCTCGGGATCTCCGGCGGTACTCCAACGCCTAGAAAGCTAAGACCGGCTTCGGTCATGATCGCATCTGCGCAAACTATGGCACTCTGAACCATGAGCGGGGGGATAGTGCTCGGAAGAATGTGTCGCCACAGAAGTTTCGGCAGCCGTGCTCCGCCGCAGACTGCAGCCTCAACGTAAGGACGTTCGCGCACGCTCAGTACCACCGAGCGCACAAGCCGAGCGACGCTTGGCGTCTGGGGAAGCGTGACGGCGACGATGAGTATGCTGATATTGGGCCCTATCAAGGAGATAAGGGCGATAGCCAGCAGAATGGTCGGGATCGACATTAGAGCATCCATCACGCGCATGATCACGTTGTCCAATACGCGAACGTAGCCTGCGAGGACGCCGAGCAGCAAGCCAACACAGGCTGCCAATAGAGCCGATATTAGGCCCACCATCAGCGAGATACGCGCCCCGTAGATAGTACGTGCGAACACGTCGCGACCAAGATTGTCAGTCCCAAACCAGTGCTCGGCAGAGGGAGGCTTGAGGCGAACAAAAGGATCCATGCTCCGGGGATCGGCAGCGTAAAACGGTGCTGCTAGCGCGAGGATAATTAGGACCATAAGAAGGCCACCGCCGATCAGGACTAGTGGATGCCGCCCTGCGAGCCGGGAGAGGCTCGATTGTCCTACTCTAGCGGTGGACACGGAAACTATATTAGCAGAGGAGGTTCTCATATCAGTACCTGATGCGGGGGTCGATCAGCGTGTAGGTTAGATCGACTGCAAGATTGATGAGGACATACAGGCCCGAAGTGAGGATCAACACACTCTGGATGATCGGGTAGTCACGGTTGTTGATCGCATCCACCACCAGGCGCCCGACGCCGGGGATATTGAATACCGTTTCAGTGAGCACGACTCCGCCGATAAGGTAGGCGAAGCTGATGCCAATCACAGTCAGGATGGGAACACCCGCGTTTCTGAGCGCATGATGAAACAGCATTGCACAGGAAGAAGCACCCTTGGCGGCTGCCGTGCGCATGTAGTCTTCAGATAGGACCTCAAGCATGCTGGCACGAGTGACACGGGCGACGAACGCGATAAAGGGCAGGCTCAACGCTACCGTCGGTAGGATTAAGTGCGCGAACCAATCCCCCACCCCCTCGTCCATGGGTGCGTAGCCTTGTACGGGCAGCCATGCGACGCTTATAGCCAGTACATATACGAGAAAGTAACCGATTACGAACACGGGAACAGAATATCCAAACGCCGAGAACACTGTTAAAAGGCGATCGACAAAACCGCCGTCACGCCACGCAGCGAGGATACCAAAAAACACCCCAACTGAGACCGAAAGAGCCAAGGTCAGTACCGACAGCGAAACGGTTGGTGCCAGCCGCTGTGCAAGAAGTTCAAATACCGGACGGCCAGAGAAAATGGAGGTGCCGAAGTCCCCGTGCAGCATTGCGGAGAGCCAGTGGATGAACTGTACCGGCAGAGGCTGGTTCAATCCCAGATGCTCGCGGATGCCGTTGACGATTTGTTCAGTCGCGTTTCGTCCGGCCATCACCACAGCTGGATCGCCCGGAGCTAACCTGACCAGGAGAAAGATGAAAATCCCGACCATCGCCATAACGGCGATGGCCGAAAACAACCTGCGATAGATATAGCTGGCCATCAGCCTTCCACTTTCCGCATATTCCAGATTGCTCGCTCCGGGGCCGGAGTGCTGATTATGTCCACTAGATGCTTATTGCGTGCCGATGGTGCTTTTGTCTGACAAAGGAAAACTATTGGGACGTAGTCCCACCAGATACGCTGCATCTCGCGGGCCAACGCCTGACGCTCCGTCTTTGTCTCCGTACGGGGCCATTTGCCACGCAGAACTTCGAATTCATCATTCTGCGGCCAACCGTACCAGGCCTCTTCGCTGTTCATTACAAAGAGTGACGTTGCCATCGGGTCGCGCATCTCGTAGTCGGAGAAAGTGGTGATGAAGAAGTTCCAGCCGCCGTCTTCCACTGGCCCCTTGTTGCCTCTACGCACAGCCAATTCACTCCAGGTCATCGGAGCAAGCTCGGCGTTGATTCCCGCCTTCTGTAGCACGCTGGCAAATAGCTGCGAGGCGACATCGCCGTCACGCCAATCCGTCGGATCAAGTATAACAACCTTTTCGCCGGCATATCCGGACTCGGCGATCAGTTGTTTTGCCTTCTCGAGATCGCCGCCCTCCTTAAACCACTCGATATTCACGTCATTCGAGTACGGCGATCCGGTTCCAAACGTCGAGGCGACAGGGCGACCAAACTTCTCGTCGGGAGCCATCAAGCTCAGGAAGGCTTTCTGGTCGATCAGATACAGCAATGCCTGGCGCATCTTAACGTTGTTAAACGGCGGCTGGAGAAAGTTCATGCGCACCACCCAGTCCGACCCATTTCCACCGAGCGTGTCAAGGACAAGGTTATCGCTGCTTTCAATCACAGAAAAAAGATCGGCCACGGGCTCCGCCCAGAAATCCACCTCACCTGCCTGCAGTGCTGCAAGCGCAGTCTGAGGATCCGAAATGTTTTCCCAAATGACCTGCTCGGCTTTCGCAATTTTGGCACCGGCAAACCCGCTGGATGGCTCGTTCCTTGGGACATATTGCTCGTTGCGATCATATACAACGCGCGAGCCAGGCCTGGTAAGCTCTGCGTTGAACTTGTACGGGCCAGAACCGATGTTTGTCGTGACCTGCTCGGTTGCCGGTAGCTTCGCATCCTGCTCGCGCATCATGAAGAGCGGCTTCGCCAAGATGTCGGTCAGCGATCCCACCGCTTCATTAAGCGTGATGACAAATGTCCTGTCGTTGGTCGCCACAATATTTGCGGCATGTTTTAGCAACAGTTGCCCAGATGGCTCCACCTGACCCCAGCGACGAATCGAAGCCACACAGTCAGCTGCCGTTACCGGCGTACGATCATGCCAGCTTAAGCCATCACGAAGTTCAAACGTATAGGCCTTCTTGTCATCCGATGCGCTCCAGTTGCCCACCATTTGTGGCTGCGGCACAAGATCAGCGTCCAGCGCAAACAGCGTGTCGTAGACCGCCATCGCGTGGTTGAAAGTGTTTTGCGAGGTGGTGAAAACGGGATCGAAGATCTGGATATCACCCATGATCATACGAATTGCTTGCTTATCTTGCGCTCGCAAAATCGAGGGAGCAGCCAGTACTGCCCCGGCAGCCAAGACTGATTGCATCAATGTCCGTCGCGTAATTGTCATGTCAGTTCCCCTTGTTTTTAATATGATAGGTTTGCCATGTTTCTGCTGCGACCATAGGCCCACATGGCCGGACGAATGGCGGCGAACTCCTGTCTGGACCTACCGTTTGGTATGAAGGCGCGCGGCTTCCAAAATTAGTTCATCGAAGACTGCGGAGTACCGTGGGCGGATATCTCGTCTCAGTCCCACGACGCTAAGCGTCATGTCTAATTCGGGCACGTATCCGACATCGAGCCCCCACCAGCCGCCGTGGGCATAGACGGTTAAGTCTCCGACGTTATGGATCTGCGGCCCATGCCCATAAAGGTCGTCCTCGTGATTTCTGAAGGTCGTCGTTTTGGCGACGGATATCATCACGTGGATCGTTTCTGGCCGTTCAAAAACCTTTCCATGAAATAGCGCATGGAAAAACGTGGCTAGGTCTCTCGGCGTTGAAATCATCCCACCGCCGCCAAAAAGATCATGAGGGGGGTCTTCGTCGTAGCTGTCCCAGCCGCACGCGTATTCATATTGGTGAGCCCGTGTGAGGACCCCCTCGCGCTCCAGTTCGAGCACTTCCCACCATGTACTCTCGAGGCCTAGACGATCAAACCGGACGAGTTGCCGCGTTGCCGCGGCCATCGATTTTCCTGTTACCTTCCCAAGGATCGCGCCTAGCAGGAGGTACCCTGTGTCGCTGTACTCAAACGCCTCTCCCGGTGGGAAGCGACGGCCCCCCTCCATTGCCATTTGCAGTTGCTCTTCGAGGGTAAAGCAGTGTCTCACTTGCCCAGACATCAGTCCTGGCAACATCTGTGCGAAAGCATCTGTGTGGAACACATCGCGGAGGCCCGCAGTATGCGAGAGGAGGTGGCGTACAGTAATTGCCTTCGCGTCGTATCCGGCGTTCGTAAGAATCGAGGTATGCTCGATGGGCAGATAGGAATCAATTGATCCGGCCAACTCGATTTGGCCCATTTCCCATAGCCTCAATATAGCGGCGGCAACGAAGGGTTTGGTGACACTTGAGATTCGAACGGGGTGCGCAGTTGTCAATGGCTCGCTTCCCGACCTTTCGGTCACGCCCGCCACCACCCCGATCTCCAGATCCAGTTTCGGCGCTATGATATACGCTGTAGCTCCAGGCGCCCCATCGGCACGAACGAGATGGGAGACTAGAATTTGCGCCTTTGCCTGCAGCATCGTCGCCTTCTCACGGCGATCGTCAATGGCACAGCATGCCTCCACGGCGCCAAACTCCGACTGAACGGGCGTTGGCTGCTCCGATTTTGCGCCAATCAGCCCCGAAGCACCGCTAAGCTCTGCGCCCGTAGAAGCAGGAAACCATTCCTTATTGATGGCCATTTTTCCCTCCCCATTTTGTCCATCGAACAGCGAAGTCCGCATTAGATGACACTCCCAACGGCCGCGACGTCTTCTCACGGTAAAGGACAGTCAAGGCAGCGAACTCGCGACGCCATTCCTCTCCGGAAGCTCCGAATTGCAGCTATTCCGTCGTCGGTGAGGGCTTCGGCTTTCGCGAGGCCAAGCCGGTCGGCCATCCGGTCAGTAATGCCAACACCGAAAAAGACACCTCATCGGCAGTTGACTTGCAACCCGACGCCGGATGTGTAGCAAACGGGGCAAGCCGTCGCCTGATCATTTCGCTGTATAAGAGCACGATGGTCCCCAATATTGTTTTGTGAGCAATAGAACATAAAATTGCATTGCCCAAATAGGTACTTTCAATGTGGAATATTAATTTGGCTAATGTTCGCGCCACGGGCGGTGTTGGCATTTTATCTCCGCCCGGCTAGCTTCCCCAGCATCGGCACGCTCGGTGACCGTGCCGCATATCTCGCGAGCTCCGGCAGCTCCGTGCTGCGGTCAAAGGTGAAGCCAATTGCATTAAGAAGGAAAGGTGAGAACGTTTCGATGATCTTGGCTATGATCGAATGCGAGTGGTGGCTCTTTCTTGATCGTCACGGTATCGCTGCTCTCGCGCTCTATCAGCGACGTGGCGCGGGACGCATTCTCCGGTGAAAGAAGAGAAGATCGCCCTGCCAATGAGCGAACTGGAATCCCTAGCCAATAAGGGCAGGAGCTGTTGGCGCGCTGCAATATCGCGACTTGAGCTGCCATCCATAAGGTCCGCCTCAGCCGTGCATTTCCATATTGGTCTGGCCTCGAAACATTCCTGACTGGATTGTCGCAAGATCCATGCCGCAGAACTCCGCGCGACCTCGACTTGTGGGCCTACCATAAGGGCGTGGTGCTCGACTTCTCCCGGCCTGGCAAGCCGACCGACAACAGCTACATCGAGAGTTTCATGTATAGACGGCCCCGCGGGCGCAAGAGGCTTTCTGCAAGTTTAGTCATCACTCGGGTGCGTTCATGTATTCGGCCTTTGTCTGCGACCGAGACCATGGTCGCTGGCCCTGATGGAGTACGCGGATCGAGGCCTCATCAACGGGTCGCGCTTGAATGCGGCGCCTAAAACTCTTCGGGTTTGCTCGATCCCCAGCTCCGCTGGATGACCATCTGTTGCTTCTGCACCTTACGCCAGTTCGTTGGGCTTCCTGTCTACGCTGTCTTGACGCGCGCCTCCCTGAACATCTCTCCACTTGTCATCATCGCCCAGATAATTCGGGCAAGTTTGTTAGCCACAGCGACGGCCACGATCATAGGACGTCGTCGTTGTAATAAAGCGTCGATCCAAGCTCCCCCGACCTTTGCCCGAGCTTTGGGATACCGAACTATGTTCCTGGCACCGATGACGAGCAGATGACGCAGGTATGCATCTCCCTGTTTCGTAATCCCTCCCAATCGAGTGGCGCCGCCGCTGGAATTTTGACGCGGGGTCAGGCCCAGCCAGGCGGCAAACTCTCGGCCGGAGCGGAACATCCTCGCGTCCGGAATGGTTGCGGCGATGGCTGTAGATGTGATTGGGCCGACACCTGGAATCGACGACAGCAGATTTGAGACCGGATCTGAGCTCCCGATTTCCGCTAGCTTCGTCTCAATTCCGTCAATCTGCTTGTTGAGCTCTCCAACAGAGCTGATCAAACTGGTCAAAGCATACCGAGCATGTTCTGGCAACGAGGCCGCAACTTCCTCTATGATCGTGTCCCACCGCGTGGTGTAGCTGAGGGATAGCGAAGCCGCTCGCGAGCTCGGCCGCCAGACGCAGCGTCTTTGGCGTTATCCCGAGTAACTTCGCCGCACCGCCCAGATTAAGCCAGGGCTCGACCTCGTCGATCTGCGGACGGAAGACCGGAATCTTGCGATATGACCGCAGCGCGGTGACCCGCTCCCGTGTCCAGCGATTGCCATTGCCGGTCGTCAGTCCGTTGCGATTGAGGACACCGGCAATCACATCATCATTGGCGATCAAGATAAGCTGTCTCACAGCGTCGACAATGTCGTCAGGGGTTGCGTTTCTTTGGCCACGGCGTCGCTTCGGCAGGCGCAGCTCGGTGTGGACGCCGCCAACCCAATGAATGACGAGGACGATCTCAGAGGTTCCATCATCGAGATCGGCGACCACTTCATTGATGAGCGTGCGCACGATGCGCTTCTTCAGCCTTGCATCGGTTGTCGGCGCCGTCCAGACGGTGCGAAGGTTTGCCGCAAGTGCGGTTACCTGTGATGCGGACATGGGGAACGGCTGCGGCGTAACTGTCCGATGTTTGGCAATCTTGGCCTCGATCTCACCGACGCCAGTCAGCGCCTTGTTCCAGCGCGCCTCCAGCTCCGACGTTACAAGTCTGTTTTCCGGATCGGCCGCGTCATATTGCCGGAATGCCCGGTCGGCTACATAGCGTGCTGCCTCGAGGTCGCGCAGCAGGGCATCCTGAACCTGATCGCGTTGGCTGGCCATATTGCGTTCCGCCTCAACGGCGGCCGCGATGGCTCCCGGTTCGACCACGCCGAGCAGCGCCTCCTCGATCGCATCATCGACCCGCAGACCGCCGAAGGCGATGCAACGTGGTTCGCCACTATCGAGTAGACCACGCCAACAGGAATAGCGCGGGATGTTATGGTTGGCTCCTGTGTAACGAACCGTCAGCTTCCGGCCGCACCTTTTGCAGCGGAACAGGCCGGCAAGCAGAGCGTCGCCATGCTTCGGCGCTCCATGATGGCGACTGGCCGGTACATTGTCGCTGACCATCTTGCGGATCTCCTCCGCCCGTTCCCAACTGATGTAACCTTCGTGCGCGTCCGGGATCAGGGCAAGCCATTCATCACGCGCCTTGCGGCGAATTCCAGATCGGCCATCGTATCCCGGTACGGAACGACTCTTACCATAAGCATAAGCGCCGCCGTAGATCGGGTTCGCAATCATCCGGTGGATGGTGGCATAATTTGGCCTGCGCCAGATGACGTCACCGTTGGCGCACCTGACGGGCAGGTCCAACCCCTGCTCAAGGAACCATAGCAAGGCCTGCCGGGCACTCCCGAGTTCGGTGACCTTGTTGAAGACGAGTGCGATGGCTTCCTGGATGCGTCGGTCTGGATCCTTCTCGATCCTATCACCGGCCTTTACGAAGCCGGCCGGAACAGTGACGACGAGTTCACCGCGGCGAGCCTTCTCATAGCGGGCGGAAAGGGAACGCTGACGCAAGAGATCGAGTTCATATTCGTTGAGGCTGCCCTTCAAACCCAGGAGCAGGCGGTCGTTGCCCTGGCGGGGCGCATAAATTGCTTCCTGGTCGACCAGGACGGTATCGACAACGCGGCACATCTCGATGAGTTGCTGCCAATCGCGGCTGTTCCGGGCGAGCCGCGATACCTCACGCGCGGCCACGGCGCCAACCTTGCCAAGGCAGACTTCCGCCACCATCCGATCAAATCCAGCGCGGGTCACGCCGCCGGCGGCCGAACGACCAAGGTCGTCATCCACCGTCTCTATCTGTGACCATCCAAGCGCTGCCAGACGGTCGCGCATGGCGTACTGGAGGGCGCTGCTCTCTCGATTGTGCAGAACCTGGTGAGCCGAGGACTGCCGAACATAGAGGATGGCCTTCCGCTCCAGATGATGCGGCCCGATCTTCTCATGCATCATGACCGGCCTCCTTCTGTTGGGAGGCATGTCCGCACTTTGCGTGATCGACGAACAGCCGCACGATGAGCACCGTCAACGCTTGGCGAGTCTCCTCCGGCAACACCGACCATTGCGGCGTCCCTGCCGTCTTCCCCCGCTGCGGGGCCGAGAACAGATCGAACTGGCATGTCATGGGCTGGCGAGGCATGAACATCTCTCCGACTCGTTTCGTGAGAGACCAATGCTGCGCCCATTACCGAAGATTGCGATGACGCATCAGCGTCCTTCAGCAATCTTGCCAAAGTATGCAGGCTTGCGAGATCGACGTGCGGGACCGCCAAGCTGCGCCAACAACCACTCACCGATCGGTCGAACATCCACGACGGGACCTCAAGAAGTCGACCAGAAGAAGAACCAGAAAGGCTGCAGCGGAAAATATGCGTCCCTTTGGACACCGCATCATGCACGTGAACGAGCCGTCCGGACCAGGGATGCCACGGATACATAAGCTCGCGAACCTCGGTCCCGTGGGTGTTCTGTCGTCGTGTTGTACAACGAGTTCCGGCCACACAGCGCGATCGGCGACAAGGTGCCGATTTCGCTGATGAACGGCTCATCGGCACCCCCGCCGAGCTGAGCTTTAACCCCGGAAAATTCCAACTCCCGCTGGCCCAAAATCGGGGAGCACTTCAAAAAACCGCCGGAGCGAACTCAAAACTGGATAAAACTTGGGGGCAAGGTCACCGCTATCGAAAGTGGTGTTCCCTTGCTCGTTACGGCTCGCGATATCATCGCCGACTTCCATCACATGATCCGGTCCAAGGAGGAAAACCAGCTCGCGCCGTGGATCGACCGCGCTCGCAACAGTCTGCTTTCCTCCTTTGGCAATGGCGTGGCGAAAGACATGCAAGCAGTCCGGGCAGCGATCGTCTCACCATGGTCCAATGGACAAACCGAGGGGCAGATCACCAAGCTCAAGCTGGTAAAGCGCCAGATGTACGGACGCGGAAAGCTTGATCTTCTTCAAGCCCGCCTGATTGGCGCGACATGATGACCTGATGTGGTGGACGGCCTCCGCTCCCGGCATCGCAATGTGCCAAAGTGTGGCTGTCGAAAGTCACATAAGGGAGAGCCGTCCATGGAGAAGATTACCACAATTGGTCTGGATATCGCCAAGCATGTATTTCAGGTTCACGGGATCAATGGTGCCGGCGCGACGGTGAGCCGCCGCAAGCTGCGCCGCGACGATGTCGTTGGATTCTTCAAGGCATTGCCGCCATGCCTGATCGGAATCGAGGCATGCGCGACTGGACACCACTGGGCTCGGGTTCTTATGGCGCTGGGTCACGAGGTTCGGCTGATGCCGGCGTCTTACGTCAAGCCATACGTGAAGCGGCAGAAGAACGACGCGACAGATGCCGAGGCGATTTGCGAGGCGGTGACGCGGCCGACGATGCGCTTCGTTCCAGTGAAGAGCGAGGAGCAACAGGGCGTGCTGATGCTGCATCGGGTCCGCGAGCTTTTGATCCGGCAGCGGACAATGCTGGTGAACGCCTTGCGTGGCCACTTGGCGGAGTTCGGCATCGTAACGCGACAGGGCATTGCCGGCGTCGGAATGCTGATCGCGTTGGTCGACGACGATGATCACGATCTAATCCCGCCGCTTGCGCGGTCCGCGCTTCTTCCGCTGATCGGGCAGTTGCGGGAGGTGCACGAGAAGGTCAGCGAGCTGGATCGCCAAATTCATGCTTGGCATCGCTCGAACGAACTGAGCCGCCGCCTTGAGACGATCCCTGGAATTGGCCCGATCACTGCCAGCGCAATTGCCGCGACGGTGACCGACGCGTCGCTCTTCAAATCCGGCCGACAATTGGCGGCATGGATAGGCCTGGTGCCGCGGCAGAACTCATCGGGTGGCAAGGACCGCCTCGGAAGGATCAGCAAACAAGGCGATCCCTATCTCCGCCGGCTTCTCGTTGTGGGCGCGCACGCGGTGCTTCGTTTCAGCGGCAAAGCTAAAGTTGCACCGACGCGTTGGGCCGCCGAACTTCTGGTGAAGAAGCCGTACAACGTCGTCGCTGTTGCTTTGGCCAACAAGATGGCGCGGATCGTCTGGGCGTTGATGACGACGGGCAGGCGCTTTGAGGCGACCGCCGCCCTTTGAATGCTCACAGAGAATGCAGAAATTGGTGAGGTGCTGATGGCGTGATGGCGAACGGTCGAGCCGGGATCGGACAAACCCGATCAGTGGGTGCCGCTTGAAAGCGCGTTGACCTGTCTGGGATCCGATCAGCGGACTACATCAGGGCCAGCGGCATGAACGCGCCGCAATCAAAGGCCGTATACATGCCTGCACCCGACCAATCTGCCGGAAACACCACACTGCCCCTTGCCACGCGGAGGCCGTCCATACATGCCACTGAACTTTCATCCAGCGGCGGTTAGAGCCTCGGCGGCTTTGAATACGCCAAATGGCGCGGTGTGAGCAACCGGCGGAAACGCGAAGCTTTCATCTTGCGCAGCGTTGGAGCCGGTTGCGGCGATGGTCCCGGCATAGTCTGCCGGGGCCTGATATCCGAGCGATGAGTGCGGCCGGAAATGGTTATAATCCTCAGCCCATTCAGCGATGGCGCTGCGGGCATGATCGAGGCCGAAGAAGAGGCTCTCGTTGAGCAACTCGTCGCGCATGCGACCGTTGATGGGGAAGACGGCCCCGCTCCGAACCGGTTGGTCGTATGATGATGCGCCAACTCAAACAGGAGCCACTGATATGATCGCCAGCACGATAGGCCTTGATCTGGCCAAACATAATTTTCACGTCCATGCGGTGGATGCCGACGGTTCAGTGATCAAAACCGCGGCGCTCCGCCGAAGCGAGATGATCAAATTCTTCCGGGGTGCAAGGCCCTGCCTTGTCGGCGTGGAAGCTTGCGCCACCGCGCACTATTGGGCTCGGGAACTGATTAAGCTCGGTCACGAGGTTAGGTTGATACCGCCTTCGTATGTGAAGCCGTTTGTGCGGCGCGGCGCGAAGAATGATGCTGCGGACGCTGCAGCTATTTGTGAGGCTGTCAGGCGACCCGACATGCGCTTCGTTTCGATAAAATCCGAGGCTAACCAGAGCTTTCTGATGCTACATCGAGCGAGAGGTCTGCTGGTACGGCAACGGACCATGACGATATGTGCAATCCGCGCTCATCTTGCCGAATTCGGAATTATTTTTGGCCAAGGTCGACAATGCATAGAGACCATGATGCCGATGATAGAGGAAGTTGCGGCCTCGTTGCCAGAACATGCTCGGTATGCTTTGACCAGTTTGATCAGCTCTGTTGGAGAGCTCAACAAGCAGATTGACGGAATTGAGACGAAGCTAGCGGAAATCGGGAGCTCAGATCCGGTCTCAAATCTGCTGTCGTCGATTCCAGGTGTCGGCCCAATCACATCTACAGCCATCGCCGCAACCATTCCGGACGCGAGGATGTTCCGCTCCGGCCGAGAGTTTGCCGCCTGGCTGGGCCTGACCCCGCGTCAAAATTCCAGCGGCGGCGCCACTCGATTGGGAGGGATTACGAAACAGGGAGATGCATACCTGCGTCATCTGCTCGTCATCGGTGCCAGGAACATAGTTCGGTATCCCAAAGCTCGGGCAAAGGTCGGGGGAGCTTGGATCGACGCTTTATTACAACGACGACGTCCTATGATCGTGGCCGTCGCTGTGGCTAACAAACTTGCCCGAATTATCTGGGCGATGATGACAAGTGGAGAGATGTTCAGGGAGGCGCGCGTCAAGACAGCGTAGACAGGAAGCCCAACGAACTGGCGTAAGGTGCAGAAGCAACAGATGGTCATCCAGCGGAGCTGGGGATCGAGCAAACCCGAAGAGTTTTAGGCGCCGCATTCAAGCGCGACCCGTTGATGAGGCCTCGATCCGCGTACTCCATCAGGGCCAGCGACCATGGTCTCGGTCGCAGACAAAGGCCGAATACATGAACGCACCCGAGTGATGACTAAACTTGCAGAAAGCCTCTTGCGCCCGCGGGGCCGTCTATACATGAAACTCTCGACATAGCCGTTCTGCATTGGCTTTCCCGGCGCGATGTAGTGCCACTCGACCTTGTGATCCTTCGACCAGGCAAGAATGGCATTCGAGGTGAATTCGGTGCCGTTGTCGGAGACAAACATGTCAGGCCTGCCGCGTCGTTCGATCAGCGTCGTCAGTTCCCGAGCAACACGGCGACCGGAGATCGACGTGTCGGGGATTGCCGCCAGGCATTCGCGCGTCACATCATCGACAACGTTTAGCACCCGGAAGCGTCTACCGCAGGCAAACTGGTCGTGGACGAAATCCAGCGACCAGCGGGCATTGGCCTTCGCTTCGACCAGGATCGGCGCACGCGTGCCGACAGCACGCCGACGGGCCTTTCGCTTGCGAACAGAAAGCCCTTCCTCGCGATAAAGACGGTATATGCGATTGACCCCGGACGGCTCTCCGTCTCGCCGAAGCAGGATGAATAGCCGCCGGTAGCCGAAACGCCGTCGCTCATTAGCGAGGTCACGCAGCTTCGCTCGCAGATCGACCTCCGGCGGTCGACTGGACCGATAACGGATCGTCTTGCGGTCGGCGGATACGATCTGGCAGGCCCGCCGTTCCGAAAGACCCATGACGGCCTTCAGATGCGTGACGGCTTCACGCTTGGCGGCAGGCCCTACCATTTTTTTGCAAGAAGCTCGCGGAGCGCGGCTGCATCAAGCATCTGTTCGGCCAGCAGCTTCTTCAGCCTGGTATTCTCGTCCTCAAGCGCCTTCAGCCGCTTCGCCTCGGAGACTTTCTTGGCAGCTGCAGAGCCGACGACCCAGCCCTACGGTCTCCCTGACCTATTGCAAGAAACAACTGCCTGGAACATGAGCTTGATGGTCCGTTAGAGCCGACCGCTGAACCGCAGAACTCCTTCGGACGCCTCCCCGGCAATCAGTCACCCCATCACCGAGCCACGCTTGAGCCTGATGACTCCCACGCCGCTTTCGATAGCAATTCGGGTCCCAAAAGGCTGCGAGAGTGCTTGAAGACGCAAGAGGATAGACTTTGCCTGTGGTCCAGATGCCAAACTAGGAGTACCGCGGTTGGCGAATCGCTTCTGGAAACCAAGTTCAATAGGATAAAGCAACACCTCGGAAAGCTGGTTCTCCTGGAATAGACTCACGGCGATAACACTCTCGTAGTGGATGGGCTTTCCTAGCGCCCCGACGAAGCCGTCAATCGAAGGGTATCCCTTGGCCTGCTCATCGACTGTTACCTCGGCGTCCGTGTCGAGCCGAGGGTCTTTGCCGTAAACATCAAACATGTCAGCCCCGACCGGCGTCCGCAGATCGTCAAAGAAGAAATTGCCAACGCCATAAAATATCGGTCTGCCCTTATAAATTTCTATACCTCGCAGCAGGTGCGGTCCGTGTGCAATGTATGCGTCCGCTCCGGCATCGATCATTTTTCGCGCAAAAGGTTGCTCGAAATCCGCCGGTTCCTCGCTAACCAGCTCGCTCCAGTCGGGCTCATGACCGTGATTCGTGACGATGCAGAAGTCGGAAAACTGTTTACCGCGGCGAACGTTTCGCAGGACTCTGGCCTCGTCACTCGGATCTGCTTGATAGCTAAAACTCGGCTTGTCGCCTGCTACGAAAGCCTCCCCAAGGAGCACGACTCGGCCTGGGTCGCGTTCAGGCGAGGCATATCCTGGCAAAACATTCCGCACCCGCCTCAAGCGCTCAAGCGCATCCGGCGGAAGAGTTATGTTTCGCATCAAACGAAGCGCGTTCACACCCGGTCGACCGGGTGCCTCTCCCGCAGGATCGCAAGCCCGAGACATTGGCATGAAAGTAGTGGCAAATGAAACCAACGCCACCCGGCCCTTAGCGGTCTCCAAAAAGCGAGCGGCACCCGCTTGTGAAAGAGTCTCTCCAACACCCGCATGTGTGATCCCATTCTCGTCGAGCAGACGGCTCGTTTCCCGCATACCTTCGACACCCCAGTCAAGCGAGTGGTTATTCGCACGACTCATCAAATTGAATCCCATCGACTTCAAATCCCGGCCTAGATCCGGCACACTGATGTGGTAAGCGCCACCGTACTCAGCCTGCGGACTTCCTTTGAATGACCGGATATCGAAAATGAGCGTCTCCATGTTCCCGAAAGTTGCATCCGCCTTACTAAGGATCTCAACTATGCCCTGCAAGCCCACCGTGTTACCTTTGGTTAGCGGCCGCGACAGGATGAGATCGCCAACCGCCACCATTGTGAAGCCGTCCGCAACGTTGGTTTCGGTAGATCCGACATTGTCATATCCACCATCTCGGTGCGTTAGATGACCGTCGAGCTCGTGGGAGTGCTTTTCCATTGTCCTCTTCTCTTCTTGTCAGCGATTTGGAATGATACTTGGTCTCCGTGTCAGCGAAGCGGGGTCAAACCGCAGCACTGAGAGGAGACTTAGCAGCTGAGGTCGCGGAACGGATACGCCGGTTCCGGCAGTATGCACATTACAAGCCACGCCGTGGCCGTCTGTGGCCGTAGGGCATGACGTGTTCGGATTTCGTCTGTCGTCGTGGCGCTCTCCGTGTAAAACACGTAGCTATTTTCTACTCAATCCGCAGGTGGATAGGCATGCCCGCGACCCTTAAAATCCGAGACCGTAAAGCAACCTGCATCGTCCTGGCGGATGGCATCTGGACCGATCACCGCCTTCCCGTGCCCACCGGGAATGTCGAGGATGTAGGTTGGCTGGCACAGCCCCGAAATCCGGCCTCTCAAGCCTTCGACTAGAGCCCTGCCTTGCTCGATGGTCAGGCGGAAATGGCCTGTGCCGAGAGCAAGGTCCGGATGGTGGAGGTAATACGGCTTTACTCTCGCTTCCACGAAGGCGCGCATGAGGGCCGCAAGCGTGTCGCAGTCGGCGTTGACGCCCTTCAGCAGAACCGATTGACTGATCATCACAATGCCTGAGTCGACGAGCCGGCCGCAGGCCGCCCGAGCCGCGGGCGTAAGCTCGCGCGGATGATTGGCGTGGAGAGCCACATAGACCGCTTTCCCGCATGACTTCACGGCCGCAATCAAAGCCGGATCAATCCGCTCCGGCTCGATCACAGGAACGCGGGTGTGGAAGCGCACGATCTTCACGTGGTCGAAAGTAGCCAGCCGCTGCATGATTTTCGCGAGGGGGCGGGGCGAGATCATGAATGGTTCCCCGCCGGTGAGGATGACCTCCGAGATATCTAGGTGATTGGCGATATAGCCCAGGGCCCTGTCCATGGCCTCAGGTGATAGGGTGCCGAGCCCCTGGGGACCCACCATTTCGCGACGGAAGCAGAAGCGGCAATAAACCGGGCAGACATGGACGGCCTTGAGCAGCACCCGGTCAGGATAGCGGTGGACGATGCCTTCAACGGGGCTATGCGCAAGGTCCCCGATTGGGTCGTCGCGCTCCTCGGGCCTCGTGTTCAGCTCAGCCGCATCCGGCACGAATTGACGTGCGACGGGGTCGTTCGGATCGTCCCGGTCGATCAGCGCGGCCATGGCAGGGCTGATAGCTATGGCATAGCGCTGGGCTACGGCCTCGATACCTGCAAGGTCTTCAGCCTTAACGAGGCCAGTCTCGACCAGCTCCGCAGGCGTGCGGATGGGGCGGGTGTTGGTCAGTTTGACTTGAGGGCGTTGTCCTGACATTTGCTCTCCTCTCCTTTTTTGGCTGACGCGCTATTGGCTACGCGATGACTGCCGGATGGCGGCGGCTGCTACCGTTCTAGAACGGCGTTGTTCGTGCCAATCTCGTGGATCAAGTCGATACCCGGCAACATCGGGTCTCATATCGGCGATTGGTATTGTCATCGGCCTGATCCCTCTTCTACTTTGGATTCGCATCGATATTGACTTGAAACCACCCCTTCCCCCACCACGGTGGTGGTCGTTCAGCAGTGACCATCCCTAAATGGCGTTATCGTCCAATTCACCAGGTCGACGGCTTGCTGAAGTAGCGTCGCCGTTTGATCACGGCTCGGTGAAGCGGCGATGACATATCCTATGCAGTCTTCGGAATCGCCTTTCCTAATGATCGGCATTTTTGGCTGAGCATACAATTTTACCTCCGCGATACCGGGTATGGCCGCGGCCTGAGTGCCGCCGTCGATCCAATCGAGGGTGCCATCGAGATCAGGAATTAGGTACCGCCACGCCGCCGTATGCGAACGCTTTTTCAGCAGAGCGCATTTGCCACCGGTGGCAAGTTTAATGTGCTCGGTCACGAGATCGATACCATAAGCCAGGTTCACTAGTTGGGGACCGGCACCCAAACGAGGATTGACTTCAATGACCACTGGGCCACGCTTCGTCCACCGGAGTTCGATGTTCGCAGGCCCCCAGCCAAGGCCGAGAGCTTGCAAACAGCTCAACGACAGATCAACGATACGCTCATGCTCGTCTTTACCCAGCGGGGCTGGAAAGGTGACCTCCCGGAAGACGAAATGCGGCGGGCAGTCGAACTCAGCGGTACCAACTCCGACAACCTGATGTCCCATGGTGTCAACGTTATAATATTGGCCCTGCGCGAACTCTTCGATCAATATCTTGGGCGTGGATTGAGTTATGCGCGTTCCACCCAACAGATAAGCCGCATGTTTGGCTAACTCTTCCGCCGTGTGGCACAATCGGACACCGCTGCTGCCGCTGCCGACGACGGGCTTTATCACCACCGGCAGGCCGATTTCTGCGGCAGCGCATTCTACCTCCGTCGCATTCATTGCCACGCGATAGTCAGGTAGGGGAATGCCGGCTTGCGCAAGAAGCTGACGCTGAACGAACTTATCATGGCATTGTTCAATGGACGCGGGGTCGGGGCCCGGTAGACTGAAATGGCGGCAGAGCTTGCCAACTGTCACATAGACCGACTCATCAAGGCCGGAAAAGCCAGTAAGGCCCGCAATGGCATGGGTCAGTCTGAGCCGTGAATAGACGCTCTTCATCGCATCGAGGTCATTGGTATCGACCTGGACGGCCTCGGTGCCTTCAGCCGCTAGATAGCCGTACTGAGTGGGATCAATAGACATCGTGATTGGATAGAGACCCCGACGCTGAGCTGCTCGCACGTATAGCGGACCGATGCTCCGATGGCCTTCGATCAGGATAAGCGCTTTTGATGCCATTAGCGTTGACCTTTTTTCTTTGTCCAATGCTGTAGTCTGAGCGTGTCTAGCATGGGCGGCGTCAGTCTCGAAACCTACTGCACTGGGTAGTTTGACGTATCAGCTTGCGGCCCACAGCGCACCAAGGCGTCGCCCCAAAGGCAAAGCGGGTGTGAAATCGGTGATCTCGGCGGCAACCGTTTGCTCGCGACCCGGAAGACCGTGGCCCGCATCGACCGGCCCAGAACGGATTTTTCATGAGGTTGTGCCACGCCTGGGCGCGAGCCAAAGCTAACGTCCGCGGCGCTGACGACTTCATCCAATCGCGGCCTCACTCTCAAACTTTCAGAGCGCCCAAATACCGACAGCGCTCCAATAGGTGCCGCCTAGCGCAGTCTCAGTCATCTGGCGAACGGCGGAAATGCCGGTCGCCAGGTTGAGGGAGGAGAGCTCGTGGTCCGGTCTCATCCGTCGACTGCCTGGTTCAGGAGCGGGCGATGTGCCGAGCTGCATCGGGAGGTAGGGCACTTCCGAAACTCTGGGACTAGCGGCAAGAGGCGCCTTCCCTTTCCACTCGCCGTGGGGCGCCCTCCTCTACACTGTGGGAAGCGTCGGGCGGAACGCGGAACCTTCGCCACCGCGCATGCTCGACGTGAGGTTCGTGCGGCTATGGAAGGGCATTTCGTTTTTCTGACGGGAAGCCGAGGCTTCTGTTTCGATGGACCCGGGTTTGCCTCCGCTTGCCTTGCCGATGCCCCCGTGCCGACCCCTTTGCCGAACTCTGCCCTGCCTCTGTTGGCGGAGAACGATCTCTTCCCTCTGGGTGTCATCTTGTTTCCTTGGTGTCTGAGACCATGTGGGTTGTTCGGAAAAATGGATACGCAACAGAATGCGGGCGCCGGAGTAATCGAGCAAAATTTGGACCAGGTCGCAGGAGTGACCAAAATAACAGATGAGCGACTACAAAGGGGCAGCGAAATGCTCGCCGCCTTTCCAAGGCCAAGAGCCTATGGGCCGACAAGGGCTATGACGCCGACTGGTTTCGAGACGCCTTGGCCCCACGCAAGATAACGGCCTGCATTCCATCTCCGATAAGGCCCAGCTCATGAATTCGCCCCAACAGGGCCGGCGGCAAGTATAAAACATTCCTTTGACTACATTGCGGAGCATCTTTCGCTGAGGAAAGCAGTACTTTAAGAAGGCGAAGGGATCAGCTGTCTGATCGGCGCGAGTGACGGGGTTGCCGGCTGGCCGGACTGCGGTTTCAGAAAGCGCGCCGGCTTTGCAACCAGGGTTTCGACCATTTCCCGGAATTGGGGGCGAGATTATTTCGGAACCAGGGGACGGATTACCTCGGGATTTTCACACTGGTCAGATGGTTTACACGGCTTGAGTTCCGAATAGGCAATTTGGGCCTTCTGCTGGCAATGGATCTCACCGCTTTCCACGCATTCGGATCGATCGATCGCACTATCTGCTTGTTTTTTGGAGGTTCACGGGTAGCGTTCAATGCATGCTCACCATTGTGGCCGCCTGCGCCATTGCGGCTTTTGCGATTCTCGCTGTCTCCGGAAGTCAGTTTCCATGCAATCCGAGGGTATTGTTGTGGAGGCGTAAGCAGTGAATTAATCCGCATGTGGTGACGTCCTCCACAACTACGCCGTTACGGAAGTCACCAATCTACTCGGATCCCTGGTGGCGGTGTTGCGGCGCGTTCACGAAATGTCACGCTGAGCACCTCCAGCAGGCCATGCTGCATGGGTGGAGGTTTTTACCACGCATGAGGCGCCGCATGCTCTCAAATCCTCACTAGCTGGAAAGGTGTTCATGGGCCTGCGAACAGGCGCGATCAACTACCAGATGCGATAGTATCCGCGCTGCCCGAAAAATCCTAGACCTCATGTTATCGCGCGCACTAGTTCGGAGGACCGGCTGATGCCCGCCTACAATCAAACCGCGATATCGCACATAGGGAAGGTCAATCGTCAATGCCAAGAAGAGCACTCATCCTGGTTGAGGGTGCAAGCAACGGTCCGCTCTACGTCCGAGCAGCCCGTCAGCGTGACCTTCATCCAATCACCCTCTCGGCTGATCCGGCCCAATACGACTACATTGCGGCGGAAGGCACCGAGGCCATCCGGCTCGATACCACTGATCTCGAGGCGCTGATCAGTGAGTGTTCCCGGCTCCGCCAGACCTATGATATTGCTGGCATTACGAGCGCTCAAGAAGCGTTCTACGCGACAGTTGGGAAGCTCTGCCAGCATTTCGATCTACCCGGACCGAATCCCTCATCAATCGAACGATGCTGCGATAAATTCACTCAACGTCAGCTTCTCGCGGGGGCCAACGTTCCCGTACCTTCTTATCAACTGGCGGAGAGTGCGACAGACGTAGAAAGCGCAGCCGCTGAAATCGGCCTGCCGGTGGTGATAAAGCCCGTCGTCGGCATCGGCAGCAGCGGTGTCCGATTGTGCCGCACGGCGGAAGAGTTAGCCAAACATGCGGCTTATCTGTTGGGTGGAACGCGCATAACTCAATCCACGCCCAAGATATTGATCGAAGAGTTCGCGCAGGGCCAATATTATAACGTTGACACCATGGGACATCAGGTTGTCGGAGTTGGTACCGCTGAGTTCGACTGCCCGCCGCATTTCGTCTTCCGGGAGGTCACCTTTCCAGCCCCGCTGGGTAAAGACGAGCATGAGCGTATCGTTGATCTGTCGTTGAGCTGTTTGCAAGCTCTCGGCCTTGGCTGGGGGCCTGCGAACATCGAACTCCGGTGGACGAAGCGTGGCCCAGTGGTCATTGAAGTCAATCCTCGTTTGGGTGCCGGTCCCCAACTAGTGAACCTGGCTTATGGTATCGATCTCGTGACCGAGCACATTAAACTTGCCACCGGTGGCAAATGCGCTCTGCTGAAAAAGCGTTCGCATACGGCGGCGTGGCGGTACCTAATTCCTGATCTCGATGGCACCCTCGATTGGATCGACGGCGGCACTCAGGCCGCGGCCATACCCGGTATCGCGGAGGTAAAATTGTATGCTCAGCCAAAAATGCCGATCATTAGGAAAGGCGATTCCGAAGACTGCATAGGATATGTCATCGCCGCTTCACCGAGCCCTACTCAGACCGCGGCGATTCTTCAAAGTGCCGTTGACTTGATCAGTTGGTCGGTCACGCCATTTCCGACAACTGGCGAATAGACAATCTGGCACTGCTTCCTCCACGGACCAGTGAAGATGGGAGCCTTTGTCGACGCGGTGGTTGAACTCAACGAATTGCCGGAGATTTATGGTGTCGTCAAACGCTAAAGCGCGAATGTTGAAGCGCGCCGCCGCAGATATTTCAAGCGGCATGACTGTCAATCTGGGCATTGGCCTGCCGACCGAGGTTCTGCAATATGTATCGCCTGGCACCCCTGTCTGCCTGCATTCGGAAAACGGCATCGCGGGGGTTGGCCCAGTCTTGTGTCCAGAGAACGCCGACCGCAATTTGATCGATGCGGGTGGCGCCTATGTCTCGATCATACCCGGCACCGCATTTTTTAACAGTGCGGTAAGTTTCGCCATCGTCCGATCTGGGCGGCTAGACCTGAGCCTCCTCGGAGCCTTTCAGGTGGCGGCAAACGGCGATCTGGCGAACTGGAAGATACCCGGCAAATTCTCGCCAGGGATGGGGGGGGGCGATAGAACTGGCACAGAAAGCTCGTCGGGTGGGGGTTGTCATGATGCACACCGACAGCAAGGGCAATCCGAAGATCCTTAGCCAATGCAATTTGCCGCTCACGGCCGCGGGTCGCGTGAACCGGATCTACACCGATATGGCAGTCTTCGACGTCAGCGTCGAATGCCTGGATCCGCGCGAAATGGCCGAAGGTATCGCCTTTGCCGAGCTTCGTGCAGCCGCCGGCGCCCTTTCCAAATCCCGGATCAGCATTTGCCGAGGTTCTAAGTGGAAAGGACTTCAATACTTCGTGCTGTTGATGCATGCGTCGATCACGAGTTGGAATTTCTGACAGAACTGTTTGCGCCCGGGCTGCTGGAATGGCGCCGACGAGGTGCGCGATTTGCAGGTTAGCATGTGCATTGGCTTGAGTATGAGAGCTGCGGCGCTGCGTCCTACATCCACATCTCACAAACGCGCTCCTTGCCATTGGATAGAAAGGATCATTCATGACATCAGGATTGTCATTTCGGGTAGCCGAGTTTGAGGATCTCGATGAGATCCTGTTGATGCTTCGGCTGCTGGCCGAATCCCTCGGCGTTATCGGGTGCTTCAAATGCACTCGGGACGATATCGAAATCGCCGGCTTCGGTCCTCGATGCGAGTTCACCGTGATGCTGGCCGAGCTCGAGGGCAAGATCGCAGCCATCTGCCTCTACTTCCCGGTGTTTTCTACTTGGATGGGCAAGCCGGGCCTATATATTCAAGATCTGTTCGTTCACAAGGAATTCCGCAGCGCCAGGGTTGGTGAAAAGCTGTTGCGACACGTCGCCCGGATCGCGGGTAGTAGTGGCTACCGTTATCTTCGCCTGACCGTTAATCATGGCAACTTGGGAGGTGAGCGCTTCTACATCCGGCATGGATTCGAGCCGGTGAACGATGAGACGAGCTACCAACTCCATGGTATAGCATTCGACAATTTTTGTGACAGCGGGAAATGATGCTTCCGGGACTACACAAACGGCATTTTACCAAGCCGGAGGCTTCTGTCATGGCGACTGTCGATCACGATGGAAGCCGCTTTTTGCATAGAGGCGGTTGAATTCCAATTTGGATTGACGGCAACGGTGCGTGCCTGGACAATGTCTTCGTCGAGCCGTCGAGCCGTCGAGCCCTCGAGCGGTTCTGGCGTTCGATCAAATACGAGGAAGTCTACCTCCACGCCTACAGGTCCGTGTCCGAGGCGGGCGAAGCGCGATACCTCACGAGCGACTACGGGGCCAACCTTGCCAAGCAGACATCCGCCACCATAGGGTCAAATCCAGCGCGGATCACGCCACCGGCGGCCGAACGAGCAAGGTTGTTGGAAAAGCTTTCCAAAGCGGCATTGTCCCAGGCATTTCCAGACCGGCGCATCGAGCAGGTGATGAGTTGATCGCCAGAGGCGCTGGGAGTGCTAGCAAGTGTATTGGGTTACCCTGGTCCGAATGGTACAGCAGCGGATCCAGCTCCTCCTGTGCCGGACGGCCATGATCAGCGCGTCGGCTACTAGATGGGAGTCATACTTGCATTCATCGATCAGCCAACCACACGGCGGGAGAACAGATCCAGATTGGTCAAAAGCTCTTTGACGGACTACCGCAGTAACGGCGCCCGTGCGTCGAGGAAATCGCCGACGGCAGTTGTGAACTGTGCAAGGTCCTGTTCCGTCGTCGGCAAACTCAGCGCCATCATGCCGCGGCGCGCGATGTAGACCCCCGAGTCGAGCATGTCGAAGAAGAACAGCTCTTTGAGAGCCTCCTCCTTCGAGGTGATGGCGTAGGGGCGATCGATCTTGTTGCGACGAAAGTGGACCGTGGCGAGCGAGCCGAGGCCACTAAACTGCAGCGGTACGCCGGCCCTGTCAGACATCGCGTTGAGTTGCTCGCGTAGGCCCTCCCCTAGCGCAAACAGCTCGGCGGCCGCTGTGGCCGTAAACACTTCTTCCATTGCGGCGATCCCTGCAGCCATGGACATGACGTTGTTGTTGAATGTGCCGGCATGGGGCACACTGGAGACGAAGATGTCCATGATGTCGTGCCTTCCACCGAACGCACCGAAGCTCATGCCGCCGCCGATATATTTTCCTAGCGTGGTCATGTCAGGCAAGATACCGAGACGCTGCTGCAGACCGCCTGCCGACATGCGCGAGGTCATTACCTCGTCAAAAATCAGGATCGCACCGACACCGCGTGCAGCCTCGGCGATGGCAGCCAGAAAGAAAGGATCGGCTGCGATGCAGCCCCCGCTACCAAGCATTGGCTCCACTATGACAGCTGCAAGCTCCCCCGCTGCCGAGCGGATGGCGCCCACGGTGCCGTCGATGTCGTTGTAGTTACATAGTGTCACCGGGAACGTCGCATTGATTGGGTTGAAACCGGTGGCGGGGTAGTACAGGAGGCTGCCGTGATAGCCGCCGCGAAACGCAATGATGCGGCTGCGCCCTGTCACTACCTGCGCGACGCTGAGCGCGATCAGGTTGGCCTCGGTGCCACTGTTGGTGAAGCGGATCATGTCAATGGACGGAAAGCGGCTGCAGAGAATTCTTGCAAAGCGCTGCTCGGCCTCCCCCACAGCGGCTAGGCTCAGTCCCCGCGCCAAAGCGCCGTGTAGAGCCGCACGGATGCGGCTGTCGCTGTGGCCAAAAAGGCCAGCGGTGTATTCTCCACACAAGTCCAGGTAGATGTTGTCATCGACGTCCCGAAGACGGCAGCCCTCGCCCCGCGCCATGGCGGTTGGAAAAGGCGCGTAGGCAAGCACGGTCCGGGTGTTGCCACCAGGGAGAACCTCTACCGCCGCGCGATGCAGCGCCGCACTCTTCGGGCGCTTTGCAGTGTAGCGCTCCCGTGCTTCGAGCAAGGCGGCGTCGAGGGAAGAATTCTGGTGGCCGGGGCTTTGAAGCATCACACGTTGGTCTCACTATGGCTGGACAGGATCATGCAATTGCACTTCTGGATCTACTAAGGGCTTAAAACACAGCGCGTCCGGACGGAAGAATTGCGAGCGCATGACACACGATCAAGGGTTGGTTTGGCCGCAAGAGCGGCGTTTAGTTTCCACTGCGGCAAACTCCTCAAATGCCGTGCCGTAAAGACCGTAGCTGGTCTCATTGTTCAGCGCCTCAAATCCATGCCGAAGATAGAAACGAGCACCCGCCTCGTTGCCATTATCAACTGTCAGGCGAAGATAACGGTAACCATCATGGTACGCGGTCCGGCCGACGTGGCGCAGCAGTTTTTCACCGACCCGATCATCGCGGAATTCCTCGTGAACAAACAGGTCTTGGATATACAGCCCCGCCTTTCCCATCCAGGTAGAAAAGATCGGAAAATAGAGAGACATCCCAGCAATCGTGTCGTCGACCTCGGCGAGCATCACTGTAAACTCGCGCCGGGGACCGAACCCAGCGGTTTCGATATCTTCTTTGGTGCATTTCAAGTGCTCGGGAACGCCAAGTGATTCAGCGAGCAAACGTAGTGCCCGCATAATCTCCTGGCTGTCCCCACGTTCGGCTACGCGAAAAGACACTACAGTCGACATAAACTACCCTTTCTGCACCGACGGCTGATTGTCGACGCCAGTTTAGCGGTCAGGAAATGACCTCAAGCAGCGCCGCGGCTCCCATACCCCAACCAATGCACATGCTAACGACGGCATACCGCGCTCCGCGCCTACGCCCTTCCAGCAGCGCATGGCCAACAAGGCGCGCTCCGCTCATCCCATAAGGATGACCGATCGAGATGGCGCCGCCATTAACATTCAGCTTAGCCGGATCAAGTCCCAGCCGGTCTCGGCAATAAACTAGCTGCGCGGCAAAAGCCTCGTTGATCTCAAACAGATCTATGTCGTCGACCGAAAGCCCGTGTCGGTTGAGCAGGATCGGAATGGCTAATGCGGGCCCAATTCCCATTTCCTCAGGAGCGCAGCCAACAGTCAGCATGCCGCGGAAGACACCAAGCGGGGTGATGTTTCGCGAGGCCGCTTGGGAGGCCGACATCAGGACGCAGGCGGAGGCGCCGTCTGAGAGTTGAGAGGAGTTGCCAGCAGTGACCGTCGAGCCCTCGCCGATAGTGGCTGGGAGCGCGGCCAAGCCTTCTAGAGTTGTGCCCGCTCGGTTGCATTCATCGCGCTTTACGTGCACGGATGCGATACTTTCCTCGCCCGTCTCCCGGTTTTTCAGAAGCTGCTTAGCTTCAACTGGAATCACCTCATCGGCGAATCGTCCCGCTTCCTGCGCGGCGGCGGTACGCTTCTGGCTGACTAGCGCATATTCATCTTGGTCCGCTCGGCTGACGTGATACTTGCGCGCAACAAGGTCCGCCGTTGCGAGCATTGGCATATAGTATCCGTCCCGAACTGTCGGAATACGATAATTGGTGGCGTTCCAATTCGAGTTCTGCACCAGCGATACGCTGTCCACACCGCCGGCCAAGACCACCTCACTGTCGCCGGACCGGATTTGGTTTGCTGCCGTCGCGATGGCGGATAGGCCGGATGCGCATTGCCGGTCGATTGTAGCGGCGGGCACATCGTCAGGAAGACCTGCGGCAAAGATGGCGTGCCGCGCAGCATTGATGCCGCTGGTGCCCTGGGTCAATGCACACCCGAGCGTGAAATCCTGCACTTCTCCGCCTTCCAGCCCGGCCCGCGCCAAGGCAGCGCGGACGGCATGGGCTGCCAGGACCGGCCCTTGCGTCGCGTTGAAAGCGCCGCGATAAGCCTTGCCGATCGGGGTACGGGCGGTGGAAACGATGACGGCGTCTCGCATGGTTACACTTTCTCCAGGCCGCACCAGTCGGCAATGAATAAGGCGGTCACTTGGGTCACGCGGCGGACCGAGGCCAGATCAACACACTCGTTGAAGCCATGGATCGCTTCGGCGCGCGGTCCATAGACCAGCGCGGGCGTGTTTGCGTAGAGACCGAAGAAGCGGGCATCCGTCGTCGCGGTAATGGCCTCGCACTCCAACGGCGTGCCGGAGACAAGGCCGTGAGCACGGTCCAATGTTGCCAGCGCTGCGTGCGCTACCTCACTCTTGTCGTCCCTGAAAGAATAACCTTCGGCCGCAAAGCCGCTATAAACAATTTCCGGTCGGTTTCTTGCCAACAAGGGATGGTTTCGAGCCGCATCGGAAATGGTCTCTTCGATCATTAGGCGCACATCTTCAACGGCATGTCCTGGAAATACCCCTATGCGCGCATCGAAAACACACCACGCAGGGACGGAGCTGGCCCAGTCGCCGCCCTCGATCTTGCCGATGTTGAGGTTGAGAGCATGGCTGTGGCCGACATAGTCGTGATGGCGGCATTCCATTGCATTCATCTGCCGCTCCAGCCGGTGCAGCGCCTCAAACAACGGGATAGCCGCTTCGATAGCGTTTGCGCCAGAACCGGCATAAGCGACATGGGTCGGCAAACCCCTCAAGTGCACTTGAAACCAGATAACACCAACTTGTGAGGACACGAGCTTTTCGGCAAACGGCTCGGGGAGAAACGCCGCATCGGCGCGATAGCCACGCTGCAGGCAGGCGAGCGCACCGTTTCCAGTACATTCTTCCTCGACAACGGACTGAAAGAACACGTCGGCGGCAGGGCGCAGGCCGAGATGCTTCAACGCCTCGATTGCAAAGAGATTCGAGGCCAATCCGGCTTTCATGTCACCCGCGCCGCGGCCGTACATCCAGTCGCCATCGATGTAAGGATCGAAGGGCGGGCGGTTCCACATATCTAGTGGCCCGGTGGGCACGACGTCGATATGGCCGTTGAGGATCAGGCTGCGTCCGCTACGGGTTCGGCTACGCAGGCTACCCACCACGTTCACAGCATCCTCGTAATTGCCTATGACTGGTGAGAAGCCGGGCAGGTTTGATATGTCATTCACGTCGATTTCCCAGCGATCGACGTCAAAGCCGCGATCAGACAAATCTGTGGCAACAATATCCTGTGCCGATTGTTCTTGGCCTCGGGTCGAAGTTTGGCGCACCAGTTCGGCTAAAAATTCCAGTTCACTCTCGAAGACCGAATCGACGGCATGGAGGATAGTCGTCCTGTCCATTTAAAACCTCGGCAAATCTTGATTTGGAACATGGAAGGCCGTGCCGGTGACGGCCTCTAGTGCGGCAATACTGGTACCAGCAGCGATCTCGCGAAGGTACAAACCGTCGGCGGCGACGTCGAAGACCGCCATATCGGTGTAGATCCGGTTCACGCGACCCGCGGCCGTGAGCGGCAAATTGCATTGGCTAAGGATCTTCGGATTGCCCTTGCTGTCGGTGTGCATCATGACAACCCCCACCCGACGAGCTTTCTGTGCCAGTTCTATCGCCCCCCCCATCCCTGGCGAGAATTTGCCGGGTATCTTCCAGTTCGCCAGATCGCCGTTTGCCGCCACCTGAAAGGCTCCGAGGAGGCTCAGGTCTAGCCGCCCAGATCGGACGATGGCGAAACTTACCGCACTGTTAAAAAATGCGGTGCCGGGTATGATCGAGACATAGGCGCCACCCGCATCGATCAAATTGCGGTCGGCGTTCTCTGGACACAAGACTGGGCCAACCCCCGCGATGCCGTTTTCCGAATGCAGGCAGACAGGGGTGCCAGGCGATACATATTGCAGAACCTCGGTCGGCAGGCCAATGCCCAGATTGACAGTCATGCCGCTTGAAATATCTGCGGCGGCGCGCTTCAACATTCGCGCTTTAGCGTTTGACGACACCATAAATCTCCGGCAATTCGTTGAGTTCAACCACCGCGTCGACAAAGGCTCCGGTCAGATGGATGCTATCCGGGCCAAGGGCGCCGAATGGAACGATGGCCTCGGCCTCCACGATCGTTCTACCAGCTGCCATGGCCATTAGCGGATTGAAGTTTTGCGCAGTTGCTGAAAACGTGAGGTTACCGAAAGCGTCGGCCTTGTTGGCGTGGATAAGCGCGAAGTCTGCCCTCAACGCAGTCTCCACGATGCCCGTTTTGCCGGCTATCTCGACCCGCTGTTTGCCCTCTGCAACAGCTGTACCTAGACCTATATCGGAGACGAAACCCATCATTCCGGCTCCAGCCACGCGGATGCGTTCGGCTAAAATCCCCTGCGGGACGAACTCCACCTCTATCTCGCCCTCATTCATCATTCGCATGGCCGTCGGGTTGAGACCGATGTGGCTGGTGACCAACTTCGCCACTTGGCCATTTTCAAGGAGCCAATCGACGCCCATGCCGGCTTCATTGGCGTCATTCTTGATTACAGTCAGATTGCGAGGGCCTCGCCTGACCAGTTCACGAATCAGACAGAACGGCGTTCCGGGCACACCAAAGCCGCCAAGCATGACCGAGGCACCGTCGGCAATTTGGGAGACTGCCTCCGCAATTTCACTGCGTTTGTCGGGAAGTGGCACAAAATATCCAGTCTTAATGAGCGCAGAGCGTTCTCGCTCCGTCACGATTTCTCTAATTTTGCCCCGTCGTTATCGACGTCCGTTTGCCGAAGAGGGCGCACCCGACGCGGGATTTGCCCTTCTTGCCAATTGGGCTCTCTTAGCCCGACCATCTCTACTTGCGCGCCATAGTGCAAACAGATATCCATAATTCCGATCATTGACGGAATTTATGATGCGTCCATACGAAGAGCGATTCATTTGGCGGCTCGACTGGAATCTGCTGCGCACCTTCACGGTGGTCGTGGAAAAGGGTGGTATTACGCGCGCGGCGGAATTCTTGACGCTAAGCCAGCCTACGGTTTCAAGTGCCCTGAAGCGGCTAGAAGATACCCTCGCGAAGAGACTTCTAGATCGACGACCCGGACATTTTGGTCTGACGCCGGCGGGCGAGACGCTCTATCGGGAATGCTGCTTGCTTTTTGGGGCGGTTTTACGCCTTCCTGGGTTGATGGCTGCGGCTGAAACCATAGTCACTGGGCACATTGCTATCGCGATGACGAGCCACGTGATCTGCCCTCATTTCGACGAGGTGCTGGCCCAATTCAACAGTGCGTTTCCCAAGGTAACCTATTCGATAGCAATCACTGACAGTGCCGAGGTTCTCAGCCGGGTAAGGCAGAACCAGACTACATTGGGCTTGTGCCTGATGCGCGAGGGCGGTCCGCTGATGGAAAGCAGCGTTCTCTTTCGGGAGTTTTTTGGCTTGTTCTGCGGACCGAGGCATCCACTCTTCGGCCGTAAGGATATTACCCCCGAGGCCTTATCGGGTCAGCCCTCGGTTTCGTTCCAGACCGAAATCGAAAATGGCCCTCTTTATCTAGTGCGTCAGTTGCGCGAGCGGGTCAACTTGCAATCGGAGCCACATGGTGTTTCAGCAAACCTGCCGGAGGTCCGGCGTATGATTGTGAACGGGTTGGGTATCGGCGCCCTTCCCGTTCACATTGCACGCCGAGACGTTGATGCGGGACTTCTTTGGCAGTTACCGCCATGGGATGAACTGCCCCAAATAGATATTCATGTTGTGGTGAATCCCCGCAGAAGCCTTAACCCAGCTGAATCCGCGTTTCTTACAGCGGTTCGGGAGATGATTGCGTCAACGCCGTTTAAGGAGCGTACCTATTCATAAGTGCGCGATGTCATGAAACGCATATCGGCAAATAATACCTTTTGTCACGGTATAGCTTCTGTAAGCGCAGTGCTTCGCACCATCGGTCGGTAGCTGAGCGGCCGTCGCAGCCAGATTGCCACCCGAGCCCTAAGTACTTTCGGGATTTCTCGAGCTTCGCTTGAATGTTTTGACGCAGACATCCTCGCCGATAAAGATCTCGGTCCCATATATCTTCCTGGATCCGCTGCAGAATGGCCCGCCCTGATGCTCGGGGTTTTGCGTGAAGCCATTGAAAATACTGGCATGTCGCACTTGGAAATAGAAGGTAGCTGCTACAACATCGGTGGCATTCAAGTTGAAATGTCCGCGGTTGCGCAAGGTTGAAATGTCACTTGCGGCTGCCACACGGCACGCCGACCAGCCCCGATCTGAGCGGCTGGTCCGGGTTGCAAGATCAGATCTGGTGGCTGCAGCTCGTTGAGGCTGCGCCTCGAACATTAGGAAGATCCCACCTGCGAAAACCATTGTGCGGCGACATTTGTCGACCGCGGAGACAACCCTGCTCCGATCCATCCAATCAGGTCAGCCGGGTTGCCTGTCCCGCAAGCCGGCAGGGCGGCTGAATGCGCAAACCAGCTTGACGGATGGAATGCGATTAGACAACCACCAGTGATGCGATCCATCGATCTGGACGAGCTCGCCGAAACAATCGCGCCGGCCGCGTGGTTGGAAAACCCGCTTCTTGCGCTCGCGACGCGAGATCCAGATGCCGGCCTCGGTCATCCATTGCCGCAGCGTCTCCTTGGCAACAGAGATCCGGTGCAACTCGATCAGCTTCTCGCGCGCCAGCGTCGGACCGAAATCCAGATACCGTTCGCGGATCAGATCCAGCGCCGCATTGGAAAATCCTCGCTGTGGCGTCGATTGCTCGGTCGTGATCGCTTCTTCGAAGCCAGACCGGCTTCACCGAAACGGGCATAGGCCTGCAACAACCGATGGACCTGACTTCGACTGAGATCCAGCAACTCGGCGGCCTGGACAACGTTCAGGCGTTCGTCACGGATCTTCTGGATGACTTCGAGGCGATGCAACTCTTTCTGCGACATGGTGATCATAAAGGACATGACGACTCCGACCGCTCATGGTCTCGACCAGGCTGAAGGTCGTCATCCTTGCTCCCAACGTTGGCTTTGACCAGTGCGTCGAGAGGCGAGACTGTCGCATCTCTAACTGGCCCAACTGTCGCATTACTAAATAGCCGCTACACGTTCGGCAGGCATATCGTTGATTTATGGAACTTTGCCGGCCCCGCTGGTCTTATGTGGCTGTTACCGGCGATGAGTGGCGTTCACGCAAGGAGGAAATCTATTCCGTGTGCACCACCCCAGACGTTGCGAGCGATACCTCGGCCATTCTCGCTCTACGCTTCGATCTTAGGGAGACAACGTCGTCCTCGATAGTCTTTTTGGAGCCATGTATCTCTCGCGGTCCCGGACTGGTTGCGGAGTCGCCCCTCCTTGCTGTCCGTGAGCAAGCCGCCGGAGGGCGAGATTGCAAGGCCTTTTGAATGGCCGACTTGGATAGAAAATAATCGCACTTCAGCGAATTGATTGTCCTCGTACCTATTCACTGCGACAACACTCTCGTGCGGCCAACTCATCATCACAACGAATGTGGAGAACTGCCGAGAAAATGTAGTCACCACTTTGGTGTACGACATATTCCACCTCCTTCGAGGCATCCATCATCGCAACGGGAGCCCAGACCCCGCTGTTTTGGCCTTCCCTCGGAAAAGACATTGGTGCGCCTGAATTCACGACCTCTGCTGGCTTTTTCTACCGAAGGCAGGAAGCGGTCGTTGTCAGTGGCGTGAACACCGCCGCGCAGGAGGCGCTCTACCCGCCGAAGCTTGTCTTCAATACGTGCTATGATCAGTGGCAGCAACAAGCCAAATGTGGACAGCTGCTTCACAGTAACGATCCTGGAATCGCACTGTCACGGTCAGTTGGAGATGGCCGGGCCGGCTAAATCAAGGTCACGAGCCCTGACCGGGATGACAACCGTGGCAGTGTCCTCGCGGCCGGCGTTATCAACCCGATGTGCCAGGCGATCCACGCCGCCGCATGCGGGGCATAGCGGACTTTCCTTACGTAGCATCTACTGTGCTGGTCACGCAGGGATCAGATTTCGGTCTGAACACTTGATTTCTCTGATGTCTGCCGGTAATACGATCCAAATCGTTCTGTGGAAGGTTAATTCACATGAACAATCGATACAGCGCGGGCGGCTACAACAGCCTTCAGCTCAACCGCGAGGGTCAGGCAGAAGCCTTTGATGCCATCGGCGCTCGCTATAATGAGACCTTTCCACACAAACAGGGTCAAGTCTCGGCGGGTGATTGGCTGATCAAGTCATTGCCGGCCGGTTCTCGGGTTCTGGATCTGGGCTGCGGTACCGGAGTGCCAACGGCGCTT
The DNA here is from genome assembly GCF_017357245.1 of Rhizobium bangladeshense. Classification (NCBI taxonomy): domain Bacteria; kingdom Pseudomonadati; phylum Pseudomonadota; class Alphaproteobacteria; order Hyphomicrobiales; family Rhizobiaceae; genus Rhizobium; species Rhizobium bangladeshense. Next base: position 73,155 of record NZ_CP071615.1, on the reverse strand, counting down.
CAGTTAGCGGCCTCCGGATTAGAGGTTGTGGGCATCGACCTGTCGGGCGGGATGGTGAAGCTCGCGCGGGAGTATGTCCCTGGCGCGACATTCCACCAGCTGGACATTGCTGACTTGCGACCAGGTGGCCCGCGGGACCTAGGCCAGTTCGACGCTGTCACAGCCTTCTTCTCGCTGCTAATGTTGCCGCGTGCAGAGATTCCTCTTGCACTAATGACGATTCGAAATCTGCTGGTCCCTGGTGGCTTGTTCGCCCTGTCCATGGTAGAGGCCGATGTCGACGATTTCTCAATCCCCTTCCTCGGAAACAACATCCGAGTCTCAGGCTACCTGCGCGAAGATCTGCGGGCGGTCATCGGAACGGCGGGCTTCCAAATAGTGGAGGAAACCTCCTACGCCTATGCCGCCGCTGTCGATGTGCCGCCTGAGGAACAGATCTTCCTATGCTGTCGTATGAGTTTTTCTCGCAGCGAATCGATGCGCATATCCAGCGTCGGCAAGCCAGCGGTGTAGCGGGCGGTCGTGCGTGGTCGGGCCAAGCGCAGCGGCAAATAGCGCAGATAATTGGTGCTTCACTTCAGAAGGCCGGCCCTTGAACAGCGACTATATCGCCCAGCTCTCCTTCCGTCCTCCTTTGCGTACGGACGTTTTCCCCTTGCAATTGCTTAAATGCGAACTCGATCGGGAAAGCAAACGTCGTAGTGAAGACTTGCTGACGGCAGTCGGGGAGGATTTGCAATCCGGCATTCGACTGCGCTGCAAAACGAGGAGAAGCTGGCTGTCGCCTCTCGCGGACCGGTCGCAGACATTGCAGGTCATCAATCGGCAACTCATCTTTAGGTTAGATCGTTACGGACGCGAAGACCGGATTGGTTGGCTGCAGCTGTTAACCGACCCTGTTGCTCTTTCAATCGAGAGGACTGCCTCGGGAGGACGGCCGCCGCCGTGCAGTGCAGTCAGGCGATCGCGCAATTCCTTGTCTGCTGCCGTTAGTCTGTGGTTTAGACGTAGATAATCAGTCCATGTCGGCGTTTTAAACGCCTCTGTCCATAGCGCAGGGATCTGTAGGTTTCGTTGGAGAGTCCAGTTCCGTGCCCCCGCTCGGCTTTGAATGCGCCGCTGCTCGCGCATGCATTCGAGAAACGTGTCGACATGCCGCTCTCCTATGACGTAGTCGACCTTGACCACGATGGGCCCGCTTCTCGGCTGGAGGTCGAGTGCGAGCGGCGGCGCTACAAACGAAGAGACCTCATGATCCATTTCTTCCCACAATTTTATCGGCAGCAGGAATGCGACCCCTGCAGTGAGAAGTAATACCATGGCGGCGGCTAGGAAAGCGGTCGTCAGTGCGAAATTCTGGGCGATGGCGCCCCAGACGCAACTGCCTACCGCCATCCCGCCGGAAGAAAGGGCATAATAGATTGACAGCGTGCGGCCGACGACCCATCTCGGGCTCGATAATTGTACTGAAATGTCTACTCCGGTCCAAGTGAGGAGCCAACCTGCACCACCGACAGCCAATGCAAGGGCCGCGCACCAGATCGAGGACGTCAAGGGTAGGACTAAACAGCATACGGCACAGGCGACGGATGCGATAGCGATGAGACGGGTCTGGGATAGAAGGCGCCTGAGATGGCCGGCGGCAAGCCCGGCGCTGAACGCGCCTATGCCAAACGCAGTCAAGAGGGCGCCATAAGTGATAGGACCTCCGGCGAAATGATTGCGGACGATCAGAGGCAGCAGAGCGAGAATCGAAATGCCTGCAAAGCCGAACAACGTGCCGCGTGCAATCGCCGCTCTGATTTGGATCGACATTGCGGTAAAGCGCAGCCCATCTTGAATGGCTGTTAGAACACGCTCAGACGGCAGCGAGGAAGAGTTCACGTGCCATTTTGAGCGCGATACAGCAGCAAGCGGCACTAAGTCGCTGAGAGCCGCTAACACGAATGCGGTAAGGGGTCCCAAGAAAGCAAGAATTGGCCCCCCAATTGCCGGCCCTGCCGCTCGAACAATGTTATACCCAACCGACATCAGTGTGACCGCCGCCGGAACGTCACGCTTCTCCAGGATGTCGCCTACAGAGGCGTGCCAAGCGGGATCATTCACCGCGAAACCGCATCCCGCCAGGAAGCCTAGCGCTAATATCAGCCAAGGACTGATGCATCCCAGTGCAACGGATATGGCCAGCATCAGCGAAGAAAAGGCGATCAAGTAATGGCCGATGAGCATTACGCAACGTCGGCTGAAACTGTCGGCAATAGCTCCTGCGAGGATTGACAGGAGGAACGCCGGTAGAGTGGAAGAGGCCGGCACTAGCGCGACCATCACATCGGAAGCGGAGGTCGTAGCCATCAGCCAGCTGATTGCTGTAGTCTGAATGAGCCATCCGAGGTTTGCGATTTGTGTGGCCGTCCAGATTGAACGGAACACCTTATTTCGGAGCGGGGTGAATGCTGTCGAAGTGACTGAACTCGAATTTTTCATGCCGCATATCTCTTGAGCTCTAATCCAACGGCGATGCTGCGAGGCAGCAGGAAATTCGGTGCGAAACGCGGGGGCTCGCATGTCATTGGTGACGGGCGAAGGCTGGCGGAGGTTTCCGCCAGCCTTCCGGATCAAGCCCGCGCTAGCGAGACGCCAGGCCCGTATCGCAAGCGGCTGCAATCGATGCGCGTGCACCTTCTCTGGTGCCGGTCGGCGTCTTTTGGATCAGCGGTTGAATCCTATTGGATTCCCTTTTCAAAATACCGCTTGTGGGCGACATCAAGGATGCCATTGATCGAACTCGAGTAGCTGTGTCCCGCAGCCATCGCGGCTAGCACATAAGGGGAGTTCCTGCTGAGACCCGGCATTGAGTTGATTTCTAGAACAAAAGGTTTGCCGGAACGATCGATCCGAAGATCTACGCGGGCATAGTCGCGGCACTGGCAAGCATGGAAAGTAGCAATCGAAATATCCCTCAGTAATGCCACAAGTCTGCTCCCGATCTTCGCCGGGCAAATCTTTGGCGGCTGAGCGGCCGCCAGGTACTTCGCTTCCCAGGTTAAAATTTTAGCGTCGAGTTGGGCGAGATCGTGCTCCACGAGAGGAAACACCTCGAGATCTTCATTTCCAAGCAGCGCTACGTTGATTTCCCGCCCCTCGATGTATTCTTCCACGAGCGAATCTTGTGCATACTGAGCGTCGATCCTTTCGATTGCCGGCCTAAGTTCAGCTGCGTCATGGACGACTCGCAGCCCGAAGCTGTTGTCCTCGTGACGCGGCTTCACTATTAACGGAAATTGCAGATCGCCGGTGCTCTCGGTGCCGCGACGCATGACGCGAAAGTTCGGCGTTGGCACGCCACTATCGCGCATAAGCATCTTGCTGATGACTTTATCGTCCGTCAGTCCATGCCCAAGCGGACTAGATCCGGTATACGGAACACCAGCCATTTCGAGCATTCCTGGAACGTGGGTGAACCGGTACTCGCCCTGAATCCCTTCGGCCAAGTTGAAGACCATTCCCGAGGGGCGGCCGGTTAGCGGATCGGGTGGCATGAACTGCTCAAGCGCAGCGAGTAGTGTTTTATTCCCTTGACACAGCAGCGTCTCGTGACCGCCTTCTCCCAGCGCCGCCAGCACATTGTCAACTATTCGTCCCTCCGGCGGCCACGGTTGCGGCGGTTGCGGATATGGCTGGCCGAATCGGTTGATTACGCCCGTGAATTCGCTATTACACACGACTGCTATTAGCATGGTCATACTCCAACGAAAGAAGACGAGGGGCAATACGCCGTTTAATTGGCAACCTTCCTCGATTCGCTATGTATCTATCGGCATTTACGCCCAGCGCTCTGACCGGGCCACATGACTGCTGCAATCGGCGTGCCAACGATGACGTTCCGCGAAATGAGGCTCCAAAGCCACGTGTGTCCCGCGTCGCCGCCGTAAATGCGCTGTCGCTTTTCGCACCGAAATGTCTTAAATCTCACAAAGTCGAAGAGGAGCAACCGGCACGTCGATCGGACCTGGCTAAGCGCCGCCGCCACACAAGCCTTGTTGCCACGTTGCATGGTGGCCCTTGAGTGACTCACAAGGATTGTGCTGACTTTCGGCTGCCGGCCGTGGCCCTCAAACATGATCCTGTTCCAGGCCATGGGTGGCAAATTCGAAGACGCACGAGAGCCTTTCACACAGGCGTTGTTTCAGGCAAGGAGCCCCGCGGACGCAGCGGAACTATCCATCGTGGTCCAGCACGTTAACTCCCAAGAAGTGTTCGGTCGCGGTGCCCTGTCGATTGGATGTGCGAGCTCTGGCCTATCGCAGCAGAGAGGACAGTGGCGGGCCGATCGTGCTTCTAGACTACCAGCCGTCCGCTGCGCCTTCCTCGGAGGTCACCGGGCATATTGATGTCCGATCGCGATACCTCTCGGCGCACACTGAGCGCCGCAATTCATCTTGAGCCCGCGCCTACGCTGCACTTGAGTTGCAAGCTCACATGGATCCCTTCGTCAGCAACACAGCCCATCTTGCTTCTCGATGGCTGGAATATCGATTTGATATTTGCCAAGTCTGAAAGAGCTCTCCAATTTTCAGCAACGAACCAAGCTGCACTGTTTCCAGCTCTACGACATCAGGAGATGCTGAGCGCGAGCTAGGCTACTCAAGGCTCAACGGAAGGCACATCAATGAAAACTGCGAACTATTCGCGTAATGCCGGTGTCATCGTCGATCTACGTCTCGTGTCGGGAGACGAATGATGGGAGAGCAAATTTTGCACCCGCCGCTTCCCCACGCCGAGGAGCGAATCCGCGTCCTTCATGAAGATGTCACGACTGACAAATTCGGCTGGCTTCGTAATCGCGAAAACCCCGATGTGCTCCAGTATCTTGAAGCAGAGAACCTTTACGCGCAACAGGCGACAGCCCACTTAGCGGAGATCAAACAGCAACTGGTTGCCGAAATTGACGGGCGTAAAGCCGGTGGCGGCAGTCATCCTGTTTTGACAGTCGGTCCCTTTGAGTATTTTCGGGTGCAGGAGGATGGCCTGCCTCATTTGGCATGGTGGCGCCGACCAATTGCAGGAGGCCCTAAGGAACTTGTACTGGACCCGAACACGTTACAGGGCGCGGCTGTCTTCTTCACACTTGGCATTTTTGAACCAAGCGATGACGGGCGGTATCTAGCGTATAGTTTTGATGTCGTCGGCAATGAGGGCTTCGAACTTAGGGTGCGGGATGTCTCTAGCGGCCAGGACGTCTGGCGAGGCCCGGCGCGAATTGGCCAGGCAGTCTGGGCCGCCGATAGCCGATCACTCTTTTTCTCACAGGAGCGCAGTGACAGGCGTCAGCATGATCGGATCGTTCGTCTGGATGTGGAAGCCAGCAAATCCGAGGTAGTCTTCGAAGAATCCAACGAGCGGCTCGCAGTAGTTATTCGGCGATCGCACAGCGGCGATTGGCTGTTTCTCAACGTGGTCCCCGGATGCGACAACACGCTACGCGTCCAACGAGGTGCCGCGGAAGTGTGGTGTCTCGCGTCGAACGATCCGAGAGGGAAGTGGCGCCGGATCGTGACACGTGATCTGGGACATCAGGTTTATGCTGAACACTGGAACGACAAATTCCTGTTCCGTGTAGACGACAACGGCCCGGACTGGCGAATTGTAAGCGCGCCGATAGCCGACCCATCGCCGGCGCATTGGAAAGAGATCGTTCCTCATCGAGCAGGAGTGACCCTGGAGGAGGTACACGTATTCGATCAGGATCTGGTTTCATTTGAGCGCGAAAGCCTCAGACCTCGGCTTGTCGTGTATGGCCGAGAGGGAGAGGTTAAATCCGTCATCGTTCACGAGGAGAACACGTGCACGTTGAAAGTCGGAGTTTCGGCAGGAGGCTCCTACTCGGTAGCGCGGCATCGTTTCTACAGCTCACAGCTGGTCTACTCTGTCACTTCGTTTATTAGGCCGGACACGTACACAGAGTACGATATGGCAAACGGCCGATCGAAAATTGTTTATCAAGCCGATGTCCCCGGCTACGACCCCTCTCAATACGTTGCAACGATCGTAATGGCCGATGCCGAAGACGGGGTTCAAGTGCCGATCTCGCTGATCGCTCGGCGGGACCGGCAGCCCGGCGGCCCCGTTCTCCTGAACGTCTACGGCTGTTACGGCACGACGAGATGGCCCTCTTTCTTCTCCGCGCCCTCATGTCTGGATGCGCGTTTGAGCCTCCTTGATCGAGGAATCGCTTTCGGCATCGCGCATGTACGGGGTGGCGGAGAGTTCGGGCGTCGCTGGTATGATGTGGCCATTCGTGATCGAAAGACGGTCACTTACACGGATCTGATCAGATGTGCCGAGACTCTGGTTGAACAGGGGTATGCTGGGCGCGACGAAATTGTCATTGAAGGAAAAAGTGCCGGCGGAGGTACCGTGTTGGCTACGGCCGCATTGCGACCTGATTTATTTCGGGCCGTGATCGCGGAGGTGCCAGTTGCCGACATCATCGACACCGAGCTGGACTTCAACATGCCTTTCGCATTGGCGGAGACAGCAGAATATGGAGATCCGCGCGTTCCGGACGAGTACAGGTACATGCGCGCCTATGACCCATACTACAATTTGGAGGCTGATAGACCACTTCCGCCCACTTACATTGACGCCGCGCTCGATGACAGCCAGGTACTTTTTCACCAGCCTGCAAGGTACGTCGCACAGCGCCGCTCATGCACGCCTAATCGCGACCCCGCGCTCGTCCTTAGGACCCGCATGCTCGGCGGTCACTCCGGATATTCACACGGACCCGCGGTAGTGGAAGAAGCCGCGTTCCGGCAGGCTTGGATCCTTGATCACCTCGATCGTTTAGGGAGCTCGAGGTGAAACGACAACGTAGCAGGGCCTGTCTAACGGGCCATGCGATACTGCCATCCTGGTCTCCGCAGCGGCTTTATCGCGTCTTAGGAGACTAAGGCCTACGGCTAGAGCTTTGTCGCCCGACGAAGTCGGGATCAATGCGTTCCAGCATGCAGCGAACATTTGCTTAACAAGCCTTTGACAGGTCTCAACAATCTGGTTTCGAGATGAGCACATATCGAAACTCTATTTGTCAATTCCATTCGGCGTAGCCAGTTTGCTCGCCGGAGAGAGAGACGCGCCACCAATATCGCTGAGGGACACTTTGTCCGCGTCGTTACAGCTAACGCAACTCCATCACGGACCAGATGAAATCAAAAACAAGTAGGGGAACTTAGACAATGAAGATCTCTCGGAGAAACGTAATCAAAGCGAGCATGGCGATGGGAGCGGCAGCGTCGTTCCCTTACCTGCTCCGCGCACAGGCATCGACCGGAGGAGAACCAGTGAAATGGTCCCACGGCGTGCCGCAGGCCTTCGATCCTTACACGACGACAGACGTAGATATCGGCGATTACGCCTTTGGTGTCTACGATATGCTCTTCGGCCTCGATTCAAAGCTCGTGCCACAGCCGCAAATGATCGGGGATTGGAGCGCTTCGGACGACAAGAGGACTTACACTTTCCAGCTTCGAGACGGACTGAGCTGGCACGATCACACGCCGGTTACGGCGGCGGATTGTGTCGCCTCAATTCGGCGTTGGTTCCAAACACCGGGCGGGAGTTTGGTGAAGCAGCGGGCGCATGATGTTTCCAAAAAGGACGACAAAACCTTTATCATCACGCTCAAAGAGCCACTGGGTTTGCTGATTGATCAATTGGCGCAAGTGAGCACCTACCCGCTGTTCATCATGCGCGAAAAGGACGCAGATCGTCCACCGAGTGAGGCAGTTACCACACACATCGGATCGGGGCCATTCAAGTTCAACGAGGAGCTTTTTGTACCCGGGGCTAACATTACGTTCGACAAGTTTGAAGAGTATGTTCCTCGCAGCGAGGCCCCCGACGGACTTGCAGGTGGCAAGATCGCCAGAGTCAGTCGTGTCATCTGGAACGACTTTCCGGATCAGCAGACGGCCGTTTCGGCCTTGCAGGCCGGAGAGATCGACTTCCTAGGCGCGCCTCCAGCCGATCTTTACCCGGTGATCGAGAGTGATCCGAGCCTTGTGCTCGAGGATCTGTACAAATCCGGTTACAACTATTTCCTCCGCATGAACTGCCTGCAAAAGCCGTTTAACAACATTAAGGCGCGGCAGGCGATGCTGCATCTCATCAACCAGGAGGCGTTTCTTCGCGTCATCAATCCATCGCCACAATACAGTCGTCCCGTCAAATCTCTGTTTGGCACTGGTACAGCTTATATCAATGATGCGAACACAGATTGGTACAAGGAGGGTGGTGACCTCGAGGCGGCCAAGCGGCTTTTTGCGGAGGCCGGCTACGCTGGCGAAAAGGTCGTTATCCTCGATCCCACCGACTGGGGTGAAGCGCACAACGCTTCGCTGTTACTCGCATCGGAAATGCGCAAAATTGGGATCAATGCGGAGCTGGCATCGACTGACTGGGCTGGCCTTGTTACCAGAAGGGCCAAGAAGGTTTCTGTCGACGAAGGTGGCTGGAGCATCTTCATTTCCTCCGCCACAGATTTCCAGTTCGGCGATCCGACAACTGCGGCCTGGATGGCGATGAACGGAGAGGAAAGTTGGTTCGGCTGGCCTGAATCAGCCGAATACGAGGCGCTGCGCGCCAAATGGCCCGACGTCGAAACGCTTGAAGAACGCCAAGCCCTCGCTCGCGAGATGCAGCAGATTTGGTGGAATTACGCGAGCTTGGTTAGCTTGGGCCAGGTTGTATCACCCGTTGCACACAGGAAGGACTTGACCGGCCTAGTCGGTCTGAAGACCGGCAATGTTCCAATGTGGAATATGCAAAAGGGGTGAGTCTTTTGGTCTACTACATCCTTCGCAGGCTGATCTCGGCCATCGTCGTCATGGCCATGGTCGGGATATTCATCTTCCTTCTCATCAGGCTAACGCCCGGAGACCCAGCAGCCATCATTGCCGGGCCGACTGCTAGCGAGCAGATGGTCGCCAGCGTTCGAGAGCAACTTGGGCTAAACGAGCCGCTGCCAGTACAGTTCGGACAATGGGCACAAAACACCCTGCGCGGCGATTTCGGTACGTCGGTCTTCGCCGGGCGTCCGGTCGTTCAACTCGTGAAACAGAGGATGGAACCGACGTTATCAGTGTCACTTTTGACATTGTTCGTTTCAGTAGTCGGCGGAGTGACGTTTGGCATTTTTGCTGCTTGGCGCGCGGGAGGTTTCGTCGATCGCGCGCTAACCGTATTTTCGGCACTCGGTTACTCTCTTCCGGTTTTCGTGGTCGGTTATTTCCTCATTTATGTGTTTGCTATCCAGACGCGACTGCTCCCGGTTCAAGGCTACGTGCCGATCGGCCAGGGCCTCGGGCCATGGTTCGCTCATCTCATCCTCCCGACTGTTGCGCTAAGTCTTCCCTATATCGCCTTCATCGCTCGGATCGCGCGGGCCAGCATGCTGGAGGTGTTGTCGGAGGATTACATGCGCACGGCCGCTGCGAAGGGGGCATCGCCATACTCGATGCTTTTTCGTCATGCTTTGAAAAATGCGGGCGCACCTATCGTCACTGTGATCGGTCTTAGTTTCGCCTATATGATTGGCGGGGTCGTACTCACCGAAACGGTGTTCAATATCCCCGGAATTGGCCGTCTCGTAGTCGATGCGATCAACAATCGAGATTACCCGGTCATTCAAAGCGTACTCATCGTCATCTCAGGAATATACGTCCTGATCAACTTGGCGGTCGATCTTGCGTACACGCTGATCGATCCCCGGATTCGGTACTGATATGTCTTTTGCTATTTCGTTACCAAACCCCGGGCAACGGGGTCGCTTTCGAGTCTCATACCTCGCCCGCCATGCTCGAAGACACCCGCTGGTTCTGATCGGCGGTGGTCTCCTGGTGATCCTGATCGCTCTGACGCTCGCAGCTCCACTTTATGCGGGTGATCCGTTGAAAATGGATCCGTTTGTCCGCCTGCAACCCCCCTCCGCCGAATATTGGTTGGGGACAGATAACCTGGGTCGGGATGTGTTCGCTCGGACCGTTTGCGGCGCGCGGATCTCTCTCACGGTCGGATTGGTATCGGCGCTACTGGCCGCCTCCGCCGGGCTTCTGATCGGTGTACTCGCCGGCTACATTCGAAGCTTCGACAATGTCATCATGCGCGTGATGGACGCTTTGATGTCGATCCCGACGTTCTTGCTTGCAATCGCGCTCATCTCGCTCACGGGGACGGGAATTGGCATTCTGATTATAGCGATCGCCATCCCACAAATTCCGAGCGTGACGAGAATGGTAAGGTCAGTGGTCCTAAGTGTGCGTGAACGCGCATATGTCGAGGCCGCTGTTTGCGGCGGAGCACGACTGCCGAAGATTCTGTGGCGCCATATTCTTCCGAGCACTCTACCGCCACTCATGGTCCAAACTGCGGTTGTTTGTGCGGACGCGATCATGACCGAAGCCGGGCTGAGCTTCTTAGGCGTTGGCGTGCCCCCCGAAATCTCAAGTTGGGGGAATATGATCTCCAGCTCTCGGCTGTACCTGTCAATTGCTCCTTTCACCATATTCGCACCGGGAATCTTTCTTGCGATCACGGTTCTGGCGGTAAATCTGTTTGGGGACGGTCTCCGCGACTTGTTCGACCCTCGTGCGAAAAGGCGGAGATGACATGGGTATTCAGAAAAATTCTGGTCGGGACATCCTCCTTGATGTCCGGGATCTCGAGACCCACTTTTTCGGAGAGGAGATCGTCACGCACGCTCTCGGCGGCGTTAGCTTTAAAGTAAAGAAGGGCGAAACGCTCGGCGTAGTCGGCGAGTCCGGTTGTGGCAAGAGCGTGACGGCGCTTTCGATTATGCGGCTACTGCCGAAGCTCTCCGCCAAAACGATGGGCGGTGAGGTCCTCTTTCACGGTCGCAATCTCTTGGATCTGCCCGACCGAGAGATGCGTAAGATCCGGGGGGATAAAATCGCGATGATCTTCCAGGATCCTATGACGAGCCTTAATCCGGTCTACACTGTCGGTCGCCAGATTGCAGAGGCGGTCGAAATTCACACTGGTGCCACCCGTTCTAAGGCCTTGGCAAAGGCCGTCGATATGCTGCGCCTCGTCCGCATTGCGGACCCCGAACGGCGGGTAAGCAATTATCCCCACGAGATGTCCGGCGGCATGCGCCAGCGTGCCATGATTGCCATGGCACTTGCGTGCTCACCTGAACTCTTGATTGCCGACGAGCCGACGACGGCGCTCGACGTCACCATTCAGGCGCAGATCCTGCGGCTGATCGTCGATCTGAAAGAGCGCATGGGAACCTCGGTTATGTTCATCACCCATGACCTAGGCGTCGTGGCCGAGACCTGCCAGCGCGTCATAGTGATGTATGCCGGCCGTATCGTCGAGCAGGCAACGGTCACGGATCTCTTCGCGCGGCCGATGCATCCGTACACAAAAGCTCTCATGCGCTCGGTCCCAGATAGGCGGCGGGGGAAAGAGCGCCGTCTGCCGGAAATCCCAGGCATTGTGCCGAGCCTGCGGGAGCCTATCGTCGGGTGCAGCTTTGCGCCGCGTTGTCCGTTCGCGACCGAGGTCTGCCGGGAGAAAACGCCAGCTGTCAAAGAATACGGCGTGGATCACGCGGCCGCCTGCTGGCATGCAGAAGAGGTATTGAGCGCATGAGTGGCCCTTTGTTGCAAGTCGAAAAACTGGTCAAACACTATCCGGTCGGTGGCGGAATCTTCAATAAAGTTCCACCAGTCGTGCGGGCGGTCGAGGATGTGTCCTTTACTGTCAACGCAGGCGAGACACTTTGCATTGTTGGCGAATCAGGATGCGGAAAGTCGACAATCGCACGGCTCTTGATGCGGCTTGTTGACCCGACAGGTGGCCGCGTCCTGCTGGAGGGAAACGATATTGCCAGTCTCAACAAGAACGAACTTCGGGACTGGCGCCGACGCATGCAGATGGTCTTCCAGGATCCCTACTCGTCGCTGAACCCACGGCTAACGGCCGGTCAGATTATCACAGAACCGGTCGAGAATTTTGAGCGTCTGAACCGCAGAAAGCGCGAAGACCTTGCGGCGGAGCTCCTGCGAAAGGTGGGCCTTGCGCCCGAGATCATGCACAGGCTCCCCTCGGAATTGTCGGGCGGTCAGCGCCAGCGGCTCGGAATTGCGCGCGCATTGTCGCTGAAACCCTCAATCATCATCGCCGACGAGGCAGTTTCCGCTCTCGACGTCTCCGTGCAGGCACAAATCCTCAATCTTCTCATGGACCTCCAGGAGGAAACGGGGATCGCCTTCGTGTTTATCTCGCACGATCTTGGTGTTGTGGAGCATATTGGTCATCGAGTAGCGGTCATGTATCTCGGGCGGATTGTCGAATTGGCAACTTGCGAAGCGCTATTTGCCAACCCAATACATCCTTACACCGAGGCGCTCATAGCGGCCGCCCCTATACCAGATCCCACAAGGGTTCAGTTGGAGGCGCTGGTCGAGGGTGAAGTGCCGAGCCCGGTCAACCCACCGAGCGGGTGTGCATTCCACCCGCGCTGCCCGCTCGTACAAGACCGCTGTCGCATTGACGTGCCCCCGCTGGTGTCAATGCCCGATGGCCGCGCTGTCGCGTGTCACGTCCGCGCTCCAGGGGGCAAAATCGAGCACAATGAGCCTGGTACCCCTTAACCAGTTGGGGGGCTTTGCGTAGCGTCGTTTCGACGAGGTCTTCGCACCTTGCCCAATCAGAACTAGCAGCCGGAAGAATCCCAAGGACGTTTGGTCGACACTGCCCGGCACAGTGCTGCCGGTTGTGTAGCGATGGCGCACAGAGCCAGTCCGGGCGGAGCTTGTCTTCGACCTCGTAAAACTGGTGGCTCCTCGGGAAGAGTGCGTCACGCCCTCAGGCAAGCCCAACTGACCCCCTCCACTAGTATGCCATCTCGTTTCCAGATGGCGCTTATATTGAGTCTCTATTTGCCTAGGACAGCCCGCGAAGGCACGTTGGTAAAAAAAGGGAACCAAAATTGCGGGTATATGATCTGCCCAAGCCCACATGTCGCCTGGACCTGAGAGTTCAGTGAAGATGGTGGCGGATCCGCAGCCGAGGGATTTTTCGTTTAGCGATCCAAGATCAAAAAGGATAAACGATGCGCGGCATTGAAAACTTCGAAAAGCTTAGAGACGAAGCGACGGTATGGCGCCGGTATCTTCACGAGAATCCTGAGCTGGACTATGACGTCCACGACACGGCAAATTTCGTCGCCGAAAAATTGGCTTCGTTCGGCATCAACCACATAGAAACCGGAATAGCGCAGACCGGCTTGGTTGCCGTAATTCAGGGCAACCTTGGTGACGGTCCGACAATCGGGCTGCGTGCCGACATGGACGCGCTACCAATATTGGAAGCCTCCGGAAAACCGTGGGCATCGAAAACTCCTGGAAAAATGCATGCATGTGGTCATGACGGCCATACTGCAATGCTTCTAGCGGCAGCGAAGTATCTGGCGGAGACGCGCAATTTCAAGGGCGCTGTCGCCCTCATATTTCAGCCAGCCGAGGAAGACGGCCGGGGTGCAGAGAAGATGGTGCAGGAAGGCATCATGGATCGATTTGGCATCTCCAAGATTTTCGGAATGCACAACTACCCGGGACTGGAGGTCGGCAAATTCAGCATTTGCAGCGGCCCAATTCAGGCGGGGCTCGATGAATTTGACATTACTGTTCGGGGTAGAGGCGGTCACGCCGCGACGCCTCACAAGAATATTGACCCCATTGTCATCGGCGCCCAAATCGTTCTCGGCCTCCAGACTTTGGTTTCGAGGAACACCGATCCTCAAGAGGCTTTGGTCATCTCCGTGACCAAGATCCATGCCGGAGAAGCCTATAATATCATCCCGCAGCATGCGGTTATTTGCGGGACTGTCCGGACGCTTTCCCCCGCCCTCCGCGACTTTGCAGAAAAAGGGATTTTCGAAGCCGCCCAGGGCATCGCCGGCGGGTTTGGCGCGGATATCGATTTTGCGTATCGCCGTCTCGAACCAGTCACTGTGAACCACGAGGCCGAGACGAAGATAGCGGTTGACGCAGCACGCGATCTGGTTGGGCACGCATCAGTCAACGATCTCATCAAGCCAGGTATGGGATCGGAAGATTTCGCATACATGCTTGAGGCGCGGCCAGGTTCTTACATCTTTCTTGGCAACGGTCCGACGGCCTCCGTCCACAACCCCGAATACGACTTCAACGACGATGCTTTGCCTTTCGGCGTTGGCTACTGGGTGAACTTGGTTGAAAGGGTCCTGGCGCCTTAGCCAGACGCTACTTGCCGCAGAACTTCAGAACCTCGTCAATAGTGGCGGGGAAAAATAGAGGGTGAACGAAGATGAGCATTTTGATCAACCGCAGACGAATCATGCAGGCGTCCTTCGCCATTGCCGTCGCTACTTTGGCAACGCCTGTTGTCAACGCCTCGGCACAGACAGCCGGCGAGGTCCGAGTACTAACCTACGGTGGGCAGCTCGGCAAATACGTGATCGAAGCCTACGCCAAACCATTTGAAGCTGAAACGGGCATCAAGGTTATCCCGGTGACTCAAGACTTCGAGTTTGCACAGCTCGAGCTGATGCAGAAGACGAATAGCGTAACCATCGATGTCGGCCCTATGAGCCAAGGTGCGGCCCTGCAAGCTGCCGAGAAAGGCTATCTGGAGAAGATTGATTATTCGAAATTCAGAAAGGACGATATCGAGGGACTTGTCCCGAATGTGAAACAAGACTTTGGCGTCGGCTTTTTCTTCTACACGTACAATCTGGTTTACAACACGAAGAAATATCCCGCGGACAAAGCGAGGCCCACTAACTGGGCGGAGTTTTGGGATACCGAGAAATTCCCGGGCGTCCGATACCTGGTTTCAGGTCAATACGGCTCGGAAGGTCCTTGGGAAGAAGCACTCTTGGCTGACGGCGTCGCTCCGGACAAGATCTATCCAATGGACATCGACCGGATCTTCGCCAGCCTTGACAAGATCAAGCCTCACGTCCGCAAGTGGTGGACGGCTGGATCCGAAATCCAACAGCTGATGCTGAGCGGAGCCGGCGACGTCATGATGTCTTATGACGGCCGCGCGGCCTCCGCGATTGCCAAGGGCGCTGCGTTGGAGCTCAATCGAAACCAGGCAAAGATGACCTGGGACTACTGGGTCATCCCAAAAAACAGCCCCAATGCCGAAAATGCCCAGAAGTTCGTTGAATTCGTAAGCCGTGCCGAGAACCAGGCAGCCTTTGCCAAGCTCTATCCGGAAGGCCCCACCAACCGGAACGCATTTAAGCTTATCCCTGAAGAGCTTGGCCTTACGCTGCCCAGCCATCCCAAGTATCTTGAGAAGGCGATCCTTCTGAATGGCGCTTGGTATTCCGAAGTCGGCCCCGATGGCCTTTCAAATATCCAGCGCCTTGTGCAGCGCTGGAGCGACTGGGTCATCCGGTAAGCAGCGGACGCTCGAAGCCAATGTGTCGCCAGTCGGCACATTGGCAACCTAACACAGGCGCTTTGGGCGCCATGGATGGAGGACAGCAGCATGTCTCAGTCTGCTCACCTGCGGTCGGATGAACACCCCGTCGCGAAACTGCCAAAACAGGCAAATACCGAGGATCAGAAATTGGAAGACCGCGTCCCCGCCCAAATCGAATTTCGCGATGTCACCAAAATGTATGGCCCGGTCGCAGCTGTCACCGAGCTTTCACTCACCGTTCGGCGCGGGGAATTTTTGACCATCCTGGGTCCGAGCGGCTCAGGTAAAACCACGGCGCTGATGATGCTGGCAGGATTTGAATCCCCGACGAAGGGCGACATCCTGATCTCAGGCAAGTCTGTCGCAGCTGTGCCTTCATACGGCCGAGACCAGGGGATCGTCTTTCAAAGTTACGCACTATTTCCGCACCTGACGGTCCGACGAAATCTTGAGTTCCCGCTTGAAATGCGGGGCATGAAGGCGAACGAGCGGGCTCCTTTGGTTGAACGAATGCTCAAGCGAGTTCATCTGGACTCGTTTGGTGAGCGCATGCCATCGCAACTCAGCGGCGGTCAGCAGCAGCGTGTCGCTCTTGCGCGCGCCCTTATTGCTGATCCTCCGATCCTTCTCTTGGATGAGCCACTTGGCGCTCTGGATAGGAACCTCAGAGAACAGATGCAGGGGGAGATCAAGGGGCTCCACCGCGAATTTGGGAAAACCACAATTTGCGTCACGCATGACCAGGAAGAGGCGCTCACGCTCTCGGACCGCATCGTGGTTATGAGGAACGGCAAAATCGAACAGCTGGACACGCCTGAAGCACTCTATGACCGGCCAGCTACTCGCTTCGTTGCCAACTTCTTGGGAGAAGCAAATGTTCTGGATTCACCGGAGCTTGGCTTCAACGATCAGAACTTCCGCGGGAAAGTGCCGATGGTTCGACCTGAGCGCGTCCGGATCTCTGCGGTAAATTCCCCTGCACCGGCTGAACTCGGTCAGAGCCAGATCGTCACCGGAATTGTAGAAGAAATGATCTACGCCGGACCCCTGAGGAAATATCAGGTCCGTGTCGGAGACAAATCCTTAATAGTGCGTCAACACGTGGCGTCTGGCCAAGAGGTTTTTGCCCCCGGTGGATCGGTGCGTCTCGACTGGCTTCGGGCGGACGTCCGTCTGCTCGATGAATGAACCGGGGAGGCACACAGATGCAAGTATTTCAAAGAATTGGCCGTGCTCCTATAATCCTCGTACTACCGGCTATGGCGGTTCTGCTCGTTGTATTCGGCGTACCAACCGTCCAGCTTTTTCTCGAAAGTCTGAACGCACCTAATTTCAGCATTCAGAACTATTCTTCGTTCTTGGGGCAGTATGCCAACATCCGGGTCTTGCTACAGACTCTGGAGATCAGCGCAATAGCGACGGTCATCTGCTTGTTGGTCGGATATCCTACGGCATATCTAATTTCGACAGCGTCTAAGCGCGCGCGCATGGTCCTGATCGTTCCCGTCGTTATTCCCTATCTCACAAGCGGTTTGGCGCGCACCTATTCCTGGGTCGTGATCCTCGGGGACAATGGTTTGATCAACAGCGCCCTCATGAATTGGGGCCTTATTTCCAGCCCTCTACCTCTCATTTACAATCGCGCCGCTGTCTATGTCGGCATGGTTCACATCATGCTGCCGATGATGATACTGCCGCTTGTGAGTGTCATGCTCGGCATCAACACATCCTTAATTGCGGCCGCCAAAAGCATGGGCGCGAAGCCATCGACAGCCTTTTGGCGGGTTTACTTCCCTTTGAGCATGCCTGGTGTTCGAAGCGGAACACTGCTGGTCTTCGTCATCTGCCTGGGCTTTTACATCACGCCAGCGGCGTTGGGTGGATTAGGAGACGCGATGCTCTCAACCTTTATTGCCTCCCAAGTATCGACCGGGTTCAATATGGGCTCAGTCAGCGCCTCTTCATTCGTCCTTCTGGCGATTGCCGTGGTGATGCTCTCTGTGTTCGGGCTGAACCTCTCGGGGACACAAGACAGCGCACCGAAACTACGCAAGGGTTTCATGGAACGGTTCAGCCTGCTCCGAGCGGTGAAGCAGTATCTGAATGAGCTTTCGGTCGCTTCAAGATCCAAACAATGGTCCAAGGCACTTTATCAGGCTCGGGTTGGTGGCGGATGGTCGCGTTTTGCCGGCATTCTCACCTTGACGCTTGTCATTTTCTTCCTGCTGTTTCCCGAAGTCGTCGTGATCATCATGTCGTTCAGCAGCGATGCGACGCTACAGTTTCCTCCCTCCGGATTCTCGTTTCAGTGGTATGGCAGCTTCTTCGGTGACGAAGCCTGGTATGGCGCAGCCTGGACCAGCATCAAGATTGGTTTGGCCGTTGCGGCTCTGTCGACCGTCCTCGGGACCTTGGCAGCTTATGGCCTTAGCCGGATCGCATCAGATATTCGAGGCTGGCTGACAATGGTGATTCTTGCTCCGATCACGATCCCCGTCATTGTCGTCGGCGTGGCGAGCTACTTCGGCCTGGTCAATCTAGGGTTTATTGGAACTGAGACGGGCATCGTGCTTGCCCATACGATTGGCGCAATCAGCTACGTCGTCGTTATTGTTTCCGCGACTCTCGCCAATTTCGACAGGCGCTTGGAGCAGGCGGCGAAAAGCATGGGCGCTAGACCTTTTACCGCTTTTATGCGGGTGACATTCCCACTGATCCGACCGGGGATCATTGGCGGCGCGCTCTTCGCATTCATCCATTCGTTTGACGAGGTGGTCGTGACATCTTTGGTCAGCGGATATTCGGTCCGCACGTTGCCACTGAAAATGTGGGAAAACATTCGCAACGAGATCGATCCCACCGTGGCCGCCGTGGCGTCTCTCCTGACCCTTCTTCCGATCCTGTGGATGATCGCGCTTTACGTCACTTGGTGGCGCGCCAGGAGCAGCTCTCAGAATACGGTCCTTGAGGCAACCGCCTAATAAACAAGGGCCTTCCGTGGCGGGACATACTCTCGAATTCCCGCCACCAACCTCTCGCTCGTATTGTTTGGCGTATTCGCCAAGCCTCTCGAGCAGCCGATAAATTCGAAGCTTTCCTCCAGAGAGTGGAAGCAAATTTAGATCCCATGGAGCAGGTCTCTTGCTGCGAGAAGCGCATGACTGTTTCCAAGTCCGAGCCAACAGGAGCCGCTATGCCAGCCCTTTATTTCACCGAAACTGAGTACCAGGCGCGCCTTGCCGCTACAAAAGTGGAAATGCAGGCGTCAGGATTTGATGCTCTCATTCTTTCTGATCCGGCCAACATCTTCTATCTGACGGGCTTCGACGCATGGGCGTTTTATGCTCCACTGTTTCTTGTCGTCGCCGCCAACGAGGATCAACCGATCTGGATCGGCCGGTTCATGGACGCCGTTTCGGCGCGCGATACGACCTATTTGCGCGAGGAGAACATCCGCGCGTATCCAGACAGTTTCGTTCAATCGACCACCTCACATCCCGTTCAACCGGTATCTGAGATATTGAAGGAACGGCGCCTCGACAAAGGTGTAATCGGCGTCGAGATGGGGGCGTATTATTATACTGCCCGGATCCACGCCGAGTTTGTCAGCTCCCTGCCGAACGTACGGTTCGAGGATGCCGAACTTTTGGTCAACCGCGTACGGTTGGTGAAGAGCAGCGCAGAGCAGACCTATATGCGCCAAGCCGGTCAAATCGTTGATGCCGCGATGTCGGCGGCAGTCGCAAAATGCGCCCCAGGTGTGCGCGAGTGCGACGTGGTTGCAGAGATATACAAGGCGCAGATTTCTGGGCTAACTGACGCCGGTGGCGTCTATACGACAAGCCCTCCGCATTTTTGTGCCGATGAACGCGTGCGAACACCACATGGCCTGTGGACCGATCGCCCTTTGAAGAAAGATGCGCCACTCAACATAGAGATCGCAGGATCGCGCCTTCACTACCATTGCCCGATGACGCGCACAGTATTTCTGGGCCAGCCGCCGGATAGTTACCGCCGGCTTGCTGCGGCGGTGGTCGAGGGATTGAACACAACGATGGGCAGCATCCGTCCAGGCATGGCGGCCGAAGAGGTCGAGCTGGTATGGCGCGGCTCGATCGCCAAACATGGTTTCGAGAAGGAAGCACGCCTCGGCTATTCGATAGGCCTTGGTTTCCCGCCGACATGGGGTGAGCGTACGGTCAGCTTGCGTCCGGGAGACACGACGGTCTTGCAGCCGGGCATGGCATTTCATTGCATGTCCGGTCTTTGGCTCGATGACACTGGCATCGCGATCACGCAATCCTTCCTGGTGACTGAGGAAGGAAATGAGCCTCTGACGCAGTTCGAGCGAGAGTTAGTTTCCATCTCGTAGCCTCGTGCAGTGAGCTTCTTGTCCAGCCGGAAATAGAATGCTTCGCCTGCGCCATAGTCGCGGATTTCTGAGCTGGCGCCACATCCTGTGGCGCCAGCGCACGCCCACCCCATAGCGATAAAGACGCCATGAAGAACCTGTTTTCGGTTACCTATTTCGAAGCCCGCACGCGTTTTCTAGACGCGACGAAGGTCCAATCTTACCGATCGAGCCACAGTGGACCTGAAGGCCAGCCACTCTCTACGGATGTCGCCTATCTCGGAGACCCCGATGCAGACAACGTGCTTGTTTCTATCGCAGGCACGCATGGTGTGGAGGGCTATTGCGGATCCGCAGCGCAGTTGTCCCTTCTTCAGTCGCAGTTGGGAAATAGCCTCGGGGAATCTGTTGGCATTCTCTTAATTCACGCCTTGAACGCATATGGCTTTGCCTGGGACCGGCGCGTCACTGCCGAGGGATGCGACCTCAATCGGAATTTCGTCGATTTCTCCAAGCCGCTACCAGAAAATCCGGGCTATGACGAGTTGGCAGATCATCTTGTTCCATCGGACCTCTCAGTCGAAAGTTTGGCAGTCGCAGAGCACGCGATCGCCGAATTCCGGGCGACCCATGGCGAGGCCGCGTTTCAGACGGCACGGAAGAAAGGGCAATATTCCCGACCCGAAGGCATGTTTTTCGGAGGCAAGCGCCCGTCTGAGCCGCGGCTAGTCTTGGAGAAAATCTGCATGGATTACAGGATTGCAGAGCGACAAAACGTGATCATTGTTGATTATCACACCGGGCTTGGCCCCTATGGCTATGGCGAGCTTCAAACCGAAACCTCCTCGGGTCTTGACGGGTATCATCGAGCCTTGGAGATCTTTGGACCATCTGTGACGTCGCCCGATCTTGGAACCTCATCGTCAGTCGCCATCACGGGTACGCAAGACGAGTTCTGGCAGGGTGCACTGGGCAGCCGGCACACCTATGTGTGCCTGGAGTTTGGCACCTTCAGCCCGGACAAAGGCCGCGAAGTCCTGCGCAACGATCATTGGCTTTTCGCATACCGCCCCGACCAAGCCAACACCGAGATTGGGAAGCGTATACGAAACGCCACGCGGGAACACTACAACCCCGCACGGCCAGACTGGCAGGAAATGGTCCAGCCTCGCTGCGACCAGGTCCATCGCCAGGCTCTTGCAGCGCTGACGCAGGCGAAATGATGCCACTGAATTCGTAGGTTTAGCCGCCTGTTGCCCGCGAAAATTGATCTCGCTCTAGGCAGAACGAAGTTCTCAGTTTTGGAGGTGGAAAGTGGAAAAGACCCTGGGTCTCCTTCTTTTGGAAAACCTGCCAATCACTCATGCCGGGTCGCTTTGCAATCCCAATACATTTTCGTTTCCAACCCTACAAAATGCGGTCCCAGGGGCCACGGTCAGAACTGTTATGGACGGGGACGAGGATATTCTTGACGCCTATATCCGTTGCGCCCGGCAATTGGAGAACGACGGCGTTTCGGCGATCACCTCGAATTGCGGATTTACGTCGCTATTCCAAAGGCAGCTTGCAGCAGCCGTAAAGGTCCCGGTCGCCTTGTCGAGCCTCTCCTTGGTGCCGTTCGCTGCGACGACTGTTCCCAAGGGCAAGAAAGTCGGCATCCTTACCTATGATGCGACGCGGATGGGAGAAAAACACTTTGCGGCAGCCGGATGGTCATCGGCTCAGATCGATGTCGCCGTAGCCGGCATCGAAGGGTCTGAGACGTGGACGCGATTGGCCGCGCAGATTCCCGACCTACCCGCGTCGGCCATCGTCGAAGATGTGATGATAGCCACACGATCGCTGCTTAAGCGTGAGCCTGACGTTGCCGCACTTGTGTTCGAATGCGCTGCCTTCCCGCTCGCGGCCGACGCCGTGCGCTGTGAGACCGGCTTGATGATTGCCGACTATGTCGGTCTGGCGAAAATGCTCATTGAAGTCAGCCCAGTCAGGTTCGACACGGCGGCGATCAGTCCCCGTGACATCCCGGGTTTTCTATCCCTCACAAGCCACTGGTGCGAACATGTGTCAAGAACGATTCTCAGTTAGCAACGGCATCCTTGGAATTCTGGATCTCGAGCCAGGATCTGACCCAAACGGCTCACCTTTACCTGGGTCCTTGCATGACGCATCGATATTCGCGTTCCCGACCATTCGAGAGACCGTTCCCGGGGCATGGGCGGATGTTGTCGTTCGCGGTGATCCATACCTGGAAGGACCTTACATCGTAGCAGCGCAGCACCTTGCCAGCCGTGGAGCTACAGCGATTATAGCAGACTGTGGCTTTGCCATTCGGCACCAGGCCGCAATTGCAGCTGCTGTCCGCGTTCGGGTTGCTCTGTCAGCCCTTTTGCTGATACCAATGATCGTTCGACAGTTGTCCGGCGAAGCAAAGCTTGCGGTCCTCACCTTCGATTCCACTCACTGTGGGCCCGAACTGCTCGGCTTGTCAGATCCACATGACATTTCACGGGTGGTTGTTGGCGGAATTGAAAACACGCCAACTTGGGAAAACGAAATGGCACGACCGCCGGTGCGAACAGACCTAAGTGTCCTGCGAGAGGATGTCTGCTCGTGCTTAGATCGGTTGCGGGAGAAACATCCTGAAATCCGGGCATTGTTGCTCGAGTGTACCATGTTCCCCCGAATTGCACAGCCACTTCGCCAATCCACCGGACTGCCGGTCTACGACATCACGACCCTGAGCAGAATGCTCATGGAGTCCGTCACCCCGTGATCCTACGCTCGGGTGTGGCTCGAAACGCTGCTCTTAACGCGCGACTGGTCTGTCAGCAAAAAGTTCATATAAAGGATGACCGACATGACGATAAGCAAGGCACCACCCGCGTTCCCTCGGAGCGAATATCTGCGGCGTCTTACATTGGTTAAGTCTGAAATGGCGCGCCGAGATGTCGAGGCGCTCGTTGTGTCCGATCAGCACAACATCACTTATCTCACCGGTTACACTGCTCGATCAGCCTATGTACCTCAAGCCTTGGTGGTTCTTGCGACGGAGGAAGAGCCAGTCTTTATTCTGCGCCGCATGGATGCCCCGGCTGCTATGCACCAGTGCTTTATGGAGAGGGACAAAATATTTGCCTATCCAGAGCAGTTGATCGCTCACCCGAATAAGGACGGATACAATGCTATTATCGACTACCTCCTGGAAGCGGGCGTTGCAGACAAGCGGATCGGTATTGAGGAATTCAGCCTCGCCACCCTCACCGCCGACAAATTCAAAAGACGGTTGCAGGCATCCAACGTCGTCGACTGCACGAAGGCAGTCACCTGGATTCGTCTCATCAAATCCGATCTTGAGATCGAAATTATGCGGGAAGCAGCGGCCATTTCTGATGCTGCGATTGCCCGCGCCGCAGAGGTCATTCGGTCTGGAGTGCGCGAAGCCGATGCCTGCGCTGAGATTGCCTCGGTCTTGATCCGAGGCGTCAACGGAAAGCCGGGCACGCGGCTCGAAGAAATAGCGATCTGCGCGACGCCGCGAACGGGAACATGCCATATCCCCTGGACCGAAGACACTTTCCGTCAAGGTTCGCAAATCAACATCGAGCTTGCCGGATCCCGCCATGGCTACTGTGCTGCGCTCATGCGCACCTACTCAATCGGGGCTCCGTCAGATCGTCTCCGCAAAGTCCATGATATCCAGCTGGAGGGGTTGGATGCTGCGCTCGCGGCCGTTCAACCAGGAGCGACCTGCAGCGACGTTGCGAACGCGTTTTATCGGACAATCGAGAAGAAGGGACTGACAAAGGAATCCCGTTGCGGCTACGCCCACGGGATTGGCTGGACCGAACCCACAGCGAGCCTGCGTGACGGCGATATGACCGTGCTGCAACCAAACATGACCTTCCATTTAATGCTTGGAAACTGGATCGATGAAGAGTTCGGCTATGTAATCAGCGAGACCTTTCGGGTCACCCGCACCGGCGTCGATGTCCTCACCACCGCTCCAAGAGAGATATTCGAAATCTTGTGACCTGAAAGTCATGGTGTAACCGATAGGAGGCCGCAAATGACAGATTATCCAAAAGGCTCGCACACTGGCTCAACGGCCAGTGTTCAGATGACTAGCTCAAACCGAAGCGGCTTGTATCACCTGGAGCACCTAGCGCTATTCCTCTCGAGGCAGGAACCGGAGTTCGCGGCAATATTCGAGGCAGTCGATGCACTACCGATCGACGACACGCATTGCCACGTTATCACCGATCAGGACGCGATTACTACGCCAAAGCGCTACCTGGAGCGCATCTCTTTGGCGGGAATGCCAATGGCGGCTTACTTTCCAAAGGGCGTTTACACCGAGTGGCTCACCGGGGACGAAGCCCGGAGGCATGATCTGAACAGAATGTATGACATTCAGGGCAAGGTAGATGCGGTAACGGGTGACATTTCTCAAGGGATTTTCATCAAGTTCCTGGTGAAGGAACTGGCCCAGTTTCTTGGCTGCGAGGCGACACTGGACGCGGTTATCGAGGCCCGCAATGAGCGCGGCAAGAATTACTGGACGTACGTGAACAGCCTGTTTCGCGACGTCAACTACGAAAACATCATGCTCGAAACCGGCTACCACGAGGATCGGGGTGGCGAAGCGATTGCGCGCTTCGAGGAGGCGATCTTACCATGCCGGTCAAACCGCATCAGCCGCATTGAAGAGATCCAGAGAGAGTTTTTCCATCTCGACATTTCCTTTGACGAGTTCGAGCAGCGCTACATCAAAAGGCTGCACGAGACTTTAGATGGCAACGGCAATTTCGGGAAGAAATCATATGGAATGAAATCTTACCTCCTGCCGTTCATTGGTCTTATCCGGCCTCTGCACGACCGAGTTCCTGCAAGAGTTTCCTGGGAGGCGCTGAGAAGTTCTTTCAACAAGTTGCCTGATATGGACCGCGAGTCTGCCGCGGAAATTACCAAGGATTTACGCCGCTACACGTTCACCCTCGCCCTCGAGGAGTGTCTCAAGCGAGACATGCCCATGCAGATCCACGCAGGTGACGGTGAAGCTCCCGACGTGGTCCTACGAAATCAGGACCCATTTTACTTGGAAGAGGTTGTCCGGTTTGACCGCGACAACATGATGCGGATGCCCAAAATTATTCCGCTGCATGCTGGCTATCCCTCGGTCGGTAAGGCAGCGTGGCTCAGTCACCTTTACCCCAACTGCTACCTCGAACTCTCGATTATGACGCCTCATGTGCATCAGAATTTGTATCAGCGATATATGCAGGTGATGGAGGTGGTACCGCTCTCAAAAATCCTTTTTGCGAGCGATGCATACCATATTCCGGAGTTGTATTGGCTCGCAGGTCGGTGGGGGAAACGATACTTGGCAAAGGCCCTGACGGATCATGTCATTGGTGGAAGCCTGTCGAGGGAGGAAGCCATCGATGCCGCACGGATGATACTCTACAAGAACAACCGTACTGTTTACGGGCTCGATGACTGAGACCGGTGTTTCGTCGCTTATGTGCCACCGAGAAAGAATCGGTAACCCGAAACCGTATTATCGTTTTTTCAGATGATCGGTTGCTAGGTCGCCCGTCGGAAGCCCAATAGGCAGAGAATAACGACACGGTACTCGCTTATAGTGCGACCGCAGTCAAAATTTCGCGGAAACCTTTCTATCCATCTCGATTTGCGATACTACTGGAAGTTCATCGAGTTGCGGACGACCAGAGTGGATCTTAAGAAGTTAAAATATTTCGTTGGCATAGCCGAGGCAGGCGGATTTACCCGAGCCGCGCAGTATATGAATGTCGCGCAAAGCGCGCTTAGTCTTCATGTCCGAGAGATGGAAGACGGCTTAGGAACCAAGCTACTCGTCCGTGAGCGTAGCGGCGTCACTCTGACACCGGCTGGCTCGCGATTGCTGCACCATGCGCGCATTATTTTGAATCAGGTGAGTATTGCCGAGGAAGAGCTTACCAGCAAGCCGAAGATACCAGTGGGTGAAGTGTCCATCGCACTGCCCTCCGGTCCGGCGCGCTTTATGGCACCAGAGTTACTCAATATGGCGAACGAGCGCTTTCCGAAAGTCTCGCTAAAGATCGTCGAGGGGATGAGCGGTTCGATTGAGGAAATGATGGTTGCGGGCCGATTCAACCTCGCTGTTTTCTACACCATGAAAGATGACGGTTCGTATTATGACGTCCTCGCTGAAGAGGAATTCTGTCTGATCATCCCTCCGGGCAGCCCCCCTTTTGAAAATGTTATTTCTCTTGATCAGCTAAGCGCTTTCCCCCTGGCTGTTCCCATGAATGTTACAAGTGTTCAGAGAGCCGTGACTGACGCAGCAAAAATGCACAATGTCTTCTTAGACGTCCGGTACGAGATAGATTCGCTCTCAACGATCATAGACATGGTCGCAGATGGTAAAGCTCACTCCATATTGACACCCTCCGCGGTCCAGCGGGAAACGTCACTCGGTCTTGTACGAATGGCAAAGATCATAAACCCATCAATATCGAGGTCGGTAATTCTTGCGGTGAATGCGCGAGATGAGCGTTCGGCTGAAGTTGCCGCCATCCGGGGGCTGCTTCCGAAGGTAGTGCGCCAGTTGATAAAGGATGGAAGATGGCAGGCGAGATTGCCGCAATCACCCTAATGTTGGCTTAGACGAAGTATAAGAGCTGGTCATCTGTGAAGTCATCGTTCGTGGCCGCGAAACGCCTCGCCCTTCAAAGCCAGCGAGGCACCGCTAATAATCATTATGTCATCCATAGCGTATCAAGATTTATTGTATAGAAACACTGAATTTGACGCCCTGCTTGGTTTAACCGAACCATGGTCCGGCAGGGACGCAAGTCAAAGGAAAGCACCATGCACGATCTTAAAACCTTCAGGCCCTTGGTGAAGGAGGCGACAAAGTGGCGCCGTCACCTTCATCAGCATCCAGAGCTTGATTATGATTTGCACTCAACCGCAGCTTACCTGGAAGGAACACTCCGATCGTTCGGCGTAAATCATATCGAGACTGGTCTTGCGGAGACCGGTTTGGTTGCACTGATTGAAGGAAATCATCGTGGTGGCCCGA
Source organism: Rhizobium bangladeshense (assembly GCF_017357245.1). Classification (NCBI taxonomy): domain Bacteria; kingdom Pseudomonadati; phylum Pseudomonadota; class Alphaproteobacteria; order Hyphomicrobiales; family Rhizobiaceae; genus Rhizobium; species Rhizobium bangladeshense. The sequence continues at coordinate 46,210 of NZ_CP071615.1, read as the reverse complement.
CAATTGGCTTGAGGGCGGAGATGGATGCTGTCCGCATCGAGGAAAGGTCGAACAAACCGTGGTCCTCCAAAATGTCTGGAAGAATGCACGCATGTGGACACGATGGCCACATGGCAATGCTGCTCGGTGCCGCGAAATTTCTCGCCGAAGCCCCAAATTTTGGCGGCACCGTTGCCTTGATCTTTCAGCCAGCTGAGGAAAACGCGCTTGGCGGGCAGCGGATGGTCCAAGAAGGCATCATGGATAGATTCGGAATATCTCGCGTTTTTGCTATGGATAACTCGCCAGGCCTTGATGTTGGGCGGTTCGCAATTTGCGACGGTCCTTTTATGGCGGCGCTGGACGAATTTGATATCGTGATCAAGGGCCAAGGAGGACATGCTGCCAGCCCTCATCGCAACATCGATCCCATAGTGATTGCAGGCCAAATTATCGTGGGCCTCCAGCCGTTGGTCTCTCGGTCGACGAGCCCGCTCGAATCCTTGGTCGTCTCGATTACCAAGATGCACGCGGGGGAGTCCTACAACGTGATACCCGAAACCGCGACTTTGTCCGGGACAGTCAGAACATTGAAGCATGAGCTTCGAGGCTTGGCTGAGACGCGAATACCTGCCGTAGCGCGCGGGATAGCAAGCGGATATGGCGCGGAGATCGAATTTAAGTACCGCAGGCTTGATCCAATCATGACCAACTCTCCTGAGGAGACGAACCTCGCCATCAGCGCCGCTCGCAATCTGGTGGGTCCGATCTGCGTAGATGACCAGTTCGAGCCCGTCATGGGATCGGAAGACTTCGCGTTCATGCTCGAAGCTCGACCCGGTGCTATGATTTTCATTGGCAACGGTTCAACAGCTTCGCTCCATAACCCAACATACGACTTCAACGATGAGGCTCTTCCATACGGGATTGGATACTGGGCGAACCTTGTAAAGACAGTCCTACCAGCCCCCTTGTGATAGCGGGCTTCTCATGCTGTAGCTCCGCGACTCCCGTCTGCCAGAAATATCCTCTCCTGCCATCTGTTCGGCGCGGTTCAGGGTTCACAGAGCGATCACTCCAACGCCGTCCTCAATTGCGATCTCAGTTTCAAATGGCTTCGATAGCTCCTGGATCCGTAGCAAAATGGCCCGGCCTTGCTGTCCGCAGGCAAGCTGTGGGACACCGCGATTGGCAAACCTTTTGGAGTGGCCAAGTTCGATAGGATACAACCGCATTTCCGCGAGCTGATTATTTGCAAACCGGCTCACTGCAATGACGCTCTCGTAGAATATCGGATCAGTGAAACCCGCGTCCGTCTCATATCCTTCTGCCATTTCTGCCAGCGTCACTTCCGCATCGGTGTCAGTTCGCGGATCCTTGCCGTATGCTGCGAACATGTCGGCGCCGACCGGCGTCCGGAGGTCGTCCATTATGAAGTTGCCAACGCTGTAGAAGATCGGCCGGCCCTTGTAGATCTCGATGCCCCTCAATTGGTGCGGCCCATGAACGATGTATGCGTCGGCCCCCGCGTCGATCATCTGACGTGCAAACGCTTGTTCGTAATCGGGAGGCTGCTGGCTCCAATTTCCAGGCTCATGGCCATGATTGGTGACGATGCAGAAATCGGCGAACTGCTTTCCCTGCCGAGTGTTGCGCAGGATGTCGGCGACATCGGTTGGGTTGGGTCGGTAGCTGTAGCCTGCGTTCTCGCCAGTCGTGTACGTCGCTCCAGCAAGCTTAAGGGAAGTTGAACTGCTGTCACCGGGCCGATAGTTCGGCAGCGCGTCACGCACTTGTCTTAGACTTTCAAACATTGACGGAGGAACGACGATCCGTTCTTCGAGACGAAGGGGGTTAAGCCCAGGTCTGCCCGGGGCCTCACCGGCCGGATCGCATGCGCGCGACATTGGCGTAAACGTTGAGGCACATGATACAAGCGCCACCCGACCGCGCGGGGTCTCCAGGAAACGGGCAGCACCAGCTTGTGCCAGGTTTTCGCCAACTCCAGCGTAGACAATTCCATTCTGATCGAGAGCCCGGCATGTCTCGCGCATGCCCTCAACTCCCCACTCGAAGGTATGATTGTTGGCATAGCTCACCAAGTTGAAGCCCATGGACTTCAGATCTGGGCCGAGATCTGGCAGGCTGACGTGATAGGCACCACCGTGCTCCGCCTGTGGACTTCCCTTGAACGACCGAATGTCGAGGATGTTGGTTTCCATATTTGCGAAAGTAGCATCGGCGTCGCGCAAGATCTCGACGATCTCACTAAATCCCGGATGGTAGCCCTTTGTGAGCGGTCGCGTGACGATCAGGTCGCCAACTGCCGCCAGCGTGAAACCATCTGCGACGTTTGTCTCAACGCTGCCAACGACATCGTAGCGGCCTGGCTGAACCGGCCCATTGTCATCATGCCCAGAATTAACCGCCAGCTTTTCGGTCATGGATCTATCCTCAATGTCGTTCGTCGTTGAATTATAAACTCAATGAACTATCACTCATCCTGCTTTGCATGCTGAACATGCGGCCTGTACGCTCCGTAGTCGGAGGTCCGGACCAGTCCTCAGAAAGCAATGCGTAATTGGCTGCAGAGCCAAATTCTGGCACACATCGCCAGCTGTCCACCAAGGGTCTCGGCGCGTCGGTTGCTCCATAGCTTAGCCTCTTCGGTATCTCCTTCTACTCGGACGGAGATTTCTTGCCGCCAAATTGACCAGATATCTGAAGACCGACCTGGAAGCCTACTTCACTATAGCTGTGCTCGGTTTCCTTCGAGCTCAACTGAACCCACGCGACGCCGTTGCAGTTGCCTGCCCTCGCTCTGCAGAAGGGAACATCCCGCTCGCGCCAGATGCTGTGCAATCCCGAGCGGCTCGCAGTGCCAGATAAAAATCAAAATCAACGCTCACGAAGTCCCCTTTTCACTTATGCCCCCATATGCAAACGACGCAGACCAAAGGTTGAGCAATCTCCGGCCTTGCCAAGTTGCAGCCCATCCTAAAAAGAGGCTGCCGTCGAAGCGGATTCGACGACAGCCAGTTCGCCCCGGAGGGCGGGGAAACTCCAGCGTATTCCCCGCGGAAAAATCAACTCGCCAATCGTGCTTTCACGATTTCGGCCGCTGCCTCGTAGCCAATCGATGTCACAAGTTCTGTTGCAAACGCCGTGCTATTCTTCAGGTTGGCTTCGCACTGCGCGGCGTTGGCCTGAACCCCTTCGACGCATGTTCTCGCGAATGTCCCGATCGATCGTTTAAGGAGCTCCATGGCATTGTGGATACTGAAAATGATCACCGGCTCCATGGCGTTCAGCTGAAGCTGCCCTGCTTCGGCAGCCATGCCGACCGTCGTATCCATGCCATACACACAGAAGCAGACCTGATTCAGTGCTTCTGCCGCAACCGGGTTGACCTTCCCAGGCATCAACGAAGAACCCGGTTGAAGGGATGGAAGCACAATTTCGCCGATACCCCCTCGCGGCCCGCTTGATAGCAGCCGAAAATCATTCGCGATCTTCGAAAGCTTCGCCGCAGTTCGCTTCAATAGCCCCATGTGGAGCATGAATGCACCCATGTCCCAACTTGCCTCCAGCAGGTCTGTTGATCCGACGACTGGGAGTTGCATGTTGCGGGATAGGTTCTCGATCGCGCGCAATCGGTAGGATGGCGTGGCTGCGATCCCTGTGCCGATTGCTGTACCGCCGAGGTTGACCTCCAGGAACAATCGCTCTGTCTCATCGAGACGGTCACAGTCTTCCAGAAGCGTCGTCGCGAACGCTGCAAACTCCTGTCCCAGCGTCATCGGAACAGCGTCCTGCAATTGTGTTCGCCCGAGTTTGCGGATGTCTGCAAACTCCTCCGCTTTGCATTTAAGGGCGGCGGCGAGATCCGCAAGGGCATCGCGCAGTTGGCGGCTTGCCGGGATCACGGAAAGTCGTACGGCAGTCGCGTAGGCATCGTTTGTTGATTGAGATCGGTTGACGTCGTCATTTGGATGAACCAAACGCCCCTCGCCCCTGACTCCGCCCAGCAGTTCGCTCGCGCGATTGGCCAGTACCTCGTTCATGTTCATATTGGTGGAAGTGCCCGCCCCACCTTGGAAGACGTCGACCAGAAATTCGTCGTGGTGTTTACCCGCCAGCACTTCCTGGCAAGCCAGCACGATCGCGTCTCGTTTTTCGCTCGAAAGCAAACCCTCGTCACAATTTGCTTGTGCAGCAGCCATCTTTACGTGGGCGAGTGCGTGTATGACGGACGGCATGCTCTTAACCGGAATGCCGGAGATTGGAAAGTTTGCGAGGGCTCTGGCCGTCTGCGCGCCATAATACCGATCTGCCGGCACACTCACCGGGCCGAGGGGATCGTGTTCAATACGAGTCGTGTTAGACATTATTGCCTCGATTGGTCAAACTGCGTTTCTTCGCGCAGCCCAGGATCATGGATAACCCAGCATCAGTTCCAGCCAGACTTTCATCCCCGGTTGATGCAAACGACTTTTGGCTGGGTCATTTCTTCGTAAGCGAAACGAACGCCTTCGCGACCCATGCTGCCGTATTTGAAACCACCGAACGGCATGGCATCGAAGCGGTAGTCGGAGCTGTCATTGATCATCACACCGCCTGCTTCGATGCGGTTGGCGGCGTCGAGAGCAACGTTAATATTGCTGGTAAAGATGCCCGCATGCAGGCTGTAGTCCGGATCGTTGGCCATCTCGATCGCCTGATCGATGGTGTCGAACGGTGCCAACATGACGACGGGCGCGAATACCTCTTCATGCCACAGCTTGCACGTCACCGGCGTTCCTTCGAGCACTGTCGGGTGGTAGAGGGAGGCTTCACGTCGGTGTCCGCACAGCAGTTTAGCTCCAGCAGCGATCGCGTCATTGACGGCCGCTTCAGTTCGCTCGGCAGACTGGGTGGAAATCATCGGCCCGATATCCGTATCGTTGCGCAATGGATCGCCGGACTTTAGCTTCTTCGTGCCGGCGACGAAGGCATCGCGGAACCTCTCATAAATTCCTGCCTGAACGAGAATGCGCTGGGCGCCGATGCAATTTTGACCGGCTGCCCAGAAGGCGCCCGAAACACAACCATCGACCGCTTTACTGAAGTCACAGTCATTCATCACGATGACAGGGGCGTTGCCGCCCAGTTCCATCGCCAGTTTCTTCAGCCCCGCCGCGCGGCTGATAGCTTCGCCCGTTGCAAATCCACCCGTAAACGACACCATGCGGACATCGCGGGATGTGATCAAGGCCGTGACAAGTTCCCTGTCACCATGAGCGATTGTGATGACATCGCGCGGCAGGCCGGCTTCGATCAGTGCGTCCACCAAGTTGATAGCGGAGAACGGCGTCAAATTGGACGGCTTCAAAAGCACGGCGTTGCCGCCTGCGATTGCTGGACCGAGCTTGTGGGCGACCAGGTTTAGCGGATCGTTGTAAGGCGTTATGGCGGCGATGATTCCGAGCGGCTCCCGCGTAAACCAACCTTGTCTTTGCTCTGATCCGGCAAACGCATCAAACGGCACGATCTCGCCTGCATTGCGCTTTGCTTCTTCGGCAGAAAGTTTCAGCGTGTTAACGCAACGGCTGACTTCCTTGCGCGCCTGAACGATTGTCTTCCCAGCTTCGCGCACGATGGTCTCGGCGAAGGCATCGAGACGGCGCTCGATAAGTTGCGCAGCTCCCTCGAGGATACTTGCCCGCTTGTGCCGCGGCAGGTCGCGCGCGAGCTTGGCCCCGCGGCGAGCACGGATGATGAGCTCGCTGACGTCAGATGCGTCCGTTATGTCGATTGATCCGATCAGAGAGCCGTCAAAGGGGCTGTGAACGGATACGGGCTGTAGACCCGTAGTAATATGAAGTTTGGCAGCGGTCATAGGCCAACTTCCCTTCCCTGATGAAATGCCTGCAAGAGCGGCGGGTATGGTCTTCGAGCAGGGTGAGGTCTCATCCCTCAGCCTTTGCCCGCTTGTTGGGTCGGCGGCGACCATCTGATTGCGACTGGCCGTTCCGCGATGGCCCGGAAAGCGCAAGTCGCTAACGGTCAGATCTTCTGGCCGTCGCGCACCAGGTCGTCCATGACCGAGCGCACGGCCTTTTCGGCAATCGAGACAATCTCGTCGATCTCTGCCTTTGTCGTGACAAGCGGCGGGGCAAAGCCGAGGATGTCGCCATGCGGCATTGCACGGGCGATCAGACCGCCGTCGCGAGCTGCCTTCGAGACGCGCGCGCCCACCTTCAGCGACGGATCGAAACGGGTCTTGTTCTCGCGGTCACCGACGAACTCGATGGCACCCATAAGGCCAACACCACGCACCTCGCCGACGATCGGCAGCTGAGCAAACTTCTCCTTGAGCTGCGCCTGGAAATAGGCGCCAACGTCGCGAGCGTTCCCCGGCAGATCTTCCTTATCGACAATATCAAGTACGGCGTTGGCCGCGGCCGCACCGATCGGGTGGCCGGAATAGGTATAGCCATGCGAGAAGGCGCCGACTTTGTCGGCTCCGTCTTCCAGCACCTGATAGACCTTTTCGCCGACGATCGCAGCCGAGAGCGGGAAATAGGCAGAGGTCAAGCCCTTGGCAACCGTGATCAGGTCCGGTTCGATGCCATAATGCTGCGAGCCGAACATCGAGCCGGTGCGGCCAAAACCGGTAATGACTTCATCAGCGATCAGCAACACGTCGTGCTTCTTAAGCACGGCCTGGATAGCCTCCCAATAGCCTTCCGGGGGCGGCGTGATACCGCCGGTACCAAGCACGGGTTCAGCAATGAAACCACCGACATTGTCAGGCCCAAGCTGTTCGATGAGGCGGTCGAGCTCAAGGGCTCGGCGGGCGGAGAATTCCCGCTCGGTCTCGCCAGGATTGGCGCCCCAGTAGTGATGCGGCACGCCGGTATGGGTGATCTGCGGCAGGGGAAGGTCCATGTGATCATGGTAGAAGCTCATGCCGGTCATCGAACCGGAGACAACGCTGCAGCCGTGGTAGCCGCGCTCGCGTGAGATGATCTTCTTCTTCGTGGGCTTACCGCGCAGGTTGTTGTAGTACCAGACGAGTTTGGCCTGGGTCTCATTGGCGTCCGAGCCGGACATGCCGTAGAACACCTTGCTCATCTTGCCCGGCGCCATCTTTACCAGACGGTCTGACAGGATCGCCAGTTCGTCGGTCGTGTGGGCAGCATAGGAGTGGTAATAGGCAAGCCGGTAGGCTTGGCGCGAGATCGCCTCGGCCACCTCGGTTCGGCCATAGCCGACATTGACGCAGTAAAGGCCGGCAAAGCCATCGATGAGCTGATTGCCGTAGGCGTCCTGGATGCGGATACCCTTGCCCGTTTCAACAATCGTCGGCTCGCCAAGCTTGCCGCTGGCGAAGTCCTTCAGCTGAGTGAACGGATGCAGTACCGAGTTGCGATCCTTCTCGGCGATGTCCTTGATGTTGATGGTCATTGTGAGCCCTTCCGTAGCGCGATGGAGTGAAGCGGCTGAAGGCCAGCGTGATATGCTCCGCTGATTTCCCGCATCTATCTTCGATGGTCGCAATGTGCGCCAAACTGATGCAGATTGACGGCCAATATAATGCCGCCTATGCAGGAATTCTGCGAATTTCAAAGCTAGGTGCAGGATTTCACGACCATGGAACTCGACCGCGCGGACATCGCGCTTCTCAACGCCGTTCAAAAGAATAACAAGCTCACGTCCGAGGAACTGGCAGAACGAGCACATCTTTCACCGACAGCCTGCCAGCGCCGGCTCAAACGCTTGCGGGCCGAGGGCGTCATCGAGGCTGACGTTTCAATCGTGTCGCCGAAGGCAGTCGGCAGGCATGTGACGGTCGTCGTCCTGGTATCCCTCGAGCGAGAGAGGGCTGACATCATCGATCGCTTTAAGGCAGCAATCAAAAACACGCGCGAAGTCATGATCGGCTACTATGTAACCGGGGACGCCGACTTCCTGCTCGTCGTTACGGCAAAAGATATGGAGGATTACGAGCAGTTCACGCGTCGTTTCTTCTACGAGAACAATGATATTAAAGGGTTTAAAACAATGGTTGTCATGGACCGCGTGAAGGCTGGATTTGCCTTTCCGATCGAAGACTGAGAGTGTTTGGTCGACCAGGCCAAGGTATCGTCTTCTCTTGCGCCGCACTCATCAAGGCTTTTTTCCCTGCTCGCCAGATGCGGCGTGGCGCATGTAAGGCACTGGGCCACATCACAGCGCCAATGGTGATGAAGGACCGCATCGGGCCGTTCGGAGAGCCACGGAATCCGACTGGAGCATAGGCTGTCTGGGAGAAACGCCTCTCGTTCAGACGGATACTCTAATATGGACGGACGCGGGCACAGCGTCGTTCGGGCGCAGGGAATTCCGTGCCATGCACAGCGGGCACTCCTGCGACTTTTAGAGCCCTCCCATGCAAAGATATTTCATTTCGAGGTAGTCTTCTAAGCCATGCCGCGAGCCCTCGCGGATCGTGTCCCACCGAGTGGTGTAGCTCGGCGGTAGCACAGCCTCTCGCGAGCGCGTCCCCAATTGCGCTGTAGCGAGTGAGGGGCTGTGCGGGCGGCCATCAGTGTTTTCCGCTAGGATCGGGTTGTTCAAGACACAACCTGACGGAAAGATCACTGATGACCACTGACATGATGAACGTGCGTTCGCTCGTTGAGAAGAGCGCTGATGCAGATTTGTTGCGCGAGATGATCGGCTTTGCCGCTGAACGGCTGATGGAACTGGAGGTCGGCTCAGCTACGGGTGCAGGGTTCGGGGAGAAGAACCCTATGCGGCTTGCGCAGCGCAATGGCTATCGTGACCGCGATTGGGAGACGCGAGCTGGCACAGTCGAGCTTCGCATTCCGAAGCTGCGCAAGGGCAGCTACTTTCCGAGCTTCCTCGAACCGCGCCGGATGGCGGAGAAGGCTCTGACGGCTGTTATCCAGGAGGCGTATATCCAAGGGATATCGATACGCTCTGTCGACGACCTGGTCAAAGCCATGGGGATGAGTGGCATCTCCAAAAGCCAGGTGTCGCGGCTGTGCGAAGAGATCGACGTTAAGGTGAAGGCGTTCCTTGACCGAACCATTGAAGGCGAATGGCCATATGTCTGGGTCGACGCGACCTATCTCAAGGTCCGGCGTGGCTGCCGCATCGTCTCAGTCGCCGTCATTATCGCGGTCGACGTCAACAGCGACAGTCGGCGCGAAGTCCTGGGTATGGAAGTCGGCACATCGGAAGCTGAGCCAATCTGGACGGAGTTTTTGCGTCGGCTGACCCGCCGAGGTCTACGCGGGGTGAAGCTGGTTGTCTCCGATGCGCATGAGGGCATCAAAGCTGCCGTTTCAAAGGTTCTCAACGCCACATGGCAGGTAACCGCCCGATTGCTACCGCCGAGATTTTGCTTTGATGCGAGCGACGAGCAGCTCGTCGTCAACAAAGCTGTCGAGGAAGTCGTTCCATTCTTGGGGTGAGCGGCGGGCATCTTTGAGCGTCTGCTCCAATTCGTCCATGCCGTCGTCTGTCAGTGCGGTCACCGATTCGTCGTCTCCGGTGTACACGGAGATGATGCTGCCGTAGCTCAGATTATCATCGTTGGAGACAATTGCCTGAAGAAGCTCCGGGTCCTCTTCGAGGATTTCGGCAACAAATTTGATCGTACGGACGTAGGTGACTGTCGCCATCAGGCTGCCTTCGCGTCGATTGTGGTGATCGCCGACCAGTTCCACGGAAGCAATTCGTCTAACCGATTGATCTTGTGATCGTGGATGCGATCGAGCACGTCTGCCAGATAGGCCTGCGGATCAAGACCATTCATCTTTGCCGTCTCGATGATCGTCATGGCGCGTGCCAAGGTCTCCGCTCCCGTATCGGCTCCCGCGAAGAGCCAGTTCCGTCTTCCCACGCCTATCGGACGCAGTGCCCGCTCGGCGGAATTGTTGTCGATCGCGACGCGGCCGTCGTCGAGGAACAGACAGAGTGAAGACCATCGGCTCAATCCGTAGCGGAAAGCTGTCGCCAGATCGCTTTTGCCCGGAATGCGCGTTAGTTGAGCTTCAGCCCAGTGGCGGAATGCATCGACCTTAGGCTTGCTCTGGGTCTGACGCGCGGCAAGCCGGATCTCAGGAGGCTGGCCGTTGATGCCTCGCTCGATGTCGTAAAGCGCTCCGATGCGATCGAGAGCCTCTCGCGCGATCTCGGACTTGTTTGATGTCCAGATATCGTGGAAGTCTCGTCGCCAATGAGCCCAGCAGGCGGCTTCCTTGAAGCGAGATTCTCCCTTTTCTCCAGGCGCGTATAGCTTGCCATATCCTTTGTAGCCGTCAGCCTGAAGGATGCCGCTTGATTGCTTGAGGTGGCGGTGGACGTGCTCTTCTTTCCAGTCAGGAGCAAAATAGTAGACTGCACCGGGCGGGGAACTGCCTGCCCATGGACGCTGATCGCGGACATACGTCCAGATCCTGCCCTTCTTCACACCCTTGCCCAACCCCTTGTCTCGCAGCGAGCGATCCAGCACCCTGATCGGGGTGTCGTCCGCATGAAGCAGGTCACTTGCCATGACCGCCGTTTCGATCCGCTCGATGAGAGGCTGAAGCACCTGCATGGCGCGACCACACCAATCAACCATCGTGCTGTCGGGAATGTCGGCGCCCATGCGGGCGAAGATCTCGTTCAGACGGTACAGTGGCAAATGGTCGTCGAACTTCGAGACCAGAATGTACGCCAAGAGGCCAGCGCCGGCCATGCTGCCCGGTATCGGGCGGCTGGGTGCTGCCACCTGCACCATTTTCTCGCAGCAGCGGCAGGACTTCTTCAGTCGAGAAACTTCGATGACTTTCATCTGCGCGGCGATCATGTCGAGGATTTCGCTGACGTCCTCACCGACAAGACGCAATTCACCTCCGCATTCCGGGCAGCAGGAGCCAGGATCGAGCTCTCGGCGCTCGCGAACCGCCTTGTCCGAGACGCGTGGGCGCCGGCGCATGATCTTTTCAGCCGTATCCGCCAAGGGAACAGCAGACGCCGCCTCATCAGGTTCATCGATTGGCGCCGTACTGCCTTCAGCGGCGGCGATCAACAGATCCTCAAGCGCCAGTTCCAACTGCTCTTTCACGCTCAATCTTTTCAGACGACTTGCCGAAGACCTGTTTCTTCAGCTTGGCAATGCGCAGCCGCAGCGTTTGGATTAACTGATCATGCGCCTGCAATGTGGCCGACATCTTCGCGTTTTCCGCCTGCAAAGCGGCAATCATTGCCTTGAGAAAGGCTGGATCGTCCGGAAGATTTGTCGTCGCGCTAGACATGATCCTGACTACCACGAGCCAGGATAAATTTTCATAAAAACCAGTGGTTTCAGTGGGATAAAATCACCCGACACGGGCCGGTGGCGCACCCCAATCAGGACGACGCCAATCGATCCCTTCCCACAACATCGCCAGTTGGGCCGACGTCAGCCGGGCAGTCCCGTCGGATGCCGAAGGCCAAGGAAACCGCCCCTTCTGCAAGATCTTGTAATACAGGCAGAAGCCCTGGCCATCAAAATACAGCAGCTTCAAACGATCGCCACGCTTGCCGCGAAAGGCGAAGACCGCGCCGCCAGTCGGCTTCTGACGCAAAACATCCTGCGCAAGCGCGGCAAGGCCTTCTACTCCCTTGCGCATATCCGTGATCCCGCACGCAAGATACACCCGAACGCCGGTCCCAGGCCCAATCATGCTGCTTCCACTGCCCGGATAATCTGCGTCAGGACATCGGGAGCCATAGAACTCTCGAAACGAAGCGTGCGGCCGCAGATCAATCGTAGCTCAATCATCCCGGAGCAGCTCTCCCTCAATTCAGGGGCATCGTTCTGCACGGCATTCAGATCGACGGGAATGAACAATGCATTCGAAGACACCGGGAGCAGCCCCTTCTTCTTGAGCTCGCTACGCCAGGCGTATATCTGCTGCCGCGTTACATCATGACGATGAGCAATCTCTGTGATCGTGGCTCCAGAAACCCCAACCGACATGACAATTGCAAGCTTGTCTTCTTCGCGCCACCGCCGTCGACGTTCCTGCCCAAGAATTTCAACGCGCATCGCAATCCTCGCCTAAGACACGTCGCTAACGACGTCGTTAAACACGTGTCTTAGGCCATCAGGGCGCTAGGCGGCAGGCGGTTCCAATCGGGCGGTTACCATGGCAGCGGTGCCGCGTTCACTTCATGAGGAATGTGCTGGCGCATGCCGGCAAGAGCGGGAGGCGGGTCGTATCCGCCTTCATCGCAACGGCCTTTGCCCAGGAGACGCCGGCGGCGGCCAGCGCTCAATGGCGCAGTGTTGCCGATCAGATCAGACCGAAAGTCCCGAAGCTTGCCACCATCATGGATGAAGCTGAAGACGATGTGCTCGCCTATATGACCTTCCCGAAAGAGCATCGGGCGAAGTTACACTCGACGAATCCAATTGAGCGTCTCAACGGCGAAATCAAACGCCGCACCGAGGTTGTCGGCATCTTTCCCAACGATGAAGCCATCGTCCGTCTCGTTGGCGCATTGCTCATGGAGGCGAACGATGAGTGGACCGTCCAGCGAGGCAGATACCTGACCCTTGAGACCATAGCACAAATGAGCGATGATCCCCAAATCAGCTTGCCCGCTGTGGCCCGCTGACAATCGCTCCGACCTGGGGCGGAAAGCACGGCACTCAGCCGCCAGCTACACCACCTACATGGACACGACCCCCTCGCGTCCTATCCCGGATTGCTTGATACCGCCAAATGGCGCAGCCTTCGAGGACATACGACCCGTGTTGATGCCAACCATGCCATATTCCAACGCTTCAGCGACGCGCCAGACCCGCTTGAGGTTGGAAGCGTAGAAGTAGGCCGCCAGGCCGTAATGATGTCGTTGGCTTCGCGGATCACGTCGTCGGAGTCCTCGAAGCGGAAAAGAGGTGCAAGCGGACCAAACGTCTCGTCGTGCGCCCCAAGCGTCGATTTCGCAACGTCCGTAACCACAGTCGGTTCGAAGAATGTTCCTGAAGTTCCAAGCCGACGTCCGCCGCAGCGAACCCTTGCCCCCTTTCTGCACCACATCGGCGATGTGTAATTCGATCTTTTCGAGCGCGTTCCCGTTGATCAATGGACCAATCGTCACATCAGGATCAAATCCGTCCGACCTTAAGCAACCGCACGCGCTCAGTGAACTTCTCGACAAATTCAGCATAGACCCGCGACTGAACGTAAATCCGATTGGCGGATACGCAAGTCTGTCCAGCATTGCGAAACTTCGCTTGGATCGCTCCCTCAACTGGATCGCTCCCTCAACCGCAGCATCGATCTCGGCGTCATCGAAGACAATAAAAGGGGCATTGCCGCCGAGTTCGAAGCTGATTCGCTTAATTAGGTCAGAGCACTGGCGCATGAGCAACCGGCCGACCTCTGTCGAACCGGTAAAACTAATTTTACGCACCTTAGGGTTGACGCATAGTTCGCGACCAATCGCATCACCTTCTGACGCATAGACCAGGTTCAACACGCCGTCGGGGATGCCAGCCAGCTTTGCCAAGTTGAACATAGCCGCAGCAATCAATGGCGTCTGCTCAGCGGGTTTGAGGACGACGGTACAACCGGCTGCAAGCGCCGGCGAAATCTTGCGCGTCACCATCGAAGCTGGGAAGCTCCAGGGAGTGATCGCGCCGACCACCCCGATCGGCTGCTTGATGACCAGCATCCGGCGATCGATCGACGGACCCGGGATGGTTTCGCCGTAAATGCGACTAGCTTCCTCGGCATACCATTGCACATAGGCCGCCGCATGCGAGATCTCCGATTTGGCCTCTGCCAGCGGTTTTCCCATCTCCGCGGTCAGGATAGCTCCGAGATCGTCGCTATGCTCAATCATTAATTGGTGCCAGTTCCACAACACATCCGATCGTGCCCGAGCAGTCAGCTCGGCCCACGCTTCTTGCGCGGCATGAGCTCTTTCAATGGCGAGCCGAGCATCATCGGCACTCATGTCCGGTACTTCGGCCAGCAATTCTCCGGTGGAAGGGTTGAGCACCGGGAATCTCTTGCGTAGATCGGCGGACGAGGAACCAAGGTCATTGGCAAGATCACGGAATAGCTCCGGTCGTTTCAGGTAGCGCGTCAATGCCGTCGTTAGGGTCATTGCTCTTCCTCCTCCCGGGTATGCACCCGATCTTGTGTATGTCCGTTCGTGCGGAACAGCAAAACCGGAGCGATGACGATCATGGCTCCGGTTCGTGCCTTGGCTGTCGCATTCGATCAAATGAGGGAAATGACAGCTTCGATCTCGACCTTCGCGCCTTTCGGAAGGGCCTTTACCTCGTAGCATGCGCGAGCGGGAAAGGGGGGTGAGAAGAAGCTCGCGTAAATGCGATTGACGTCAGCGAAGTCACCAAGGTCGGTGAGCAACACAGTCGTCTTCACTGTCTTCGACAGTTCAGTACCGGCGGCCCTCCCGATTGCCTGAAGGTTTCTCAGGCACTGCTCGGCCTGCTCTACGGCGTTTGCGGAATTGAATTCGCCTGTGGCCGGATCAATTGGCAGTTGGCCCGAAACGAAGAGCAGATCGCCTACCTTGATTGCTTGTGAATATGGGCCAACTGCTCCAGGAGCGTTGGTCGTGGAAATTTGTTCGATCAAAGTTTCATCCTCCATGAGGTTTGTGACTGTGGTTTAGGCGTACCGGCAAATCGCCAGGTCAGTTGCATCGATTTCGGGCTTCCGTCCGGACACGAGATCAGCGATGACGCGGGCCGAGCCAGAACTCATCGTCCAGCCGAGTGTGCCGTGTCCGGTGTTGAGGAAGAGGCCCGCGATCTTGGTGGGACCAATCACCGGCGTTCCATCCGGCGTCATCGGGCGAAGACCCGACCAGAATGTAGCCTCTTTTGCATCACCACCGGGAAAAAGATCCATGACGGAATGCTCGAGGGTGCTCCGGCGGGCTAGGCCGAGGTCGTTCGAATAGCCGGAGATTTCTGCCATGCCCCCCACGCGGATACGGTCGCCAAGACGCGTGATCGCGATCTTATAAGTTTCGTCCATGATCGTCGATTCCGGCGCCCGCGAGGAGTCAGTGATAGGGATAGTCAGTGAGTAGCCCTTGACCGGTTGAACTGGGAGCTTGATTCCGTGGCGCTTGAGTAGCAACGGAGAGTAGCTGCCAAGTGGCACAACAACCGCATCTGCCGGCAGGGATCCCGATTTCGTCACAACGCCACGCACACGACCGGCCTCGACATCCAAGCCGTTAATCTCCGTACTCCAGGAAAACCGGACGCCGAGCTGCTCGGCCTCGTTAGCAAGCGCATCGGTGAACTTGAAGCAGTCGCCAGTTTCGTCCTTTGGCGTCAGCAGACCGCCGGTGATCTTATCGCGGACATGCGCGAGCGCCGGCTCAGTGCGAACGCACCCGTCACGATCGAGTACCTCGTAGGGAATGCCGTCGGCTGCAAGCGCCTTGACGTCCTTGGCGGAGGCATCGAGCTGTGCCTGCGTGCGGAAGAGCTGTAGCGTGCCCTGCATACGTTGGTCGTATTCGATGGCAGTCTCGTTGCGCAGGGCAGCAAGGGAGATACGACTGTAGTCAGCCAGACGCAGCATGCGGCTCTTGTTGATAGCATAGCGCTCGGTAGTGCAGTTTGCGAGCATCTTTACGAGCCATGACAGTATGGCGCCATCGATCTTTGGCCGCAGGATCAGCAGCGCATGTTCCATGAACAGCCATTTCAAAGCCTTCATCGGAATTCCTGGCGCTGCCCAAGGTGAGCAATATCCGAACGAGACTTCGCCTGCATTAGCAAAGCTTGTCTCAAGTCCCGGACCTTTCTGCCGGTCGACAACGGTGACTGTGTGACCGTCTTTTGCGAGCTGATATGCGGAGGTGACGCCAACAATACCGGCGCCTAGAACGATGACCCTCATAATGTCCTCAATGGATGAACCCCTAACGATGCCGTCTATGGTAGCGGTCGCCGAGGCAACGGCCAGAGCCATTTCCTCTCGATGCAGCCGTGTCTGTCTGTCATTGTCCAGATGTTCATTCGGAGTGATCCTGGAAAATCGAGGTGTAGCAACTCCAGTCTCCTAATATTCACTCAGGATGGACAACCTCAAAGCCTACAGCTAGCCGACAATGGCACCTTCGAAATGGCGATCGCAATAAAAAACGACCGGTCGCCCCGCCCCTTTTCTCATAGCAGTTGGTCGATATCACTCACCTCAGACGGCGTTCAGAATCCAGTTAGTGTAGTGGCCCCCTAAATCCCCGGACACGATCTCCCACTTGTTAAGTGTTAGGAGTAATGTGCCCATTATGACCAGTCACATACCTAAGATAGAAGTGCTGTCCGGCCCGGAGCGCCGCCGTCGCTGGTCGACAGCGGAAAAGCTCGCGATAGTCCAGGAGACCTACGAGCCTGACGTCACGGTCAGCATCGTTGCCCGACGGCATGGCATTCAGCCGAACCAGTTGTTCGCCTGGCGCAAACTAGCGGCGCAGGGTGCGCTGACGGCGACGGCATCACAGGAAGAGGTCGTCCCGGCATCCGAATACAGGGCACTTCAAAACCAGGTGAAAGAGCTGCAGCGCCTCCTCGGCAAAAAGACGATGGAAGGCGAAATCCTCAAGGAAGCGCTTGAGATAGCATCAGGGTCAAAAAAACACCTGTTGCGCTCGCTCTCGTTGCCGAAGGACGGTTCGCGATGACGGCGGTGTGCGAAACCCTGGGTGTCGCCCGATCCAACATCGCCGAACGTGTGAAGCAACGCCCTTCAAAATCCCGAGGGCGGCCGCCGCTCGCCGATCAGGAACTGCTGGATGAGATCAAGACGATCATCGACGACATGCCGACCTACGGATATCGGCGGGTTCACGCGATCCTTTGCCGTAAAGCCCGCAGCGAAAACCGCACATGGCCAAATGCCAAACGCGTCTACCGGGTGATGAAGGTTCACGGCATGCTTCTTCAGCGCCACACCGGTGCAATTGACACCCGTCGCCACGATGGCCGCGTCGCCGTCGAGCAATCCAATCTGCGTTGGTGTTCAGACGGCTTCGAAATCGGCTGCGACAACAAGGAGAAGGTCCGCGTTGCCTTCGCTCTCGACTGCTGTGATCGCGAGGCCATTGCCCATGTCGCGACAACCGAGGGCATTAAGAGCGAGGACGTCCAGGACCTTGTCATCACCGCCGTTGAGAACCGCTTCGGTCTCATCAACACCCTTCCAAAGCCAATCGAATGGCTGACTGACAACGGCTCCTGCTTCATCGCAAAGGACACCAGATCGCTGCTCATCGATATCGGCATGGAGCCGTGTTCAACGCCCGTTCGCAGCCCTCAGTCCAACGGAATGGCCGAGGCCTTCGTCAAAACCTTTAAGCGCGATTACGTCTCGGTGAACCCCTTACCGGACGCTATAACCGTCATCGCGCAACTGCCCTCATGGTTCGAACACTACAATACCCTTCACCCGCATAAGGCATTGGGGTATCGCTCGCCTCGTGAGTTCTTAAACCGTCAAACAGAAACCTGATCCTGTCCGGTTTTTAAGGGGCAACTCCAGTTAGAAATATCGGACTTCTGTCTTGCACCGACCAGCTTATCGGCAACCTCGCCGTGCTTGAAGATCCAAAGGGTCGGAATAACCCTCACACCCAACTGAGCGGCGAGTTCTTGGTTCTGAATGACATTCAGCTTGGCGAATTTGACCTTTCCTTCGAGCTCGACGGCGAGTTCTTCGAGAACGCGAGCGATTATCTTGCAGGGGGGGCACCTATCGCCCCAGAAATCGACCAGAACAGGTTTTTCGGATTCCAGAACTTCTGACTGAAAGTTCTTTTTATCAACTTTTGAGACGAACATGGGCAGCTCCATTAAATTAGGTTGTCATGTGATTGTGTAATCTCAATCTGATGAGTCGCCGAATGTTACGCTGAACCGCGCCGGGTTTGCCGGAGGCTCCAACTTCTGAGAAAGTGGAGCCGATATGAGCAAGACAACGAACAAGTTTTCACCGGAAGTCCGCGCCCGAGCCGTGCGGATGGTTTTGGATCACGAAGGCGAGCATTCCTCGCGATGGGCGGCGGTGTCCTCAATCGCCGCCAAGATCGGCTGCACTGCGCAGACGCTCAATGAGTGGGTGAAGAAGGCCGAAGTGGACAATGGTTCCCGGCCTGGGCTCCCAAGCGACGTCGCCGAGAGGATGAAGGCGCTGGAGCGAGAGAACCGTGAGCTTCGGCAGGCCAACGAGATTTTGCGCAAGGCGTCAGCATATTTCGCGATGGCGGAGCTCGACCGCCCATTGAAGCGATGATCTCGTTCATCGACGAACACCGCGCAGTGTTCGGGGTCGAGCCGATCTGCAGGCTGCTGCCGATTGCCCCATCAACCTACTACGAGAACGTGGCCAAGCGTGTGGATGTGGATCGTCTATCGATCCGCGCCCGCAGGGATATAAGCCTGAAGATCGAGATACGTCGTGTCTTCGAGCAGAACTACCGCGTCTATGGCGTTCGGAAGGTCTGGCGGCAGTTGAAGCGAGAAGGCTTCGATGTCGCCCGCTGCACCGTCACTCGGCTTATGAGGTCGATGAGCCTGCAAGGTATCATTCGGGGAAAGCCGATCCGCACGACGTTCCCCGACAGAACGGCTCCGAGCCCACTGGACCGCGTGAACCGACAGTTCAAGGCTCCTGCGCCCAACAGGCTGTGGGTTTCAGATTTCACCTATGTCGCTACCTGGCAAGGCTTCGTTTACGTGGCCTTCGTGATCGACGCTTTCGCTCGGCGCATCGTCGGTTGGCGCGTAAGCCGAACGGCACATGCCGGGTTTGTCCTCGATGCTCTCGAACAGGCACTTCATGATCGGCGTCCCGTTCATGGCGGCGGCCTCGTGCATCACTCGGACAGGGGCGTTCAATACGTGTCGATCAGGTATTCGGAGCGGCTGGCGGAGGCAGGGATCGAGCCTTCCGTCGGAAGTGTGGGCGACAGCTACGACAATGCGCTCGCCGAAACGATCAACGGTCTCTACAAGGCCGAGGTCATCCATCGGCGCGGACCATGGCGGAGCTTCGAAGCGGTGGAGTTCGCCACACTGGAATGGGTCGACTGGTTCAACCATCGAAGGCTTCTGGAACCCATCGGAAACATGCCGCCAGCCGAAGCTGAAGAGCAATATTACGCCATGCTAGACGAACCAGCCATGGCCGCATAACTTAAACGCAATAGCCTCCGGCAAACCCGGCGCGGTTCACGCTCCTTTCTGACGTTAGACGGAGTAGTACATCTGGAACTCAACCGGGTTCGGGGTTGTCTCTAAGAGAGTGACCTCGTCCATTTTCATCTTGATATAGTTGTCGATGAAATCGTCGTCGAAGACACCACCGGCCGTGAGGAAGGCGCGGTCGTTGCTGAGACTCTCAAGAGCCTCGGACAGCGATCCGCAGACGGTTGGAATTTTTGCCTTTTCGCACTGCGGCAGTTCGTAGAGGTCTTTGTCGATCGCTGGGCCGGGATCGATCTTGTTCAGGATACCATCGAGGCCGGCCATCTGGATGGCCGCGAAGGCGAGATAGGGGTTGGCGGCAGGATCCGGGAAGCGGACTTCCACACGCTTTGCCTTCGGGTTGGAGCCGAACGGAATGCGGCACGCGGCCGAGCGATTGCGGGCCGAATAGGCAAGCAACACAGGTGCTTCGTAACCCGGGACAAGACGCTTGTAGGAATTTGTCGACGGGTTGGTGAAGGCATTGATTGCCTTGGCATGTTTGATGATGCCGCCGATGTAGTAGAGGCAGCTCTCGGAGAGACCGGCATATTCGTCGCCGGCAAAGGTCGGCTTGTCACCATTCCACAACGACATGTGCACGTGCATGCCCGAGCCATTCACGCCAATGACCGGCTTCGGCATGAATGTCGCCGTCTTGCCGTAACGATCAGCGACATTGCGGACGCAGTATTTGAAGATCTGCACCTCGTCGGCGCTGCGAACGAGGGTGTTGAACTTCGTGCTGATCTCGTGCTGGGCAGGAGCCACTTCGTGATGGTGCTTTTCCACTGTCACGCCCATCGCTCTTATGTGTGCTGACATGTCGCTGCGCATTTCTTGACCAGAATCCTGGGGCGGCGTTGACATATAGCCGGCCTTGGTTTGGATGCGGTGGCCGAGATTACCTTCTTCGTAAGACTTATCACCGTTGATCGGCAGCTCTACGGAATCGAGCTTGAAGCCGGTGTTGTAGGGGTCGGTCTGGTACTTGACGTCGTCGAAGACGAAGAATTCCGGCTCGGCACCCACATACACCGTGTCGGCAATTCCAGTCGACCGCGAGTAAGTCTCAGCCCTTTCGGCTATACCGCGTGGGTCGCGGTTGTAGCGCTCACCCGTGACAGGTTCGAAAACGTTGCAGATGATCGTCAGCGTGGGCACCGAAAGGAACGGGTCCATCTGGGCGGTCGTGAGATCTGGAATGAGGACCATGTCGGACTCGTTGATCTCTTTCCAGCCGGGAAAGGACGAACCGTCGAAACCTTCAGTCATTGCGTCCGAGTCAATTACTTTGACGTCGTGTGTCATGTGTTTCACGTTGCCGTCCATGTCGGTGACGCGGAAGTAGATTTCTTGGACGTCGTTGTCTTTGATAAGCTTGAGTAGTCTTTTTAGGGGATCCATGTTTGGTCCTTCGCCGCGTTGATCAGAAGTCAGCTCAACCCGTTGGAGCGGGAGCATTTTCAATAGGCTCAATGTCAGGGCGATTTCTCCTGTTGCCGTGTGCCAATCAATTTCGCAAGTTCGATGCCAAACCGAAAACTGTTATAAAACAGGCAGATAACATTTCTGTGGCAATATTTTTGGCCGACATTGTCGGACAAAACCAAACGATTTTGTCGCTGCCAGTTCCATTCACTCGTTTTTCCTCTTCACCAGCAAGCGACCTTGGCCTCGCGGAATGCACTTTCGGAACTTCGGACGGTAGTCGGCCCAGTTGTCGAGTATCTCAGTGGCGCGGGCCGAGCCGGTATAGTGCAGATGGTTGGAAATCAGCTGGTAGAGGCGCTCCTCGTCGTAGCGGGTCATGTCGCCTGAGACGTCGACGCGTCGCTTGTGCATGAGATCGCCGCCGTGATGATGCAGCTTCTCCAGCATGTCATCCTCCTCGGGCACCGGCTCGAGTTCGACCATCGCCATGTTGCAGCGGCTGGCGAAATCGCCGGTCTCATCGAGCACGTAGGCGACACCGCCGGACATGCCGGCCGCGAAATTGCGGCCCGTGGCGCCGAGCACGACGACGACGCCGCCGGTCATGTATTCGCAGCCATGGTCGCCGACACCTTCGACGATGGCGATCGCACCGGAATTGCGCACGGCGAACCGTTCGCCCGCCACGCCGCGGAAATAGCACTCGCCCTCGGTCGCGCCGTAAAGCACGGTGTTGCCTACAATGATCGAGTTTTCGGCGACGATCCGCGAATTCTCTGGCGGCCGGATGATGATCTTGCCGCCCGAAAGCCCCTTGCCGACATAGTCGTTGCCATCGCCGATCAGGTTGAAGGTGACACCGTGCGCCAGGAAGGCGCCAAAGCTCTGGCCCGCCGTGCCGCGAAGTGTCACGTTGATCGTGTCTTCCTTCAATCCGCAATGGCGATAACGCTTGGCGACCTCGCCGGAAAGCATCGCGCCCACAGACCGGTTGACGTTCTTGATGTCGACTTCGAACGCGACGGGCGTCTTGGCCGTCAGTGCCGGCTGAGCCTGCTCGATCAGCACGCGGTCGAGAATATCGTCGATCGGGTGTTGCTGCCGGCTCGTCCACAAGGTCTCTTCCTTGGGAGCGTCGACCTTGTGGAAGATACGGCTGAAGTCGAGACCCTTTGCCTTCCAGTGCGCCAGCATCTCGTCCTTCTCCAGCAGCTCCGAGGCGCCGATGATCTGGTCAAGCCGAGTGAACCCCAGCGAGGCGAGGATTTCGCGCACTTCATTGGCAACGAAGAAGAAGTAGTTGATGACGTGTTCCGGCGTACCCTTGAAGCGCTTGCGCCGCACCGGGTCCTGGGTCGCCAGGCCCACCGGACAGGTGTTGAGATGGCACTTGCGACACATGGTGCAGCCAGCGGCAATCAGCGGTGCGGTGGCAAAGCCGAACTCGTCGGCTCCAAGCAGCGCCCCGATGATGACGTCGCGGCCGGTCTTCAGGCCGCCGTCCACCTGCAGGGCGACGCGCGAACGCAATCCGTTCAGCACCAGCTTCTGCTGGGTCTCGGCAAGGCCGATTTCCCAGGGGCTGCCGGCATGTTTGAGCGAAGTCAGCGACGAAGCACCCGTACCGCCGTCGGAGCCCGAAAGAGTAATGTGGTCGGCGCGCGCCTTGGCGACGCCAGCAGCAACCGTGCCGACGCCGACTTCCGAGACCAGCTTGACCGAAACATCGGCAGTCGGGTTGACGTTCTTCAGATCGTAGATCAGCTGGGCTAGATCTTCGATCGAATAGATGTCGTGGTGCGGCGGCGGCGAGATCAAGCCGACACCCTGCTTCGAATGGCGGGTCTTGGCAATGGTCGCATCCACCTTGTCTCCGGGCAACTGGCCGCCTTCGCCCGGCTTGGCGCCTTGCGCCACCTTGATCTGCAGCACATCGGCATTAACGAGATATTCGGTGGTGACGCCGAAGCGGCCCGAGGCGATCTGCTTGATCGCCGATCGTTCCGGGTTCATCGAACCGTCGGAGAGCGGCATATAGCGGTCGGATTCCTCGCCGCCCTCGCCGGTGTTGGACTTGCCGCCGATCCGGTTCATGGCGATCGCCAGCGTCGTATGCGCCTCCCTGGAAATCGAGCCGAAGGACATCGCCCCCGTCGAGAAACGCTTGACGATATTCGACGCCGGCTCGACCTCGTCGATCGACACCGGTTTGCGGCCGATCGCCTCGGCGCTCTTCATCTTGAAGAGACCGCGGATCGTGTTCATGCGCAGCGCCGAGTTGTTCACCATCTCGGCGAATTCCTGGTAAAGGTCCTCGTCATTGCCGCGCGCGGCATTCTTGAGGACGACGGCCGCATCCTGCGTCCAGGCATGGCTTTCCCCGCCTATTTTTTGGGCATATTCGCCGCCGATATCGAGCGTCGTCGCCAGCAGCGGATTAGTGCCGAAGGCCGCATTATGGCGGGCGACGGTTTCTGCGGCGATCGCTTCGAGGCCGACGCCTTCGATCCTCGTCACGGTGCCGAAGAAATACTCGTCGATCAGTTCCGACGACAGGCCGACCGCATCGAAGATCTGCGCGCCGCAATAGGACTGGTAGGTCGAAATACCCATCTTCGACATGACCTTGAGGATGCCTTTGCCGACCGCCTTGATGTAGCGGTAGACGACCTTGGAGGCATCCACTTCCTTCGGGAACTCACCCTTGGCATGCATGTCGAGCAGCGTGTCGAAGGCAAGATAGGGGTTGATCGCCTCGGCGCCGTAGCCGGCGAGCAGGCAGAAATAATGGATCTCGCGCGAGTCTCCGGTCTCGACGATGAGACCGACCGAGGTGCGCAGCCCCTTGCGGATCAGATGGTGATGCACGGCAGCTGTGGCGAGCAATGCGGGAATGGCGATCCGGTCCGGGCCAATCTGGCGGTCGGAGAGCACGATGATGTTGCAGCCCCCCTTGACGGCGGCTTCCGCGCACTCGCAGAGCCGGTCGAGCATTTCGGGCATACCTTCGGCACCACACTCGATATCATAGGTGAAATCGACCGTCTTGGTGTCGAAACGGTCGGTCGAACGGATTTTTTCGAGATCGCCATTGGTCAGGATCGGTTGGCGAACCTTGAGCCACTTGGCGTTCGCCGCCCTCTCATGGTCGAGAATGTTCGGCCGCGGCCCGACGAAGGAATCTAGGCTCATCACCAGTTCCTCGCGGATCGGGTCGATCGGCGGGTTGGTCACTTGCGCGAATCTCTGCTTGAAATAGGTGTAGAGCAGCTTCGGCTTTTCCGACATCGCCGAGATTGGCGTATCCATGCCCATCGAACCGAGAGCCTCTTCGCCGTCAATGACCATTGGCTTCAAGACCATCGCCAGGTCCTCGAGCGTGTAGCCAAAGGCCCGCTGGCGGTCGAGCAGCGACACGTCGCGGCGCAGCGTCCGCGGCTCCACCGGCTTCAGGTCTTCGAGGATCAGCTGGGTGCGGCCGAGCCAGCTGCGATAAGGATGCGCCGTCGCGAGCTGCGACTTCACCTCGTCGTCGGAGATGATGCGGCGTTCTACCATGTCGATCAGCAGCATCTTGCCCGGCTGCAGGCGCCCCTTCTGGATGATCTTCTCCTCCGGAACCGGCAGCACGCCGGCTTCGGACGCCAAGATGACGCGGTCGTCATCGGTGACGAGGTAGCGCGCCGGCCGCAGGCCGTTGCGGTCGAGCATGGCGCCGATCTGCTTGCCGTCGGTGAAGGCGATGGCAGTCGGTCCGTCCCATGGTTCCATCAGCGCCGCATGATATTCGTAGAAGGCCTTGCGTTCGGCGGCCATCGACTGGTTGCCGGCCCAGGGTTCCGGGATAAGCATCATCATCGCATGCGCTAGCGGATAGCCGCCGCGCACCAGGAATTCGAGTGTGTCGTTGAGAGAGGCGGTGTCGGACTGCCCCTCTTCGAAGATCGGCCAGAGCTTGGAGATATCCTCGCCGAACAGCGGCGAGGAGACCGAGGCCTGGCGGCGCGCCGCCATCCAGTTGACGTTGCCGCTCAGCGTGTTGATCTCGCCGTTATGGGCGACCATGCTGTAGGGATGCGCAAGCTTCCACGACGGTAAGCTGTTGGTCGAGAAGCGCTGGTGCACCAGGGCGACCGCGCTTTCGAAGCGCGGATCAGACAGGTCCTTGTAATAGGCATCGACTTGATCGGCCAGGAACATGCCCTTGTAGACCACCGTCGCCGACGACAACGATACCAGATAGAAATTGCTCTCCTTGCCGTCGCACTCGTCATTGATGCCGTGGGAGATTACCTTGCTCAGCTTGAACAGCCGGCGCTCGAACTCGTCGTTGTTTTCGGCATCCTCACCGGCCCCGATGAAGACCTGCACATGATGCGGCTCGGTCGCGGCAATGGCCGGCGCCTTGGAGAGCGAGGAATTATCGACCGGCACGTCACGAAAGCCGATGAACACCTGACCTTCCTTGGTGATCACGTCCTTGATCACCTTCTTGAGGTGCTCGATCTGCTTTTCATCGCGCGGCATGAAGATATGGCCGACGCCATATTCGCCGACCGGCGGCAGAGTGATGCCCTTCTCGGCCATCTCTTCGCGGAAGAATCGGTCGGGAATCTGCACCAGGATCCCGGCACCGTCACCCACCAGCGGATCGGCACCGACAGCCCCCCGATGCATCAGTCTCTTGAGCATACCCAGACCATCCATGACGTTCTGGTGCGACCTCTCGCCCTTTATATTCGCGACGAAGCCGAAGCCGCAGGCATCACGCTCGTTGCGTAGAGCGTAGAGGCCTTGGGCACGAGGCTTGATCGCATTGGCAGCAATCTTCTTGGCTGTCGGACTTGAGCTCAACGTTGGCATTGACTTGGTCCCTCTTCTGCTCCTCTTCCCCACCAGCGATGTTGGCGAGGAATATCAGCGGCAATCTCCCGTCGACGGACTGACGACACGCTTCAGCAAGGTCAACATTATTGATTTGACGGTGCAGCGCCGGCTGGCGCTGTCGACGCAAATCTACTTTCCTAAATTCAGCAATATCAATCTCGAGTGCAGGCCGAAACCTACAGGATTGGGTAGGGACGCATCCGCTTGTGGCCCACAAAAGTGCCAATACGGCTAAGAGCCTTGCCGCCGGCCAAGCGTTGCCACATGCAGTCGAGATGGCTCGCACCCATTAAACGTTCCCTCGCACAAGCGGCGGAGTTTGAGGTGCCGCGCAGCCAGGGTGGCCGAGTAGGGAAATGGGGGAACCGGCACCGTTCGTATGCTTTAGCTTCCGTGATGGTGATTAACGACAGCGTCATCAACGAGTCCCTCTGTTATGAGTCACATCAATACAAGTTCCTCCCGCATCAGCCGCTGGCGGGAGGAGCCCCCCTATTCGACGTCTGTTCGAAATGGTGTGATTGACCAAGTGACTTCGTCAACGGCCCGCTGGAGGATCTCCTGCGTCAAAGCGAGGTTGGGTGACGCGGCGATGACATGTCCAAGAGTATCTGTATAATCGCCTCTCCTGATGATCCGGGCGTTAGGTTTTACATGGAACTTCACATCGGCTACACCCTGGATAGAAGCCGCCCGGGCGCCGCCCCTAATCCAATCTAAGGTACCATCGCTAACGGGAACTAGATGCCGTACAATTGCAGTGCACGAATGCCTGCTGCGCAAATCCCATTCCTGACCGATAACAACCTTTATATGCTCGCGTATGAGGTCGGTACCGCAAGAGAGCTGAACCAGCCGAGGACTGGCGCCACCGGCAAGACGCGGATTGACTTCAATCACCACGGGCCCCTGCTTTGTCCATCGGAATTCAACGTTTGTCGGTCCCCAGCCAAGCCCGAGACCTTCCAAACAGCGCAGGGACAGATCGACCACGCGATTAAATTCCTCATCAGTCATAGGGGCCGGAAAGACAGTCTCATGGAAGACGAAGTTCGGTGGAGGGCCGAATTCTGAAGCACCGATTGCTACGACTTCGCTCCCCATTAAGTTAGCACTGAAAAAAGTTCCCCTTGCGAATTCCTCGACTAGTATCCTCGGCGTGGACCGCCATGTGTGTTCCCCGCCCAGCAGATAGCTCGTATGAGCGGCCAATTCGGCGACATCGCGGCACAATCGAACGCCACTGCTGCCGCTTCCTTCAGCAGGCTTTAGAACTACAGGTAGGCCGATCTCTGCGGCTGCGTATTCTACCTCCTTTGCATCCATTGCTAAGCGATAAGCGGGCATTGGAATGCCTGCCTTTTTGAGCAACTGACGTTGATTGAATTTGTCGTTGCATCGATCGATCGAAGCAGGGTCCGGCCCCGGCAGACGGAAATGCCGGCAGAGTTCGCTGACTGTCACATAAATCGACTCGTCAAGTCCCGAGAAGCCCGTTATGCCAGCGATTTCATGGGTTGAACGCAGTAGTGAACATTCATGAAGCAGAGCCTGGACATTGTCTGTGGCGACTGGGATGACCTCAGTGCCTTCCGCCTCGAGATAGGCATACTGAGTTGGGTCAGCAGAAAGCGTGATTGGGTAAAGACCCAAACGCCGGGCTTCTTTCACGTACAGATGGCCAATAGTTCTATGGCCCTCAACCAGAATAAGCGCTCTTTTGGCCAATGGCGTTGACCTCCACGGTTTCGATTGCACCCTATGTACAGGCTCTGGCGAGTATCGAAGCCTACGAGGTAGGAACGTGCCAGGCCATGCAAAAGTAGTGCTCGCTATAGCTCCAGGAGTCCGAATCGCGTTGCCGTCGCGACGGCGGCCGTTCTAGTTCGAACATCCAGTTTTCGTAGGCAGTTCTTCACATGAAAAGCGACCGTATTTTCAGAAGTCCCCATGATCACCGCCGTTTCCCACGATGTCTTCCCTGCGCTATCCACAGGAGAGATTCTTTCTCGCGTGCAGAGAGGCTAGGAACACACTCTATGCCACCCTTATCCATATCGATTCGTTCCACCGATTGAAGGACGCCACAGAAGTGCCTGTTGACGTCGCCGCTTCTTTCGTTGCGAATATCGTGCCAACAGCGTCGAACGCGCCTCAGACGAAATTGCCATTTATTTATCAACTGTTTAGGGCATAAAAGCATGGAGGCAGGCCAACAGCGTTGTGTTTTGAAGTAGACAAACTCTACAGGAGGCCTACCTCGCGGCATGGTTTGGCCCGGAGTCAATTATCGGCGGGAGGAAAGCCTGATCCCTCTGGGCCACAAGCAAACAGGCAACAATTGCCTTCACCGACTGATAAACCATGGGATAAGGTCATGCTTGATAACCTCGACCCTCTAAGAATTGCCTTGGTCTTGATCGATGCCTTACGACCGGGAACGCACATCACTAAGCTGTCTGTCGCTTTGGGGGCAAACCGAGCGCCGAGCGCGGCCACGCACCACAGACAAATTAGCGGTTGTCAGTCTCCAAGGTTGACGAAATCATTTGCAGCACTTGGTCTCGCGTCATCCAAAGGAGCCAATCATCATCATCGATGCCCTCAGCATCGAGGCGCAGGACCGACCCATGCTGCTCTCGGTTCACGTAACCAGAACGACCAAGGACCCCTTTTGCCACATACCAGTCGGCAACCAGCGAATAAATGAAATCGGGCGCCCATTTAGCCCATGCCAATCCGAATGCGATGTGACCAATATAACTCATGAGGCCGCGGCCCCTAAAGTCTTCCCGCAGCCACAGATCGCCACGATATGCTACAACGCCGGTTATTCCTCGAGCACTCGGTGCGTAGCAGCGACACGAGGAGTATTGTCCCGCTTTCAAGTCAGGATCCTTGAAGCAGGATTTTAGCGACTCGAGGTGCTCTGCTAGGTTCGTTTCACGTAGATCGTCGACGCGCATTGCTTGGACATGTGCGACGGTTCCTTCCCTGTCTCGCCCGACAATCCAAAAAGCTTTTCCAGGGAAAAGATCGGAACAATCTGGACGGAAGTTAGGATACGTGGGCCGCTTTCCGGGAATTTTGCTGGTGATCCCCACATATTCCTCAAAGTCTTCGCCCATCGTAATGCTGAGACCGGATCGGCGTGCCAACTCGTTTGTCGCGCAGATATATTTTGATACATCGAGCGTCGTCACGTTTCCGTGCATGTCACTTCTCCTATTCCACCAGTGTTTGCGGCGAAGATCGCTAGAGGGGCATTTCGCCCAACAGATGAGTCGTCTGTTTGGTCACCCCGTCGGCGTTGCGGCGTAATCGGACACGCATGCCGCCGGCGTCTACGGCCTATACTCACCGGCAGTCCAATCTCCGCTGCGCTGTCTACCTTCTTCGCAGCCAACGGCGAATATATTCGAGCTTCTTTACTTGGGGGATTGGCAACGGTCATCTGATGATCAATATAAATGCCAACAGGGTCGCTCATCGTTACCTCCTAAATTTGAGTGAAGTACCAGGGGGCTTCGACTAAGCCACGGGTCGGAGCTCTTCATGAACCTTGCGCGAGATGCAGGACCTTCCTGGGCCTCTAGGTTAAACATGGGGCCTGCGAGCCAACTGCCAGGCGCCGCCGCCGGCGATGAGCATCTTCTGCTTCAAGTCCGGCCCCTCAGTAACATTAGTTCCGCAACCGTAGGCCTACGCGCTTTCGAAGGAAGTCATGTCGCTGACCATGCATTGAGCCTGTCCGATTTTCGGCTGTTAGAGTCAGACGCTCGCGTGGACAGACAGGTCCAGAATGTCCAGACCACGTTGAAGCGTTTGCGCATCGATCGTCAGAGGTGGAAGAAACTTGATAACTTGGTCCTCTGCACCGCATCTCTCTACCACAAGCCCCTCATCAAAGGCTTTGCGAACGATCCTTTCGGCCACATTGCCTACAGCACAGTCGAGCGCCAGCATCAGGCCTCTTCCGCGGACGGATAGATTGTGATTTTGGGTGCTTTGCGCGATCTGCCACAGGCGCTCCCTCATGATACTTCCTTTTTCCATGACATCGTCAGATAGATTTTCATTTGCCCAGAACTTTCTCAAGGCGCCCGTCGCTGTCACGAGCGCAAGGTTGTTGCCCCGGAACGTTCCGATGTGTTCTGCCGGCTGCCATACGTCCAACTCCGGCTTGAGCAGCAAAAGAGACAGCGGCAGCCCAATGCCACTCAGCGACTTCGAGAGAACGATTATGTCGGGCGATATACCGGCGAACTCAAAGCTGAAGAAACCGCCGGTTCTCCCACATCCTGCTTGAATGTCGTCAACGATGAGGAGAATGTCGTTCTTTCTGCAAATTCGCTCGACCGACCGCAGCCACTTCTCGCTCGCGACGTTTATGCCCCCCTCGCCTTGAACGGTTTCCAAAATGATGGCTGCTGGGAGATCTATGCCGCTGCTTGCATCCGAAAACACTTTGTCCAGGTACTCCGACGTGTCTGTTTCAGGCCCGAAGTAGCCGTCATAGGGCATGAATACGGCGCCGGCTGGAGGAAGGCCTGCCGCATCGCGGTAGTAACGATTACCCGTCACCGAAAGCGCGCCCAAGCTCACTCCATGAAAGCCGTTGGTGAATGAAATTATGTTATGCCGTCCAGTGACTTTGCGTGCGAGCTTCAAGGCCGCCTCCACGGCATTAGCGCCGGTCGGGCCGGGGAATTGAAACTTATATTTCAAACCACGCGGGCGTAAAATAGTGGCATTGAAAAACTCCATAAACTGTCGTTTAGCTGACGTAGCCATGTCCAATCCATGGATTATTGCACTCGATTTCGTGTATTCTACCATGGCATTTATCAACTCGGGATCGTTGTGACCGTAGTTGAGAGCACCCGCGCCGGAGAGAAAGTCGATGTATTTGCAGCCCTTCTCGTCCTCGATAATGGCTCCGACGCCCCTCCTAAATACGGTAGGAAAGGATCGCGAATACGACCTCACGTTCGATTCGAGATTTTCGAACACAGAAAGCGAGTTGGAGTTGTTGTCAGCGAACACGATCTTACTCCTTTTTAAACGCTGTAATTTCGGTCTGCTGTCCGAGCTAGGGTCCGATCGGAATCCCGCCTCGGCTCAACGGCGATGACTTGCAACCTTCGTCGTCCGGCCCAATTCTCTCAAGTTTCGTGCCAGTCAGCTTCTTTATAGACGACCCATATTATTCACTGCTATGCCAGCTATTTAGGCGCCCAAATATGGGCCGAGAAATGCAGGCATGTCGCTGAACCGGCAAATTGTCGTGACAATGTCGTACATCGTGGCTCCTATAAACGGTTAACCGATTGCGGCGCGTGGAACTCATGTGCGAGTCGTTTATCTTTTTGCCGTGATCACTTTGAATCGGCGAAGGAGGGGCTACCAAAGCATTCAGTCGTTGTTTATCGATCGCGGTTCGTCACCAGAAGTCACCACGCTTGCCTTCGCCAGCCACCAAAATCTGTCAAAACTATCGGCGTGGTGGCCGGTCGGCATGGCATCGCCTCTTTCCACCCTATTGAAGCAGCTCCGCGCGAACTCGTGGCACTTGTACTCGGCTAGTGTCTTCAGCAATCGGGCTAGCTTCTTCACTTCGTCTTGGATGGGCAACCCCTTTACCAAAGTCACAGTCATTTCGAACAACTCCACTGCAACGATGTTGTTGCCGACCTCATGGAAGAAGTAGGCCATGGCCCGATAATACTCCGCTCTTGAGTGGGCATTTTGCCACTGGCACAGTGTCAGGATGTGCTCGCAGAGCGCCTTGCCCATCGATAACCGTTCACCAGATGGAAATCGCGAGTAGTCATGCGATGAGTCAAAGAGTTGATGCATCGCTCCAAGAAGCCAGTCTTTTGAGTCCTTCTCAATTGCAAGGCGGACAAATTTGCGTAGCATCAGGCAGCCGGCCTCCATGTCTTGCAATTCGTCAATCAATATGTCTGCATATAACTGGAATAGGTAGAGGCTCTCCGGCATAACACTGATGCCATCTTGTAGTAACGAAAGTGCCGTCTTCCAATCCTTCGCCTCTATCGCCGCCCAGATGCGATCGATCAATGATTGTCCAGCGGCATTCATTTCGTTCTCCTTTGTCAGATCGTTCGCTTCTTGCTGGTGCGCCAGCCGCGTTAATGAGGGAACTTTGCCGTGAGCCACATGCACAGGTGGAGCTCTAGACTAGCCTCGGCCTTCGCAGCTTCCTCATCTGTTGCAACGCCGATAACCCTCCAACCCATGTTCCGTCTTTCTCCGGGACCTGCTCCAGGCGGGCGAGTGCCGGTATGCGGGCCGAATGAGGAAAGAATCCGGGGACGTGCATATTCCCGCGCTGGAAGGTCGAAAAGAGATCGCCACGCAGCCAGTCCTTCGTTTTAACCGACGGTATAGCGCGACGATCAGGATGAGACGCGAGCGACAATCTGGATGAGATTCTTATGTCGCGGTCGGGATGAAGGTATCATGCTGATTGTCGCTGGCAAGAGTTTCGTCGTGTTCTGATTGCCGCTCCGCGACAAACTGTGAGGTGCCTTTGATTGTCGCGAATGACGCTGGCCTGCCACGCTGGCGTTTGGCTTCCATGGCGGAACGTCGCCGGTAGCTTTCGACATTCATCTCGAAGATCGTTGCGTGATGAACAAGTCGGTCCACCGCGGCAAGCGTCATGGCTGGGTCCGGAAAGACGCGGTTCCATTCTCCAAAGGGCTGATTGGCGGTGATCATGATGGAACGCCGCTCATATCTTGCGGAGATGAGTTCGAAGAGCACGCTCGTTTCGGCCTGGTCCTTGGTGACGTAGGCCAGGTCGTCGAGGACGAGCAGATCGAACTTGTCGAGCTTTGCGATGGCGGCTTCGAGCTGGAGTTCGCGGCGCGCGACCTGAAGCTTCTGGACGAGGTCGGTCGTGCGGGTGAAGAGCACGCGCCAGCCGTTCTCGATCAGCGCGAGGCCGATGGCCGCGGCAAGGTGGCTCTTTCCGCCGCCGGGCGGGCCGAACATCAGGATATTGGCTCCTTTGGCGAGCCAACTATCGCCGGCTGCAATCGCCATGACCTGGGCCTTGGAGACCATGGGCACAGCGTCGAAGGCGAAGCTGTCGAGCGTCTTTCCGGGTGGCAGGTGGGCCTCGGCGAGGTGTCTTTCGATCCTGCGATGTGCCCGTTCGGCCAATTCATGCTCGGCGATGGCCGAGAGGAAACGGGCGGCAGGCCATCCTTCCCGATCGGCCTGCTCGGCAAATTGCTGCCAGAGCGTCTTGATCGTCGGCAGCCTCAGTTCGTTGAGCATGATGCCGAGGCGGGCTTCGTCGACTGTGTGGATACTCTTCACGCGATCTCTCCCGCATAGGCCGCGCCGATTAGAGCTTCATAGCCATCGAGCGATGCGAGTTGGACACGAACGATCGGCAACTGGTCCGGGTCCGGGCCAAAGACCGCTCTCAAGGCCGCCAGGTCAGGCAGTTTGCGGGCGTTGAGCGTCCTGGCAAGCTCCTCGGCCAGTTCACGTTCGCACCCGCGATCATGCGCCAGCGCCAGCAGTTCGACGGTGATCTTGCAAGCCTGCCGCTCGGGCAGTTGCTGGATGAGAGCGTCGAAAGTCCTTCGATATTCCGGCCGGGGAAAGAGTTTGTCGCGATAAACGAGCCCTAAAAGTGCCATCGGCTTTTTGCGCAGGGAATGAATGACGTGGTGATAGTTGACGACCTGATCGTGCTTGCCATTCGCATGGGCGCGGCCTCGGGGCAACGTCAGCAGATGCGTGCCGCCGATGAAGACGTCGAGGCGATCATCGAACAGACGTACCCGTAGCCGGTGGCCGATCAAACGGGAAGGTACGGTGTAGAAGACCTTGCGCAAGGCGAAGCCGCCGGTGCTCGATACGGTAACGATGATTTCCTCGAAGTCGGTGGTGCGACGATCGGGAAGCGCCTGCAGATGCGGACGCTCGGCATCGATGCGCTTGCCATGCGTGGCATTGCGGCGGCTGACGATCTCGTCGATGAACGCGCGGTAGGAGACGAGATCGCCAAAGTCCCTGGTTCCGCGCATCAGCAGAGCATCGCGGATCGCTTTCTTGAGATGGCCGTGGGAACTTTCGATCGAGCCGTTCTCGTGCGCGACGCCCTTGTTGTTGCGCGTCGGCGTCATGCGGTAATGAGCGCACAGTTCGTCGTAGCGATGCGTCAGATCGACCTTGGCGTCGGCATCGAGGTTGCGGAAGGCGGCCGACAAGCTGTCGCTGCGATGATAGAGCGGCGAACCGCCAACCGACCACAGCGCGTTCTGCAGACCCTCGGCCAGAGCGACAAAGCTTTCGCCGCCAAGGATGACATGGGCGTGTTCGAAGCCCGACCAGAGCAGCCGGAAGTGATAGAGCAGATGGTCGAGCGGCTGGCCGGCGATCGTCACGCCGAGGCTGCCCATGTCGGTAAAATCCGACAGTCCCAACCGACCGGGTTCATGCGTCTGACGGAAGATCACCTCCTGCTCCTGACCGTGAACAGCCCGCCATGATCGGATACGCCGCTCAAGCGTGCGGCGAATACTTGTCGACAGTTCCGGATGACGCCGCAGCATCTCGTTGTAAACGGCGACCGCACGGATGCCAGGGGCGGCCTTGAGGAGCGGAACGACCTCGGTGTCAAAGATATGCTCAAGAGGATCGGGGCGACGCCGGTCGCGTGGTGGCTTGCTCTGTGATGGAAGACGCGCATCCTTCTCGATGCGGTAGGCTGTCGCCCGGCTGATCGACGCCTTGGCGGCGGCGACCTCAATGGGGTTGTTTTGTCGGTACTTCATAAAAAGCCTCGTCTGATGATCGGTTACATGGCGACCCGGCACAAAGGTGATTCTCCATTCTCAGAAAATCACCCACGCTACCGGGCCAACCGCGATCATCAGACGCCGAAAAATTGCGCCGCGGCGGGGGTGTAACTCCGGTCGGGCTACGCCCTCCCTTCGTCACACCCCCGCCGCCGAGTCTCATCCTGATTGACGCTGAGTCTCACCTTGTTTGTCGCCGCGCAGACGGAGCCAATCCGCAATCAACCATATCTGCGCTCCACTGCGTTATGGCGCTTGGTGCTCTATGACGGGGACGGTCTTGGCACCTATGAGGTCGCGCGGCGTTGCAATCATGCCCGTGAAACATCAGCAGCGCCTATGCGGCGTGGCTTTGCGTTAGCCTTCGTCAAGCGCTTTCCACACAACGTCATCAAGGTCTATCGGGTGGACAGAGGCGACCTTTCCGCCGCGGTCGAGAACGAACGAGTACGGCACAACAGAATGGATCGGGTCCATCCAGAGGCTGTGGATTTGACCTGTGAAATCGACCCCTACTCGAAAATTGAGATTTGGGCAGGTTTGGTTTAGCCATGCATTCACATAAACACGAGCCGCAGCCGCCGTTGTAGGCCTTTTGATCACGATGCCGATGACCTCAAGACCATCAGTCCGGTATTTCTCCTGCAACTGCACGAGATGGGGCATTATTTCCGCGCAGCCTCCGCGGGTGGCCGTCAGAAACGCGAGAATGTAAACATTGCCTGGTTGGAAGGTCTCGAGAGGCCTGCCACGAACCCAGCCCACATCAATGATCGAAGGAGCTGGGTCACCTATTTTCAGATCAACCATGCTTGGTGTTCCTTCACGTGTTCAACCAAGTGCGGTTACCCCCCACTGCGGAGGTGTCGGCCATTCCGCCGCCTCGCAATAGCTCTCAAGATTCGTGCCAAGCAGGCCGATTCAGCTAGCGAGCAACAATTTCGCTGCCATTTCAGCTAGCTAGGCGGAAAATTCGGAATTGAGAAGAACAACGCATGTCACGTACGCGACAAAGGTGGCGTCAATGCCTTAACTCGTGCCTACTCCAACTATTTACGCCATTTAGAATTTGCCAATTAGGATCCCTAACGGGGCGAAGCAATCATTCGACGATGGCACTAGCCGGATGTAGATCGCTCAGATGTTCCGCGTTTCAGTCATTGAAGCGCATTCGAGAAGATCGGTGCTCAATAGGACCGCACCACACGACGTTTGTCAGAACGTGGTGCCTTTGAACCGCGCCGGGTTTGCCGGAGGCTATTGCGTTTAAGTTATGCGGCCATGGCTGGTTCGTCTAGCATGGCGTAATATTGCTCTTCAGCTTCGGCTGGCGGCATGTTTCCGATGGGTTCCAGAAGCCTTCGATGGTTGAACCAGTCGACCCATTCCAGTGTGGCGAACTCCACCGCTTCGAAGCTCCGCCATGGTCCGCGCCGATGGATGACCTCGGCCTTGTAGAGACCGTTGATCGTTTCGGCGAGCGCATTGTCGTAGCTGTCGCCCACACTTCCGACGGAAGGCTCGATCCCTGCCTCCGCCAGCCGCTCCGAATACCTGATCGACACGTATTGAACGCCCCTGTCCGAGTGATGCACGAGGCCGCCGCCATGAACGGGACGCCGATCATGAAGTGCCTGTTCGAGAGCATCGAGGACAAACCCGGCATGTGCCGTTCGGCTTACGCGCCAACCGACGATGCGCCGAGCGAAAGCGTCGATCACGAAGGCCACGTAAACGAAGCCTTGCCAGGTAGCGACATAGGTGAAATCTGAAACCCACAGCCTGTTGGGCGCAGGAGCCTTGAACTGTCGGTTCACGCGGTCCAGTGGGCTCGGAGCCGTTCTGTCGGGGAACGTCGTGCGGATCGGCTTTCCCCGAATGATACCTTGCAGGCTCATCGACCTCATAAGCCGAGTGACGGTGCAGCGGGCGACATCGAAGCCTTCTCGCTTCAACTGCCGCCAGACCTTCCGAACGCCATAGACGCGGTAGTTCTGCTCGAAGACACGACGTATCTCGATCTTCAGGCTTATATCCCTGCGGGCGCGGATCGATAGACGATCCACATCCACACGCTTGGCCACGTTCTCGTAGTAGGTTGATGGGGCAATCGGCAGCAGCCTGCAGATCGGCTCGACCCCGAACACTGCGCGGTGTTCGTCGATGAACGAGATCATCGCTTCAATGGGCGGTCGAGCTCCGCCATCGCGAAATATGCTGACGCCTTGCGCAAAATCTCGTTGGCCTGCCGAAGCTCACGGTTCTCTCGCTCCAGCGCCTTCATCCTCTCGGCGACGTCGCTTGGGAGCCCAGGCCGGGAACCATTGTCCACTTCGGCCTTCTTCACCCACTCATTGAGCGTCTGCGCAGTGCAGCCGATCTTGGCGGCGATTGAGGACACCGCCGCCCATCGCGAGGAATGCTCGCCTTCGTGATCCAAAACCATCCGCACGGCTCGGGCGCGGACTTCCGGTGAAAACTTGTTCGTTGTCTTGCTCATATCGGCTCCACTTTCTCAGAAGTTGGAGCCTCCGGCAAACCCGGCGCGGTTCACTTCTTCATCGTCGAGTGGTCATGATTGCTGACCGCGTGAGCAGGGGCGAGAGCTTCATTGACATCACTGCCACTATCATGACCGACAGCAGAGCAGGAAGTTAGCCTTATGTAGGGGACCAGTCGAGGCGCGAGTGACGTCTTCCTTGTCAAGTAGCCCACTCGCCGTAGCGCAGTCGAGCTTAGATGGCATGATCATCATCAATATTCACCGAAGACAACTCTTTACGGGGGCGATCAGAATTCGTTACGGCCGGTCTGGTGATGGGATAGCAGCTGCTCTAACAATAGTTCTAGAAGCTACCCAAAAAGAGACATCCTGTCGGTTGGTCAGATATTGCACAAAGGGCCACCATTCATTAGCCCTTAGACGGTGACAATCTATTTCGACATTGTCATCACCTTTGTCGGTTACTTGACAAGCGTTTGTGTTCTCAATCCCGTATTTTACGCCCACATAGCTGGAATCGCGGCGAATTATTGTTCGTCAGCTCAATCGGCCGCTTGGCACGAATCTTGAGAGCTATTGCGAGGCCGCGGGACGGCCTCGGCATCCGCGTTGCAGGATAACCGCACCGCCTCGAACACATGAAGGAACGCCAGACATGGCAGCTCTGCGTCAAATTGCATTCTATGGAAAGGGCGGAATTGGCAAGTCCACTACGTCCCAAAACACACTAGCCGCCCTTGTAGACCATGGGCAGAAGATCCTCATCGTCGGCTGTGACCCTAAGGCTGATTCTACGCGCCTGATCTTGAACTCGAAGGCCCAGGATACGGTTCTTGATCTCGCAGCAACGAGAGGTTCGGTTGAAGATCTTGAACTCGAAGACGTGCTCAAGGTAGGCTATAAAGGTATCAAATGCGTGGAGTCTGGCGGTCCGGAGCCAGGCGTCGGCTGCGCGGGACGCGGCGTTATCACGTCGATCAACTTTCTCGAAGAGAACGGCGCCTACAACGATGTCGACTACGTGTCTTATGACGTGCTCGGTGACGTTGTGTGCGGCGGCTTCGCGATGCCGATCCGTGAAAACAAAGCTCAGGAAATCTACATCGTCATGTCCGGCGAAATGATGGCGCTCTATGCCGCCAACAATATCGCCAGGGGCATCCTGAAATATGCTGCAGGCGGCAGCGTGCGCCTGGGTGGCCTCATTTGTAACGAGCGTCAGACCGACCGCGAACTCGACCTCGCCGAAGCGCTGGCTGCCAAACTCAATTCCAAGCTCATCCACTTCGTGCCACGCGATAACATTGTCCAACATGCCGAACTTAGAAAGATGACGGTGATCCAATATGCGCCGGACTCTCAGCAAGCGGCCGAGTACCGGACACTTGCCCAAAGAATACATGACAATTCTGGCAAAGGCACCATCCCGACCCCCATCACCATGGAAGAACTTGAGGACATGCTTCTCGATTTCGGGATCATGAAAACCGATGAGCAGATGCTTGCCGAACTTCAAGCCAGGGATGCCAAGTTGACAGCTGCCCAGTGATCACACTGACACGTGCGACCAGCGACACGCAAAGCGCCCGGCATCGCGTGAGGGAGGTTTCGCCAATGAGACTTCACCCAGACTTTTTCAAGGGGTAGCGTCAATGACCTTCAAATACCACAATGACAGTGACTTCCATGCGAAGCTTATAGCGGATGTGCTCTCCCAATACCCGGACAAAGCAGCAAAGCGCCGCAGTAAGCACCTTAGCCTTGCAACGAGCGAAAAGGACGGAAACGCGACCAGCGAATGCGAGGTAAAGTCGAACATCAAGTCTGTTCCAGGCGTGATGACGATCCGCGGCTGCGCTTACGCCGGTTCAAAAGGTGTCGTCTGGGGACCAATCAAGGATATGGTTCACATTTCACACGGGCCTGTGGGTTGCGGTCAATATTCCTGGTCGCAACGTCGCAACTATTACGTCGGTCTGACAGGCATCGACACATTCGTGACGATGCAATTTACATCTGATTTTCAGGAAAAAGATATCGTTTTCGGTGGTGACAAGAAACTGGAAAAGGTCATCGATGAGATTGCTGAACTTTTCCCGCTAAGCAATGGCATCACCCTACAATCGGAATGTCCGATCGGTCTGATTGGCGACGATATTGAGGCCGTAGCGCGAAAGAAGGCCAAAGAACACGCGACGACCGTCGTGCCAGTACGCTGCGAAGGCTTCCGTGGCGTGTCGCAATCGCTTGGCCACCACATCGCCAACGACGCAATTCGAGATTGGGTCTTCGACAAGAAAGACATAAAATTCGATCCAGGTCCCTACGACGTAAATGTCATAGGCGACTATAACATTGGCGGCGACGCATGGGCCTCACGCATCCTGCTCGAGGAGATCGGATTGCGCGTGGTCGGCAACTGGTCCGGAGATGCAACTCTCGCCGAAGTGGAGCGCGCGCCGAGAGCGGCACTCAACCTCATTCACTGCTATCGGTCGATGAATTACATCTCCAGGCACATGGAGGAAAAATATGGCATCCCTTGGATGGAATATAATTTCTTTGGACACTCCCAAATCGATGCCTCGCTGCGCAACATTGCCGAACACTTCGGGCCGGAGATCCAAGAAAAAGCCGAAAAGGTCATAGCCAAATACCAACCCCTCGTTTGGGCCGTAATCGACAAATACTGGCAGCGCCTTTCCGGCAAACGGGTGATGCTCTACGTCGGGGGATTGCGTCCTCGTCACGTCGTCACCGCCTATGAGGACCTCGGGATGGAAATCGTAGGAACCGGTTACGAATTCGGTCACGGCGACGACTATCAGCGCACTGGCCATTATGTAAAAGATGGCACGCTGATCTACGACGATGTGACTGGCTATGAACTTGAGAAATTCATTGAGGGAATTCGGCCCGATCTCGTCGGGTCCGGCGTTAAAGAAAAATACCCGGTGCAGAAAATGGGCATTCCATTCCGTCAGATGCACTCCTGGGACTATTCTGGTCCGTATCACGGTTATGACGGCTTCGCAATTTTCGCTCGGGACATGGACATGGCCATCAACAATCCAGTTTGGGGTCTCTACGACGCGCCCTGGAAAAATGACCGCATTTTGGCGGCGGTTGCTGGGTGAGAACATAGCGTTCGCGCGTAAACGCGCAACGGCTTAAACGACGCATGTTTCTGGACCGCCCTTGAGCCGCGGCCAGATCGAAAGAGGTGACCCTATGCCGCAGTCAGCTGAGAAAACTCTCGACCACGCGCCCCTATTCTGCGAGCCGGAATACAGGAAGATGTTGGCCAAAAAAAAGCTGAAATTCGAGTGCCCACACCCGGATCAGGTCGTGTCGGACCAGCGCGAATTCACGAAGAGCTGGGAATACCGAGAGAAAAACTTGGCCCGCCAAGCCCTTGTCGTCAATCCAGCCAAAGCCTGCCAGCCCCTCGGTGCGGTGTTCGCAGCGGCGGGATTCGAGCGAACGATGTCGTTCGTCCATGGCAGCCAAGGTTGCGTTGCCTACTACAGATCGCACCTATCGCGCCATTTCAAGGAGCCGTCATCGGTGGTCTCGTCATCGATGACAGAAGACGCGGCTGTTTTTGGTGGCCTGAAAAATATGGTCGACGGTCTCGCCAACACGTACAAGCTCTATAACCCGAAGATGATCGCGGTGTCGACCACATGTATGGCAGAGGTCATCGGAGATGACCTGCATGGTTTTATCGAAAATGCCAAAAGTGAAGGTTCGGTCCCGCGCGATTTCGATGTCCCCTTTGCCCACACACCAGCCTTTGTCGGCAGCCATGTCGATGGCTACGACAGCATGGTAAAAGGTGTGCTGGAGAATTTCTGGAAGGGCACCGCGCGAAGTGAAGCCACCGCTTCTGTTAACATCATTCCTGGATTTGATGGCTTCTGCGTTGGGAACAATCGCGAATTAAAACGCCTGCTCGACTTGATGCAAGTGACTTACATGTTCATCCAGGACGCATCAGATCAGTTCGATACCCCCTCCGATGGTAACTTTCGTATGTATGACGGGGGGACCAAAATCAATGACGTGAAGGCGGCGTTGAACGCGGAGGGGACGTTGTCCCTGCAATATTACAACACTCGCAAGACGCTGGATTACTGCAGAGCCGTTGGACAAGCGACGACCTCCTTCCGCTATCCTCTTGGCGTCGAAGCTACCGACGAACTCCTGATGGCGATATCTGACATTTCCACGAGAGAAATTCCCGAGGTGATCCGTCTGGAGCGCGGGCGACTCATCGACGCGATGGCGGACAGCCAAGCTTGGCTGTATGGAAAAAAATACGCGATCTACGGCGATCCAGATTTCGTCTATGGGATGGCGCGCTTCATCATGGAAACCGGCGGCGAGCCAACCCACTGCCTTGCCACTAACGGCACCTCAGCTTGGGAGGACGAGATGAAGGAACTCCTCGCATCCTCGCCCTTCGGGAAGAATGCACAGGTTTGGCCAGGCAAAGATCTCTGGGCACTGCGCTCGCTACTTTTCACTGAGCCCGTGGATCTCCTGATAGGCAATTCTTATGGGAAGTATCTCGAACGGGACACCGGTACCCCACTGGTTCGGCTAACCTTTCCAATTTTTGACCGGCACCATCATCATCGATTCCCCCTCATGGGCTACCAGGGCGGACTGCGTCTTTTGACCGCGATCCTCGACAAGATCTTCGACAACCTCGATCGCGAAACAATGCACGCCGGTGTGACAGACTATTCGTATGACCTCACTCGCTAAGAGCGGCGGCCGGCCAGGCGGCCTATCTCTCAAACCAGATATGAAGGCAGACGAATG
Organism: Rhizobium bangladeshense; assembly: GCF_017357245.1. NCBI lineage: Bacteria > Pseudomonadati > Pseudomonadota > Alphaproteobacteria > Hyphomicrobiales > Rhizobiaceae > Rhizobium > Rhizobium bangladeshense. The sequence continues at coordinate 4,464 of NZ_CP071615.1, read as the reverse complement.
TCCTCGCCCAACGCCAACATCAAAGATGCCTTCCACGAGCTAGCGAGTGAAAGGAGCGGCGGCAAGGGTCCTAAGGCGCGCCGAAAGAATTGCGCGAGGCCAATGGCCCCGGGAACGGCTGTCGGCGGTTGCGCTTTCGACGGCGCCAAGGTCGCATTGCAGCCGATTACCGATGTCGCGCATCTGATTCACGGACCGCTCGCCTGCGAGGGAAATTCCTGGGACAACCGTGGCACTGCCTCGTCAGGTCCAACACTTTGGCGCACGAGCTTCACGACTGATCTTACGGAAATCGACATCGTAATGGGCCACAGTGAACGGAAGCTCTTTAAAGCAATCCGGGAAATTAAGGAGGGGTATGCGCCCGCGGCAATCTTCGTCTATTCAACCTGCATAACGGCTATGATCGGCGACGACATCGAGGTTGTTTGCAAGCGAGCGTCGGACGAATTTGCGTTACCAGTGGTGCCGGTCAATGCGCCAGGCTTCCTCGGATCTAAGAACCTCGGCAACAAGCTAGCGGGCGAGGCGCTACTAAAGCATGTCATTGGTACCGTGGAGGCCGATGAACCAAGCGTTTGCGATATCAACATACTCGGCGAATTTAACCTCTCGGGTGAGTTCTGGCTGGTGAAGCCGCTCTTGGATAAGCTCGGCATCCGCGTCCGCGCCTGTATCCCGGGAGACGCGCGATACCTGCACGTCGCCTCCGCCCACCGCTCACGCGCAGCGATGACGGTGTGTTCGACAGCGTTCGTTGCTTTGGCACGTAAGATGCAGGAACGCTGGGACATTCCATTTTTTGAGGGCTCCTTCTATGGCATTTCCGGCACCTCGGAGGCGCTCCGGCGGATCGCCGATCTGCTTGTAAGGAAAGGTGCCGACCCCTCGCTTTTGCGTCGCACGGAAATCCTTGTAGCGGAAGAAGAGGAAAAAGTGTGGAAGAGGCTGGAAGCCTACCGACCTCGCCTTGAGGGCAAGCGCGTGCTTCTAAATACAGGCGGCGTGAAATCATGGTCGGTCGTCCATGCCTTGATGGAGATCGGCATGGAGATCGTCGGCACATCAGTCAAGAAATCGACGCTCGAAGATAGAGAGCGAGTGAAACAGACCCTGAAGGAGGAGAACCTCCTGTTCGAGTCGATGTCGCCGCGCGAACTTTTCTCGCTTCTACTCGAGAGAAAGGCTGACATCATGCTGTCGGGCGGACGCACCCAGTATATAGCGCTAAAGGCAAAACTGCCCTGGCTCGACATCAACCAGGAGCGTCATCACGCTTACGCTGGCTATGAGGGAATGGTGCAACTTGCTCGACAAATTGACCTGGCAATCCACAATCCGATGTGGCCGCAGGTGCGCGAGCCGGCGCCATGGGAGCCGGCCTTGGTCGTTTAAAAACGAGCTAAAAGAGAAGCGTAAGCGCGTCGAACCAAAACCGCGAGATCACTCGCAAAAAATGTTGAGGTCGTACTATGGCACGCGTCGTATCTCAAAATAAGTCGGCGGCGGTCAACCCCCTGAAGTCGTCTCAGCCGCTTGGTGCTGCCTTCGCCTTTCTCGGCGTCGACGGCGCAATACCTCTGCTCCATGGCAGCCAGGGATGTACGAGCTTCGCGCTCGCACTGCTCGTGAGGCATTTCAATGAAGCGATCCCGCTGCAAACGACGGCGATGAACGAAACCTCGATAATCGTCGGCGGCGCGGATCGTCTCGAAGAGGCAATTCTCAGCCTCAAAGCCCGCACAAGACCACGACTGATCGGGATATGCACGACCGCATCGGTAGAGGCCCGCGACGAGGATGTCGCCGGTGACGTCGAAAACATAAAACGCAAGCGGGCGATAGAACTTGTGGGCACCGAAGTGGTACTCGCCAACACGCCGGACTTTGACGGCGCCATAGAGGAAGGTTGGTCTAAAGCTGTTACCGCCATGATCGAGGCAATAACACGACCTGAAAAGCAGTATCGAGATGCAGGCAAGATCGCGATCTTGCCTGGCTGCAACTTAACAGTTGCTGATATTGAACATTTGCGCGAGACGGCCGTAAGCTTCGGGCTCGATCCGGTTATCCTTCCCGATGTGTCGGGAGCGCTCGACGGGTCCATCCCCGAAGAATGGATGCCGACCACATATGGCGGCACGAAAGTGCAGGAAATCCGCGATCTTGGTACTGCGATGCAGTGTATCGCAATCGGTGAGCATATGCGGCGACCGGCTGAAGCGCTACAGAGACTGACCGGCGTCCCATACGTCCTGTTTAGATCGCTAACGGGCCTAGAGAACGTCGATCGCTTTATTCGCGTGCTTGCCGCTCTGTCACGGAAACAGGCGCCGCTCAACGTCCGCCGCAATCGAATGCAGCTGCAGGATGCGATGCTCGACGGACATTTCCATATGGCAGGCAAGAAGATCGCAATCGCCTCCGAGCCGGATCAGCTTTTCCAGTTCTCCAATCTTTTTACTGCCATGGGTGCGGAAATTGCGGTCGCAGTCGCCACGACCGGCACTTCGAAGGCACTCGAGATGGTACCGGCGAACACCGTCAAAGTCGGTGATCTCAGCGATCTGGAGAGTCTCGCCGCAACGGCCGATCTTATCGCCACACACTCGCACGGCCGGGAAGCTGCCAAACGCCTCGGCGTTCCGCTGATGCGGCTTGGTTTGCCAATTTTCGACCGCGTCGGCAGCCAGCAAAAGCTTACAATATTATACCGGGGAACCCGCGATGTGATCTTTGACCTCGCAAACATCATTCAGGCCAACCACCCTCCGAACCCACGGTCCAGTTGACCCAACCGACAGGCGGGAATCGCAAATGAGATCAATTCGTCGCCTCCCACTCTTCAATGGGAGACTCCAGCAACAGCGGCCGAAACTGCCGGCAGGCGCTCTGCGAATTGCGATCGTCACGCAAGATATGAAGGGACTGACAGCGCGGTTTGCATCGGTCAGACTATTTGCCACCTACGACGAGACAAGCGACACGTGGACCTTCGTGGAAGCCGCCGGGATCGAGAATATCTCCGACAAGATCGAAAGACATCGAAGCGAAGGTGAGGCTGCGCTGGGCAAAGATTGTAGACAGCTGCCAACTCGTTTTTGTCTGGCAATCGGCGGGCCTTCGGCTGTCACATTTGCCATCGGCAGAACTCGCTAAATTGGAGGAATCTATGACAAGCTCATGCGTGACTCGCGACGGATCCCAATGGATGCCGGAATATTTGAATTCGATCAACCCTGCGACCTGCATTGGCTGCGGTCGCTGCTTCAAGGTCTGCTCACGCGAGGTCATGCATCTCTACGGCATCGATGAAGCAGGCGACATGCTCGGTGCCTGCGATGGCGAGGACGACTTTAATGGTGAACTCAGTCGGGTCATCATGGTCATTGATTATCCCGGCCGCTGTATCGGCTGCGGAGCGTGCGCCCGCGTCTGTCCAAAGAACTGCCAGACTCATATCGCCGTTGCTCATCTTTCACCGCACGAATCTTGAATTCCGTTCCGAGCGCTAGAAGCCGCCGGCACCGTCCAAATTGCGAGACTATCGCATCGGTTCGAAGACGTGGAGAAGGCCGCATGGCAGCTTCCTGAAAGCAAATCCGGCTGGCGACGCGAAGACCTTTCTAGGCGTCCAATCTGCCATTCGGAGGCAATTATTGCAGGAAACACCAGGTCGAAAGTCCAACGATCTGAAGAGAGGAGGCATTGAACTGTGCATCAAGCCGCGACGACAGACTTCCAGTTACATCCTTGGGCGGCCGAAGCGAGCTTCGAATATTGAAAGCAAGATCCAACCACGAGCGTCTAAATGAGGTACTCATGAGACCATTAGATATTTCTATCGTTGGAGCAACCGGGGCGGTCGGAACGGCCCTGATCAAGTTATTGGAAAAAAGTGAGATTAAGGTCAATCGACTGCGGATGTTCGCCTCCAGTTCGGGTGCGCGCCAATTCAAGTTTCGAGACCAAACATACCAGGTTGAGGCACTCCGCGACATTAACGATATCGGTGATACCAAAACCGACATTGCATTCTTCTCTGCAGGCGGCGACGTAAGCGGCGTATGGATACCTCGGTTCGCATCCCAAGGAGCCTTGGTGATTGATAACTCGAATGCCTTTCGAATGAGGCCTGACGTACCCCTCATCGTACCACAAGTTAACGCGTGTTCACTTACGGTTCGTCCACCGTCTGGAATAGTAGCAAATCCAAATTGCTCCACGATACAGCTGGTTCGGGCACTGCGACCGTTGATAGCGACGTTCGGCATTAGCCAGGTTCTTTTGACCACCTTTCAAGCCGCCTCAGGAGTTGGCCTGCGCGGGATTAAGGAGCTGGAAGACGGTGTCAAAGCCTGGCTCGAGGGGAGCACCGGACCCGCTGCGGAGAGCTTCCCTGTCCCTCTTGCATTCAACGTCATACCGCAGATCGGACAGATTTCCCGCGAAGGCGTGGCTCTT